>CAZCJG010000073.1:0-11422 GCA_964498575.1 uncultured Anaerolineales bacterium | reverse complement strand
TCGGTCGCGGCCTCGGCCGGCACGCTCGGATCGACGGCGGCGTCGGTCGGCTCGATGGAAGCTGCGGTGGCGTCGGTCGCGGCCTCGGCCGGCTCGTTCACGTTCTCGGACATGGTCTTGGTTCCCTTCCCAACGCCGACCGGATGCTCGGCCCGCGTCCCGTGTAAAATCGAATCAGCATATCATGAAGAGCGGAATGGGGTCAAACCCAGCCGCCGGGGACTCCTCATCCTCAAGGGTTTGGTGATCATGGGCTTGGCGCGGTCCCGGCGCCCGCGGCGCTGTCCTCGGCGGCCTGGGGGGGGGGTGGGGTCGGCGTCGGGATAAGCGTGGGGTCGAAGAACTGGGCCTTGATCTCGTCGTAGGCATCCTGGCGCAGGCGCAGGACCCATTGCTCGCCGTCGCCGATCATCACCCGATCGCTGTCGGCCACCTGGTTGTCGATCTGGAGCCGGGCGACCTTGTCGCCGTCGATGCCGCGCGCGATGCGCGCCAGCGACAGGATCTCGTCGGGGGTCAGGTCGGTGTCGACCGTGTCCATCACCGCCGGGATCAGGTCCGGCAGGTCCAGGATCACCCCCAGGCTGGTCGCCTTGTCGCGGATCGCCATCAACACCTGCATCTGGCGCCGCGAGCGGTCGAAGTCGCTGGTCGAGTAGCGCGACCGCGCGTACTGCAGCGCGTGCTCGCCATCCATCTCCTGCTTGCCCGGCTTGAACGAGATCACCATCGTCCCGCATTGGCCATCCGGGTAGTTGTCGTCGTACAGGCCGACCTCGGGATTGCCCGGCGAGGGCGGGACGTCGATCTCGACACCGTCGAGCGCGTCGACGATTTTCTTGAAGCCCTGGAAGTCCACCCGGATGTAGCGGTGGACCGGCAAGCCCAGGTTGGTCTGGATCACCTTCTTGACCAGCGCCGGCCCGCTGTGTGGCACCGGCTCGCCGTTTTCGTAAATCGTGCCGTAGACGTTGGCGGTGGTGATCTTCTGCGAGCCGTGGTTGTTGCCGTTCTGATCCGTGCCGATGTAGACCAAGAGGTCGCGCGGGATCGACAGCATCGACACCTGCTCCGTCGCCGGGTCGACCCGCACCAGGATCATCGTGTCGGTGCGCTGGCCCTCGCCGGTCGACCGGCCGCAGTCGTCCGCGTCCAGCCCGAGCAAGAGGATGTACACCGGCCCCTGCTTGTCCCAGACGTTGACCGCCCCGGCCAGCGGATCCGGCGTCGCGATCGCGGCGGGGACGACGACTTGCGCGGGGGTGTCGGGCGCGACCTCGACCTGGGGCTGTGGCGGCGGCTTGCCCAGCGCCAGATCGCGCACGGCGTAGGTGACCAGCACGGCCACCGTCCCGCCGGCCAGGATCAGGCCGCCGAACAGCAGCAGGAACAGGATGCGCAGGGACCACCCGGAGCGGGCGGGGCGGGCGGGGATGGTGGCGAGCAGGGGTGCGGTCGGCTGGTGCTTCATGGAGGCGCTTCGTGCGGGAGGGTGGCGTCGCTTAGGCTTCCCGCGCCTCGAGCTTGTTGATCGCGTGCGCCAGGCGGCTCTTGGTGCGCGCGGCGGTGTTCTTGTGGATCACGCCCTTCTGGACCGCGACGTCCAGCGCCTGGCCGGCCTTGCGGGCGGACTCGCGCGCGTTGTCGATCTCGCCTTTGTCGACCTGGGCGCGCGTGCGCTTGACAAAGGTGCGGTAGCGGCTGCGGTACCAGCGATTGCGCTGGGCGGCGGCGACGGACTGTCGGGCGCGCTTTTCGGCGGATTTGCTGTTCGCCACGTATGTTTTCTCCTGGGATCTCGAACTTCGGCTGGATTTTCGGCGCGACAGTATAGCGCGCGGGGGCGGCGCGACCAACTTTCGGCTTGCATCCCGGGGCCAGGATGGCGGATTCGGTCGGGCGCGAGCGAAGCGACCACAGAGACACGGAGGCACAGAGAGAATGGCTCTGTGCTCTCTGTGTCTCCGTGGTGATTTCCATCTCGCTCCTGACCGAAACGATGAGGGTCGCAACCCATGTCGAGCTATGCCTCCACCCCCGCCTCGACCGGCCGGAACTGCGTCTCGAACAGCTCGGCGTAGAGGCCGCCCCGCGCCAGCAGCTCGGGGTGGGTGCCGCGCTCGAGCACGCGGCCGGCTTGCATCACCAGGATCTGGTCGGCGGCGAGGATGGTCGACAGGCGGTGGGCGATGACCAGGCTGGTGCGGCCCCGCATCACGCGCTCCAGGGCTTCCTGGATCAGCGCCTCGTTCTGGCTGTCCAGGTGGCTGGTCGCCTCGTCGAGCACGATCACCTGCGGGTTCTTCAGGATCACCCGCGCCAGGGCCAGGCGCTGCTTCTCGCCGCCGGATAGCCGGTAGCCGCGCTCGCCGACCAGGGTGTCGTAGCCCTCCGGCAGGCTCTGGATGAAGTCATCGATGTTGGCCGCGCGGCAGGCCTCCCGGAGCTCCTCCGCGCTGGCCTCCGGCCGGGCGAAGGCCAGGTTGGCGCGGATCGTGTCGTGGAAGAGGAAGGCTTCCTGGGTGACCATGCCGATGTGCCGCGCCAGCGTGTCCAGCGTGAGCGCGCGCAGGTCGTGCCCGTCCAGCGTGATCCGCCCGCGGCTGGGGTCGTAGAGGCGGGCGACCAGGTAGCCCACCGTGGTCTTGCCCGCGCCGCTGGGCCCGACCAGCGCGACGAGCTGGCCCGGCTCGATCACCGCGTCGATCGCTTGCAGCGACCAGGTGCGGCCATGCGCGGACGCGGCGCCGTTGCCGCTAGCGGGACCCGCATCGCCCTCGACGAGCTCCGCTCCGGCCTCGGCGACCCCCGCGGGATCTCCGGCCGCCCCCCCCAGCACCGGCGGCGTGGCGCGGTAGCCGAACCAGACGTCGTCCAGCGTCAGCCGGCCGTCGACGTGGTCCAGCCGCAGCGCGTCGGGGCGCTCGTCGATCTCGATCGGCAGGTCGAGGTACTCGAAGACCCGCTCGAAGCTGACCAGCGAGGTCATGAACTCGACCTGGAGGTTCGAGAGGCCGGAGACCGGGCCGTAGAGGCGGTTGACGTAGGCGGCGAAGGTGACGATCAGGCCGATCTGCATGCCCTCCTCGAGCACCAGATAGCCGCCGGTCCAGTACATCAGCGCGGTGCCGATGGCCCCGGCCACGCCCAGGCCGAAGAAGAACCAGCGCCCGACCACCGCGCGCCGGATGCCGATGTCGCGCACGGCGCCGGCGGCCTCGCCGAAGCGGGCGACTTCGGACCGGCCGCGGCCGAAGGTGCGGATCAGGAGCGCGCCGCTGACGCCCAGGGTCTCCTGCACTTGGCTGCTCATCCGCGCGTCGTGGCCGGCGGCCTCGCGGCGGATCTGGCGCAGCACCCGCCCGACGCGGCGGGTGGGCAGGAGGAAGAGCGGCAGGGCGAGCACGGCCACCAGGGTCAGCCGCCAGTCCAGCTTGATCATGATCGCCAGCGTGGTGACCAGGGTCAGCACATTGGTCAGCAGGTTGGGGATGGTGTTGGTCACCGCGCCCTGGGCGTCGACCACGTCGCTGGCGAAGCGTGAGATGATGTCGCCGGTCTTGGTCTCGGTGAAGAAGCGCAGGCCCATCTGCTGCATGTGGCGGTACATCGCGACGCGCAGGTCGTAGATCAGCCCCTCGCCGATCGTGGCCGAGAGGTAGCGCTGGCCGACGCCGAGCAGGCTGCTGGTGATCGGCACGCCGAGCAGGGCCAGCGCCATCAGGTTGAGCTTCGGGATCGTCATCGTGCCCTTGGTCAGCCCGTCGATCAAGGCGCCGTAGAGCAGCGGCGGCACGAGCTCGATCAGCGCGATGATGAGCAGGAGCACCAGCATGACCGCCGTCTGCCAGGTGTAGGGCCGCACCCAGGGCGCCACGCGCGCCAGGAGCTGCCGGTCGATCCGCCCGGAATCCCGCGTCTCGTCGAACCTGATATAGGCCCACCAACCGCCGCCGCCGTGAAACATGGATATAATTCTAGCCCAGCTTGATCCAGACCCGCCCCATCTCCGCCTGGGAGCATTGATCCACCATGCCGTTGATCCGAATCGAGACCCGACCCAAGCCCGGCGAGCCGCCCGCCAAGCCGCCGGGCCAGGACAAGAAAGGGCGCGACGCGTCCGCGCGGCCGGCACGCTCCGGCACCGCCAAGCCGGCCGCCGCGGCCGGGCGAACCAGCCTGCTGCCGGTGCTGGTCGCCGGCGGCCTGTTCGGCCTGATCATCGTCGCCGGCCTGTCGGCCTTCTTCGTCGCGCGTTCGCGCAGCGCGACCACCGCGCCGGGCGCGGCCGGCGTTCCCGCGGCCGCCGCGGCGCCCGGCGGGGCGGCGCCCGCCGCTCCGGGCGGGGGAGGGGCGGCCGCATCGATCTGGCCGGGGCCGATCAACAGCGACTATCCGCGCGACCAGCCGATCGCCTTCGTCAACAACGAGCCGTACACGATGGCGCAGCTCGAGACCGCGGTGCGCATGGCGCGCGCCCTCGGCACGCTCAGCGGCGACGAGGTGCCGGCCTACACCGATCAGGCGATCCTCACCTACCAGGTGCGCCTGCTCAAGCGCCAGATCGACCAGATCCTGATGCGCCAGGCCGTGCAGCGCGAGGGCCTGGCGCCGCCGACGGGGCCGGTCGACGACCTGATCAGCGGCTTCGTCCAGCGCGTCGGCACCTCGGACGCCCGGCTGGACGCCGAGCTGGCGACCAACGGCGTGACGCGCGACGACCTGCGGCGCTGGTTCGAGGACAGCCGCACGACCAGCTTCTACGTCCAGACCAAGCTGATGGCGGACGAAACCGACCAATCCAAGCGCGACGCCATCGTCCAGGCCTGGCTGGCCAAGGAGTGGGAGCGCTTGCAGGCCCAGAACCTGCTCCTCATCAACTTCTACGACCCCGACAAGCTCAAGTCGCCGGCGGCCGCGCCCGGTGCCGTACCGGGTGGCGCGGCGCCCGCGGGCGTCGCGCCGACTGATGCCGCACCGGCTGGCGGCCCGCCCGGCGACGCGCCCGCGCAGGGGGTCCCCACGCCATGATCGACCGACCGACCGACCAACCGTCGCGCGGTGCCTGGCTGGCGGTGGCGCTGGCTGTGATCGCCCTCGGCGCGCTGGGCGCCGGGATCATGGTGGGCGCAAGGGGGGGGTTGGGCGATGAGACGCAACCGGCCGCCGATCCCGTTGCGCCGGGAGCGACGGTGGACTTGTCCCAGTTGTCGTTCCCTCCCCCGACGCCGCTCGCGCCGCCCGACACCGCCGGGATCTCCTCGGGCATCGTCGAGCCGGGGCGGGCCAGCCTGGGCGAGCCGGCGCCGGACTTCACGCTCGACACGCCGGACGGGGGGACGATCAAGCTGTCGGACTTCGCGGGCCAGCCGGTGATCCTGAACTTCTGGGCCACCTGGTGCCGGCCCTGCCAGGTGGAGATGCCTTACCTGGAGTCCGCCCACACCGCGCACGCCGACAAGGGGCTGGTCGTGCTCGGCGTCAACGTCGCGGAGCAAAGCTCAGTGGTCCAGCCTTTTCTCGACCAGCACAGCCTGACCTTCCCGGTCGCGCTGGACCTGAACAGCCAGGTCGCCGACCTCTACCGCGTGTTCAGCTACCCGACGACCTATCTCATCGACCGCAACGGCCGGGTGATCAACATCCGCCGCGGCGTCTACGCCAACCAGTTCGACGTCAACCAGAGCGTGTCGCTGATCCTGCCCGAGGCCAAGGAAAACTAGCCGCGGCCGCCGGGAGGTCCCGCGAGCGCACAACAGCCGTGAGGGCATCATAGCCGCAAGGGGCGAGCGGCCGACGACGGATCGCCCGACATGGGGATGGATGGGGCCCGGTGGCCTCCCCGGTCTTCAAAATCGGTGAGCGGCGGCGGGAGCCGGCGCTGGTGGGTTCGACTCCCATGCATCCTCGCTATATATTTTCCCTCTGCAAATCGAACGCAAATCGTGGTCGAGTGCGAACGGGCTGGACGGCCTCGCACCGGCCGTACCCCAATCATACCCCAATTGGAATTGGATCAGCGTCGTCCTCCTCTTCGTCCTCGGTCTCTCGCTCCAATTGGAGGAGCACCTTGTCGACTGCGCCGACCGACTCCAGGAGCGAGAGACCATTGCCGCCTCGGCCTCGGCATGGCGCAGCCGCGCGCCGTTGTAGCCCACCGCCAGGCCCGCCGGCAGCGCCTCGTGTAAGCGGCGCCGGATGCCCGGCGACAAGAGCCGGCTGGATCTCCCGGGCACGATCGAGCTGTCCGCCACGATGTTGGGATCGACGGGACAGTGCCGCGCCGACACGCCCTCGCGCGTCAGGAGGAAGAGGACGGTGCGTGCCGGGGTCGAGCTTGCGGGTCGCCCAGCGCATCCGCTGGTCGGCCAGCCGCCGCAGGACGCGGGTGAGGTCTGCTTCGCATGCGGGCAGACACTCCGCGAGGACAGCGATGGCCTGCTCGTGCAGGGCACGGTAACGGGCGGGATCGTCCTGTTCGGAACAGGCCAGGGCCGCCGCAACGAGAGGACTTTCCGGATTGGGGGAGTCAACATCGGAAATTTGCGGCCTCCATACGTTGTAAAGTTGGAGACGAGAGCGGCGGGCAGCGACGAGTCCATGGGGATGAATGGTGCGACTGTCGCCTGCCAAACGGCTCCGTGCTACTCCGAATAGAGCCGCCCCGCGACGTACCCGGCGATGAGCAGTGCCACCAGCCAGACCGCGAGCGTCATCGCGGTCAGCGACGTCGGGAGGAAGCCCATCGCGCTAAAGTTGACGTGATTGAGCGCCGAAGACGCCCACACGATGAACCCGGCGAGCAGCCCGGACTTTGGGCCGGCGCCGAAGCGGGGCCGGATGGCGGCGTACACAAACGCCGTCAAGAGGCCGTACAAGAGGTCCATCACGAGGAACACCGGCACGGCGCCCTCGAGCGCCGCCATGTCGAGGTTGCGGGCCGCGAGTGCCTCCTCCATAGGGGTACTGAACAGCGTGGCGCCGGTGGCGACGTCGATGACCAGCAGGATGATCCCGGCCACGAGGCCGGCCAGGACCACCTTCCGAACGTTGATCGAACCCATGATCTCACTTCCATGTCGCGCAGGCGGGATGTCCGTGCCGCCGAGCGGGCCGTCTCGATGGCGCGGAGTGTAAGGGGCGGCCCCGCAGCCGTCAAATTACTGTGCCGCGGCGCCGCACCCCGTGTGACCGCCGCGTGATCCATGTGTCGCGCCCATGTCAGCCCCGCCCCGTACACTGCCCGCGCCTGACGATCCACGCTTGCCGCCCTGCACTTCAGGAGATGCAGGCGATGTCCACCTTCACAGCTTGTCCGTTCGCGCGGCGCCCTTTCCCATCCCGACCGCAAGCCCAGCCGCCCAGCGGCGGCGCTGCGGGCGGCGACCCCGATCACCACGGCGGTGGGTGATCCCTGAGGCCGGCGGTGACCGCCCCCAGGCGATCACCGACCCGGCGACGATCCGGTTGACCCCCTTAGCCCACCGGCGGCTCGCCGCCGGTGGGCGCCGCCGGCCGCCCCCCGCCCAGCCGGTCCATCAGCACGGACAGGAAGTCGATCGGCACCGGGAAGACCACGGTCGAGCTGTTCTCGGCGGCGATCTCGACCAGGGTTTGCAGGTAGCGCAGTTGCAGGGCGGCCGGGGCGGTCTGGATCAACTGCGCGGCGTGCACCAGGCGCTCGGCGGCCTGGGCCTCACCCTCGGCGGCGATGATCTTGCTGCGCCGCTCGCGCTCGGCCTCGGCCTGGCGTGCCATCGCGCGCTTCATGTCCGGCGGCAGCTCGACGTCCTTGATCTCGACCGTCGACACCTTGACCCCCCAGGGCTCGGTCGCCTCGTCGATGATGATCTGCAAGCGCTGGTTGATCTGCTCGCGCTCGGCCAGGATCTCGTCGAGCTCGCTCTGCCCGATCACGTTGCGCAAGCTGGTCTGGGCGATCTGCCAGGTCGCGCGGCGGAAGTCCTCCACGTTGACGATCGCCGCGCCGGGGTCGATGATTCGATAGTACACCACCGCGTTGACCTTCACGGTCACGTTGTCGCGGCTGATCGCCTCCTGGCTCGGCACGTCCAGCGTCACCACGCGGATGTCGACCTTTTGCATCCGGTCGATGAAGGGGATCAGGAACTGCACGCCCGGGCCGCAGACCTTGGCCAGGCGCCCTAGGCGGAACACCACGCCGCGCTCGTACTCCTGCAGGATGCGAATCGCGGCAGCGAAGACGACGAAGGCGAAGATCAGGATCGGGACGACGAGGCAAAGCATCGACGAAAAGATCTGGGGCACGGTTTTCTCCTTGCTTGGTCAGTATCCGGAACACCGGCGGCGACACGCTCGCACCGGGTTCACGCCTTGTCGGGCCGGCTGCCGTCACGCCCGGGCGGGATGCCCGGGGCCCGGGGCGACGCCCCCCGCCTCGCCCGCCGCTTCCGGCAGCACGCGCAAAGTGTAGCCGTCGCGCTGGACGATGCGCACTTGGGCGCCGACCGGCACCGGGCCGAGGGCCGGGTCGTCCAGCGCGGCGTCCCACCATTCGCCGGCGACGAACACCGTGCCGCGCGGCGACAGGGCGCGCCGGACCTCGGCCGACTGCCCGACCAGCGCCTCGGCGCCGCTCGCCGGCGGCCGCGCCAGCGCGCGCGCCGCCGCGCCGACGATGAAGGCGAAGAACAGCCCGGTGCCGATCGCCAGCCCGATGATCGCCAGCCACGGGATCCCGAAGCGGCCGCCGGAAAACAGGACGATCCCCCCCGCGATGAACAGCCCGATCCCCGCCGCGCTCAGCAGGCCGAGCGAGTGCGCCTTGACGTCGACGATGAACAGCGCCATCGCCGCCGCCATCAGCACCAGCCCGATCCAGTTGGCCTCCAGCACGCCCAGGCTGTACAACCCCAGCGCAATCGCGACCACGCCGACGATGCCCGCGACGGCGCCGCCGGGATGCGACAGCTCGATCAAGATCGCGTTGACGCCGAGGGTCAACAGGAGCAGGGCGACCGCCGGGTGCGCCAGCCAGTCCAGCAGCCGCTCGGCCAGGCTCGGCTCGACGGGCTCGATGACGGCCCCCGCGGTCTCCAGCACCGCCGCCTCCCCGCCCACGGTCACCCGCTCGCCGTCGACCTCGTCGAGCAGCGCGCGCGGGCTGGCGGCGATGGCGTCGATCACGCCCAGCGCCAAGGCCTCGTCGGAGGTCGCGCTGGCGGCGTCGCGCACCGCCTTCTCGGCCCAGGCGCTGGCCTTCGCGCCGCGGCGGTCGCTGTAGGTGCGCGCGGTGGCGGCCAGGTCCTCGGTCACCTTGCGGCCCATCGTCTCCGGCAGGTCCTCCCCGCTCGGCCCGACCGGGCTGGCCGCGCCGATGGTCGTGCGCGGGGCCATGCCGGCGGCATGCGCGGCCAGCACGACGAAGGTCCCCGCCGACGCCGCCTGCGCGCCTTCCGGTCCCACCCACACCACTACCGGCACCCGCGCGTTGAGCAGGCGCCCGGCGATCTCCAGCATCGCGTCGACGCTGCCGCCGGGGGTATCGAGCTCGATCAGGAAGGCCGCGGCTTGCTGGCGCTCGGCGGTGCTCAGCGCGCGGTCGACGTAGTCCGCGGTCAAGGTGGTGATCGGCCCGTCGATGCGCACCTCGGGCACCCGCGGCGCTCCGCCCTGGGCGTGGACCGGCGCAGCCGGCGCGCCGAGGACGAGGACCGACGCCACGAGCGCCAGCCCCCATCCGACAATCATCCGGCACCGCATGCTCACAACAAGGCCTCCTCGTCCCGATCGGTCCGTAGTGCCTGCTGTACGCGGCGAGGCCGGCTCGGGTTGCGCCGGATGAGGCTGTCGTGCGACTCGGGAATTCACGCGGACCGGGCTTGCCGCGCCAGAATCAGTCCGCGCGCGTCACGCGAGGCCCGAGGATCGACGTGCCCGGCGCGCCCCTCAGGACCCGCCCCTGGGCCAGGGGATCGGGAGCGGGATCGGCACGGTCGTCCAGGGCAGGCGCTCGAAGCGGAAGTCGATCGCGTCGCGCACGTAGCCGGCGATCACCGTGACCTCCTCGGAGTTGTCGGGGTCGGTCGCATTCGGGTACCAGCGCCACACCGGGTTGCCGCGCCGGCTGGTGTAACCCGCCAGGATGAGATAGGACCCCGGCCGGAGGTCGTTGAACTGATAGCGACCATCGTCGCCGGTGCGCGCGTCTTCCCAGGGTCGCCCCCGGCCGCCGGACCATGATGGGTACAGGTAGAGCTTGACCCCCTCGCGCGGCGAGCCGTCCTCGCGAGCCGTCATCCCGGCGATGCCGCCGCGATCCGGGTTGCCCGAGCGCCGCATCTCGGGCATGGGGATCACCTCGACCGGCGCCGGTACGACGGTCGGCCCGACATGCGCCGTCTGCGGCGTGGGGGGCGACTCGGGCACCTGGCCGGGGTCGGGGCGGGTAGGCGGGCGAGCGACCGGGCCGAGCGAGGCCGTCGGCTCCGGGGCGGCCGCTACCGATTGGGCTTCGGCGGTCAGCGTCGGCAGGGCGGTCGGCGCGGCCGGCGACTCCTGGGCGATCGCCGCGACCTCGGGCGGGGATGCCTCGTCCTCGTCGCGCCGCTCCGGGGCCGGGCGCTGGCGGGGCCGGGCCGGCGTGTCGGCGCCCGGGTCCGAATCACCGCTCGGCGCGTCGTTGCTGTCGGCCTGCGCCGCGTTCGAGCCGTCGCGGACCGTCCCGTGGTTGCCGGCCCGGCTTGGCGCCAGCGACGCGGCCTGGGTCGGCGCGCGCACCGGCGCTTCGTCGGCAGTGCGCGGCGCCTGCACGCCGGTCACCACCGGCATCAGCGCCTCGACCGCCGCCTCGCGCGCCTGCTCGACGCCCCGGCGGACCGGGTAGAGCAGGTCGCCGGGCCGGCTGTTGGCCGAAGCGACCACCACGCCGCCCGCCAACATCGCCACCGCCGCCAGCACCGCGCCGAGCCGCACCGCGAGCAGGCGCCAGGCGGGGCGGTGGGGCGCGGCCGGTCGAGCGGCGGCGATGTCGCCCGCCACGTCGAGCTCGGCGTTGGCCAGGGCCACCTGCACGCGGGCGCGGAAGCCCGGCGTGGGCAGCGGCCGGTGCTCGCGGACCAGCATCGCCGCCAGCACCAGCGGCCGCAGCTCGGCCGCCAGCGCGCCATGCCGCGCCAGGGCCGCGTCGGCCGGCTCGCCCGCCTCGACGCGTTCGAGGCAGTCCTGCAGGGCATCCGCGAGCAGCGCGTTCATCCCAGGACCTCGTCCGGCACCAGGCGCCGCCGCAGCGCGGCCAGCGCGTTGTGCTGCAGGTTCTTCACCGCGTTCTGCGAGCGTTGCATGATCTCGGCGGTTTCCGCCAGCGACAACCCGGCGCCGAAGCGCAGCGCGATCACCTGCTGCTGCAGGTCGGTCAACGCCGACATCGCGCCGCCGATCC
>CAZCJG010000072.1:0-15525 GCA_964498575.1 uncultured Anaerolineales bacterium | reverse complement strand
AGCCGGGCAGGCCAGGTTGTAGATCTCGTCGACCTCGAAGTACATCGGGTGGGTGACGTCGTGGCGGATCAGCTCGAAGTTCGGCCGGCCGAGCAGGTGCTCGACGTTGGACTTCTGGCTGGTGAAGAAGTTGTCCAGGCAGATCACGTCGTGCCCGGCGTCGACCAGCCGATCGCAGAGGTGGCTGCCCAGAAAGCCGGCCCCGCCGGTGACCAGGATGCGTTTGATCATGCGGTCTCGTGCTCCAGGGTTGCGAAAAGCGAGTTCAGAGAAGCGATCAATGAGTCCAACTGAAGCGACAGAAGAGCTACAGGCGCAGCGCCTGATACGGGCTGGTGCAGGGTGGGCCGTCGCTGATCCACATCGCGCCCTCGTGTAGGTCCATCAGCACCGAGGTCACGGTCGCGGACTGTTTGGTCTCGGGTCGGCGGGCGTCGGGGTGGCGGCAGAGCGACTGCGGATAGTCCTCGTGGTCGCGCAGGAAGGCCATCGCGTCGTCCACGGTGATCCCCCCCGCATGATCCACGAGCAGCCGCTGGCAGCGATCGAGGCGGCTCCGCGAGAAGGGGCGCGTCTCGGTGTCCGGCTCGGCGACGCCCATGCCGCCGGGGTCCAGAAAGTGGTTGGTATGCGCGATCACGCCCCGTTCCGGCGCGATGGCCCGCGTCGCGCGCGGCGCGGCTTCGACGTCGAGCACCTGGTCCGGGGCCTGGGCGATGAGGAAGTTGGCCGAACAGGTCCGGTCGCCCTCGCGCACGATCGCCACCGCCGCGTCGAGCGTGCGCTGGCGCAGGATGGCGTGGCAGCGCACGTGGAAGGGCGTGGCGATGTGCTCGACGTCGTCGCCCTCGGAGATCAGGCCGTTGATCGCCAGCCCCAGCCCGGCCGAGTTCAGCCCGATCTTGCCGCCGACGATGCCCGCCTCGGTGAAGCATAGGCTCTCCATGCCCTCGTCGCGGGCGTGCAGCACGGCGCCCAGCACCTCGGGATACCAGTCCCAGTTCTGGCCAAGCAGGAGATGCCCGCTGGCCGAGGCGCCGGGCTGGACGGCGAAGGCGGAGCAGCCGTCGGCGCGCGGGCCCGTGGGCGGGAAGATGGCGGAGGCGCCTCCGCCGGCGACCTGGGCGGCGAGCAGCCTGGTCTGGAGGCTGAACAGCTTGGCCTGGGCGGCGAAGAGGTGGTAGAGGATCTCGTAGCGGATGTTCAGCGCGACGATCGGCAGCAGGTCCTCGCCCGAGCCTTCGGCGACGCCCCGGACGCCGGCGGCGTAGTCCGGGTGCTCCACCTGGAGCGCGGCCCAATAAGGTTCGGCGATGGCCAGCACGCCCTCGCGGTCGAGCCCGCCCTCGAAGCGGAAGCGCGCGAAGTACGCGGCGAGGTTGTGCCGGATGCGCTCGCGCAGGGCCTGGCCGTGGATGCGGCCCTGCTGGTAGGGCGAGCCGGTGAGCTGGATGACGGGTAGCAAGGAGGGACTCCTGGTGATGAATTGAGTGGGGCGGGTCAATCATAGTGCATGTGCGACTGTGGTACAATTGGCACCTGCGCGATCACATCATGGCCGGCAGGGGGAGCAGGAACATGGGATCTGCGATACGTTGGGCCCTTCGGGATCGCTACGGGCATGATATTTACTTGACCCAGGAGCGATGGGAGCACATCATCGCCTCCATCAACCATCCTGAGATGATCATGTATGAGGAACATCTAAAGGATGCCATTCGAGTTGGACAACGCAAGCAGAATGATCTCATCCCACAGAAGTATCGATACAGCAAGCCCTTCGACAACTTGGTTGGTCATAATACACACATCGTCGTCTTTGTGCTATTTCGTTTTACCGAAGACGAGGATGGCAAACCGATACCCAACAACTACATCGTGACGGCTTTCCAGAAGGAGATCGGATGACATCATGGCAGATCCAGTCTTCAACTACGATGAACCAAGCGATACGCTGTACATCTCATTCGCGCCGGGCGAGCTGGCCACGGGCATCGAGCTGACCGAACACATTCTCTTGCGCATCGACAAGGCTTCACAGCGGGTGGTCGGCTTGACTTTGTTCGACTACTCCATCCTGGCCCAGCAGACGGAGCTCGGTCCCCGCAGCTTCCCACTGACTGGATTATCGCAGCTCTCAGCGGACACGCGCGACTTGGTTCTCGACTTGCTCCTGCGGGATCCCCTGCGGGGGTTCTTGGTTCTCTCGGCATACACGCCCCCCCTTGCCGAAGCAATCCCCATCATCTCAGTCCGCCCCGCGATGTTCATGGCCGACGCGGCGTGACCTCCCGCCCCCTCGCCTGCTTCCGCCACCCCGCCACCTGGGCGGCCATCGCCCTCCTCGTGGTCAACAACCACATCCTGAAATCCGCCTGGCCCTCCGCTTTGACCGGCAAGCTGAGCGACTTCGCCGGCCTGTTCTTCTCCCCCTTCCTGCTGGCTGCCCTTCCCACTGTGGGCCTTCGGCGTGATCCCCACCCATCGGCTCGCGGTCGTCGTCGCCGTGCTGGGCGGCGGGCTGGCGGCGGGTTGGGGGTGGCGGGCGGCGGGGGAAGGGGCGGAGGCATTGAGCATCGGCGCGGGGTAGGAAGTCACCGGCTGCTGACAGCCCGACCCCTTCATGGGCGGCCGGTGCGCTAACCATGTTCGCGGCCGGGTGCCAGTGGCTGTAGAATAACAGCGGTTTCAGCATTGCATCCGAGGTGACCGATGGCAAGCCTGACAAAGGGACTCTCGCTTCAAGCCGAGCTTCCCCCGCTCCGGATGGACGAAGGGGGCGCTATCCGCGTCGGCAACAGCCGCATCATGCTCGACGTGGTCGTCGGGCAGTATGAGAATGGCATGGCCCCGGAGGACATGGTTCGCGCCTACGATACGCTGGTGCTGGCCGACGTCCATGCCGTCCTGGCTTACTACCTCCGACACCGGGACGAAGTGCGGGAGTATCTGAAGCGGCGCGAAGACGAAGCCAAGGCACTGCGGGAGAAGATCGAGGCTCAGCAACCGCGTGTCTCGCGGGATGAGCTTCTGGCACGCCGCGGCGCCCGGATGACGATCGATGCTCCGACTGGTCGGCCATCGACGATATCACGTTGATCGCGGAATGCATGCTGGAGGATGAGGTCAGAGCCAAGGTCGTGGTTTTCCTGCCCATCCGGTAATCCAGGCCTGACCTTGTCCATCTCCTGGGGGTGCGTTTCCAAGTTGCGAGATCAGAACAAATGTGCTAGAATTGCCAGGACATCGGTTCTTACCGGCAGTGCGCGACCGATGCCCACCATCCACATCCCAGCGATCCACAAGGAGACCGTCATGCTCGACACCCCCCACATCACCCAATCCGCCGCCCAGCCGACCGCCCTCATCCGCCTGACCATCCCGCGCGCCGAGATCCAGCACGTCATGGGGCCGGGCTTGCAGGAGCTGATGGCCACGCTCGCCGAACAGGGCGTCACGCCCAGCGGGCCGTGGTTTACGCACCATCTCCGGATGGACCCGGAGATCTTCGACTTCGAGATTTGCCTGCCCGTCGATGCACCGGTCACCCCCGCCGGCCGGGTGGAGGCGGGCCTGCTGCCGGCGGCGACGGTGGCACGGACGGTGTACCACGGCCCCTACGAGGGGCTCGGCTCGGCTTGGGGTGAGCTCATGGCCTGGATCACCGCCGAGGGGCACACCCAGGCGCCGGGGCTGTGGGAAGTCTATCTCACCGGACCGGAGTCCGGCCTCGATCCGGCCACCTGGCGCACGGAGCTCAACCGCCCGCTGGTGGTCTAGGCTCCGCCCGGCGCCTCCTTCGCGGCCATCGGCAGGTAGATCGGACCGCCGGTTACCGGCGGCCGGAGGATGTTGCCGCCGACATCTCGGCCGTCGAGCTGCTGGCGGATGTGGATCGTCGGGGGCCGCGAGCCGGGCGGCCCGGTCACCTGGAGCTCGATCCCGCTCTTCTCTTCGGGCTGGAGCGGAATCCGGCCGAGGCCCAGGTTCATCCGGCCCGTGCCGGCGCCCGCGCCCTGCGGCTGGATGTCCACCCGGATCGACGTCGTCCCGCGGATCACCTGCCCGCCCGTCAACGTGCCGCCCGCGTCTTGCCAGCGCCGGAACAGGTCCGGATCGGTGAAGCGCAGCGTGCAGGTCCCCGTGCTCGGCATGTCGTTGGAAGTCACCGAGACCCCGCCCATCCCCGAGCCCAGGTTGCGGTTCCCGAAGCCGAAGCCGGCGGTCGACGGCGTCGGCGTCCCCACCGGTGCGCTCGCCGGCGCGTCCAGGATGTGCACGTTGCGCTGGCAGATGTTGTTGTCGAAGGGCACCCAGCCGTCCTGCATGATCTTGTCGGCCGGCGCTTCGATGCGCACCAGGAAGCAGTGGTGGCCGTGCCGGCCAGGCGTCCAGGGCACCGACACCACGGCCTCCTGTCCCGCCGCCAGGCTGCCGATCGTCGTCGCTCCGATCTCGGGTAGCCAATCCGCCGGCCAGCGGATGTTGGCCGCGCCGGCCGCGCTGTACACGCGGACCGTGATGTCGCTGGCGGTGGCGTCGCCCACGTTCCGGACGCGGACGTAGATCCAGTTGGTCTGGTCGGCCAGCGGCTGCTCGGGCGTGGTCTGGCCGTCGCGCTGGTGGCGCACCCAAATGTCCGGGCTGTCCCACCAGGCCTCGCCGTTGGGGTTGGAGGGTACCGCGCCCTGGTCCCGGTCGTGGTCGCGGCAGATCACCTGCGGCGCATGGGTCCTGTCGTCGACCACGGTCACCTGCGGTACCGGGAAGGTCAGGCTGGCCGGCTGGCCGCTGGAGTTCGTGTAGGTCGCCGTCGCCGAGTCGTTGGTCGGCCAGGTGCCGGCCGTTTGGGTCATCCTTACCCGGTAGCCCCACTGGAGGGTCTCGAGGCCCAGGCGCGGGATGCGCCAGGTCAGCGTGCGCTGGTCCGGGCTGAGCTCGGGCGGCGGTGAGCCGATGAAGGAGCCGGGCACAAGCGTCACGTGGGGCGACAGGCGGTCGACGATGGTGATGTTGGTCGCCGGGACGCCGCCGATGGCGCCGGCGATCTGCTGGTAGATCGCGTCGAGCTGGCCGGAGTCGGGCGCGAAAAAGTAGTCGCCCGGCGCCGAGGCGAGGGCGCGCATCAGGTCGGGGTCCACACCGCTGCCCAGGCCGATGGTGAAGATCCGCGTCCCGGCGGCCTTGGCGGCGGTGGCGGCGGCGGTTGGATCGCCACCGCTGGTCGGTTGGCCGTCGGAAAGCAGGACCAGCACCGGCTGGTTCGCCGGGCGGTGGCGGGGACTGGTCAGCTCGGCCTGCGCCATCGCGATCGCGTCGGCGATGTTGGTGTCGCCGCTGGCCGCGAGGCCGCCGATCGCGGTCCGCACCATGCCGGCGGCCTGGGTCAGCTCCTGGTCCAGCGTCGCCGCGGTCGAGAACGACACCAGGCCGGCCTGATCGGTCGACAGGTCCATCCGGTCGACGAAGGCCTTGGCGGCGGTCTGGGCGTCCGCGAAGGGCTGGCCGCTCATGCTGCCGGAGCGGTCGATCACGACGACCACGTCCGCCGGCCGGCGGCTGGTGGCGCAGCCGCCGCCCTGGCCGCTGAGCGAGAGCAGCACGGTCACCTCGCCGCCGGGCGGGACGGTCGCGGGGCTGGCGGTCTTGTCGCGCCCCACCTGGCAGGGGGGCGAGGGCGAGCACACATGGAAGTGGATGTCGTCGATCACGACATCGGTCGCCCAGCCCGCCGCGGTCGCTTTCCGCAGCTCGAAGGCCAGGATGACCTGCTTCCCGCGGATGCGGTCGACGTCGGATGGATTGAGGTTGTAGTGCGAGGCGTCCCGGGGGCAACTCGACAAGGGGTCGAATTGCCATAGCCGCACCAGCTCGGTCGACAGGGTGGCGTCGTACAGCGAGGCACGGAAGTAGTCCTGCCCGCCGGCCGGCGGCGCGGAGGGCTGGCGCAGGGGGGCGCCGCCGACCTGGCCGACCCAGAAGCTGGCGGCGGTGGCGTCGGCCGGGATTTCGATGAGCTGCAGGAGCAGCTCGTCGCCGGGGCGGTCCATCGGCCCCTCGAAGCGGGCGGAATAGAAGCCTTCCAGGGCATCGCGGTCGGTGATGATCGCCCTGCCGCTCGTGCTGTACTCGGCCCAGCGCCCCCAGGGTTTCTCGAAGAGCGGACCACGGGCGAAGTTGGGGCCGGTGCAGCTCGGCGGGACTTGGGGCCGCGCCATCGGGCAGCTCGGCGGCGTCGGCGTGTGGCTGGGCGCCTGGGTCGGCGTGTGCGTGGGCGCGCCGGTTGGCGACGGCGTGGGGGTGTGCGAGGGTGAGACGACGGGCGTCACCGTTCCGCAGGCGGGGTCGATGCGCAGCGGGGTCAGCTTATCGGCCTGGAGGCAGTCGGAGGCGGCGTCGTAGACCTTGGCCCAGACCTGGTAGAAGTCGCCGGTGTCCGCGTCCGCCGGGACGGTCAAGGTGAGCACGCGCTGGCCCGGGGCGGTGAAGGTGGTTTCGGTGGAGGCTTTGACGATGTCGCCGCTGAGCAGCAGCGCCTGGACCCTGACGTTCTGCGAGGGGAGCCTGGTGCCGACATCGACCAGGGCGCCGATCTGGGCGCCGGGCGCGTAGCAGCTCCGATCGAGGGTAACCGACCGGATCTGGGCGGTCTCGGCCGGGCAGCTCGCCAGCGTGGCGGTCAGGTGCACGTCGTCGATATAGGCGCCGCCGGGCCGCGTGAGCCCGTCGTCGTTGCTCTCGAAGAAGAACGCCAGCCATACCTGCGACCGCCCCAGGTAGTCTTTGAGGTCGTACGAGGCGGGCGCCCAGCCGTTGGGGTCGGCCTGCGGCTCCGCCGGCCAGTTGCCGGCGAGCCAGGCGCCGTTCCAGCCGTTAGGGTCGTTCGGGTCCACGCTCACCAGCGTCCACAAGGCATCGGCGTGCGAGTCGGCGCATTTCGTGCCGAGGCAATGGGTATGGACCCAGAAGGCGAACTCGAGTTTGGCCTCGGTCGCGCGGCTCAGGTCGATGGGGCCGTAGATCGCCGCGGACTTGGCGCCGTCCGGGTAGTTGGCGCCGCAGGCAAGCCCGCTCCCGTTGGCGCCGGCGCCGATGGCCCAGGCGCCGCGATTGCTGTTGTGGCCGGCGCAGCGGTTCGACCAGAGGTACTCGCCGTCCGTCGCGCCGTTCTCGTCCAGGAGCTGCCAGCTCCCGCTCGGCCAGGTCCCCTCGAAGTTCTCGCTCAACAGGGTCGTCGCCTGATCCAGGCCGAGCGGGACGGGGGCGGCGGGCTTGGACGCGGCGCCCGTCGCGGTGGACACCGGGCCGAGCCAAGGCAAGCGCTTGGGGCCGAAGCCCATGCCGGCCTCGGCGGGGCGCGCGGCTCCGCGGGCCCGCTCGGCCACCTCGGCGCGGGCGGCCTCATCCGCCCCAACGCGGGCCGCCCCCAGGAAGGTGAGGCCGAGCAGGCCGATCACCGCCAAAACGCGGCCGACGCCGCGGGGGATCCAACGTGAAAGACGGGGAGACGCCACCATCGCACCAACCTCCTTCCGCTCGGGCCAGCCAGACTTTGGACGAGATGATACCACACGCGGTTTGCGGTTGGGCGAAAGGCCGCGCGACGACAGCCCAACCCGAAGGTTCGACTCAGCGCGGCGGATTGAGGTATCATCCCGCCCGTGAGCGATTCGACCAACGGAAGCAACGCCGACGCCGGGCCGGTGACCCAGACCCAAGACCCGTCCGCCGCCGCGCCGGACGCGCCCGCCGCTTCCCCCGTCGCGCCGGACCCCGCGCGCGATCCCCTGCGCAGCGTCTACACCACCAACCTGGCCGGCATCTTCAACCAGCTCGGCATCAGCCTGGTCGTGTCGACCTATCAGGCCGGCAAGGTGATCCTCGTCCGCAACGACGGCGGGTCGATCAACACGCATTTCCGCACCTTCGACAAGCCGATGGGCATCGCCGCCGACGCCACGCGCCTGGCGCTGGGCAGCGCGCGCAGCGTATGGACGCTGCGCAACATGCCGGCCCTGGCGCGCAAGCTCGAACCCCCCGGCAAGTTCGACGCCTGCTACCTGCCGCGCGAGATCCACGTCACCGGCGACATCGACGTCCACGAGATGGCCTACGACAAGGACAACGTGCTCTGGATCATCAACACCCGCTTCTGCTGCCTGTGCACGCTGGACATCGAGCACAGCTTCAGCCCGCGCTGGCGGCCGCCCTTCGTCAGCGCCTACGCGCCGGAGGACCGCTGTCACCTGAACGGCCTGGCGATGGTCGACGGCCGCCCGAAGTACGTCACCGCCCTGGGCACCACCGACAGCCCCGGCGGCTGGCGCGGCAACAAGGCGCGCGGGGGCGTGCTGATGGACATCGAGTCCAACGAGATCCTCCTGCGCGGCCTCTCGATGCCGCATTCGCCGCGCTGGTACCAGGACAAGCTGTACTTCCTGGAGTCCGGCGAGGGCAGCCTGGCGCGCTACGACTTCCGCTTGCGCACCTGGCTGACCGTCGCCCAGCTCCCCGGCTTCACGCGCGGGCTGGACTTCTGGGGGCCGCTGGCCTTCATCGGCCTCTCGCAGGTGCGCGAGACCGCGGTCTTCAGCGGGATCCCGCTGGTCGAGCGGCTGGAGGAGCGGACTTGCGGGGTGTGGGTGGTGGACCTGCGCACCGGGCACACGGTCGGCTTCCTGCGCTTCGAGGAGGGCGTGCAGGAGATCTTCGCCGTCCAGGTGCTGCCGAACATCCGCTTCCCGGAGATCCTGGAGTTCAACGACGAGAAGCTGGCCCACGCCTACGTCCTGCCGGACGCCGCGCTGGCCGAGGTGCCGCCCGAGCGGCTGGAACCCACCTCCGCCGGCCCGGTGCGGGCGTCACCCGACACGCCCGCCGGCACGCCCGACCCCTTCGCCCAAGCCTACAACCGCGGCATCGCCCTGCGCGACCAGGACGACTTCGACGGCGCGATCGCCGCCTTCCAGGAAGCGATCGCGGTGCGCGACGACAACGCCGATGTCTGGAACGACCTGGCCAACGCCTTCGCGGCGCAGAACCGGCTGGACGAGGCGATCGCCCACTACGAGCGGGCGGTCGCCATCCGGCCGACCTTCCCGGTCGCCCACATGAACATGGGCATGATCCTGATGCGCACCGGCAACCTGCCGCGCGGCCTGACCGAGTTCGAGTGGCGCTGGCAGACGCCGGGCTTCCTGCCCTTCCTCTGCCCCCAGCCGCAGTGGGCGGGCGAGGACATCAGCGGCAAGTCGATCCTGGTCCACACCGAGCAGGGCGCGGGCGACGCGATCCAGTTCATCCGCTTCCTGCCGGAGATCGCCAAGCGCGCCCGCCGCGTCGTCCTGGTCGCGCCCGAGCCGCTCTTGCGCCTCTTCGAGTCCGCGGCCGGCTACGACGTCCTGCGGACCACCGGCGAGATCGCGGCCTCGGAGTTCGACGTCTTCAGCCCGCTGATGAGCACCCCGCGCTTCCTCGGCGTGACGCAGGACAGCATCCCGGCGCCGATTCCCTACCTCCACCCGCCGGCGAACCACCCGCTGCGGCTGCCGGAGCCGGCGGGAGGCACCGCCGGCGGCCTCGCGTCCGACGCGGGCGATCGCCGCGACGGCGGGACGTCGCCGGACCGGGTGCTCAAGATCGGCCTGGTCTGGTCCGGCAGCCCGAGCCAGGGCAACGACCGCAACCGCTCGGCCAACCTCGAAGCGCTCACGCCGCTCTTGGAGGTGCCGGGCACCGCGTTCTACAGCCTGCAAGTCGGCCCGCGCGCAGCGGACGTCCAGCGCCTCAGCCCGCCCCAGCGGGTCCACGACCTGAGCCCCGACCTGCGCGACTGGGCAGACACGGCGGCGGCGATCGCGCAGCTCGACCTGGTGATCGGCGTCGACACCGGCGTGATCCACCTGGCCGGCGCGCTGGGGAAACCCGTCTGGGTGCTGCTGTGCTACTCGCCGGATTGGCGCTGGGGCCTGGGGCGCCTCGACAACCCTTGGTACCCGACGATGCGCCTGTTCCTGCAGCCGAAGCCGAAGGACTGGGCCAGCGTGGTGGCCGACGCGGCGGCGGCGCTGGGCGAGCGGGTGCGGGCGGGGATGGGCGCGGGCTGATCCCGGGCCGCTGCCGGCCGGCAACCGATCTCGACCGGGCGGCGCGTCCTCGGACGCGCTCGTCCCGCGGCGCCCCGTGTCTACCGACCCTACCGCCCGCCCCGGAAGGCGCCCGCCGGGCAGGAAATCGCCACCGCGATCGCGCGGTAGATGCCCGCCAGGTCCTCCGCCTCCGGCGCGGCATCGAGCTTGGGGCGGCCGGGGGCGGTGGGCTCGGTCATGCTGGACGAGGCGTCGATGACCAGGACGACGTCGACGCGGCGCTGGTCGGGGACGCAGCGCTCGCGGAGGATGAGCGGGAGGTAGGCGGGAGCGGAAGGCGTCAACGTGGGGGGGAGGTTGAAGGACAAGATGTCTTGAGGTTGAGGAACGACACCAGGATGTTGATCTTCACAGGCCTTGAATCCTCCAGCCGGCTTCAGGGTCGCCGTTCGCCCCACGCTCGCCCTGCGAACGGCGACTTCCCAGCACTCGCTCCAAATTCTCAAACGTCAACACGTCGACCTCCTGCGGGTGTTCCGCGAAGGGCCGCACGTCGGCGGCGATCGCGGCCCAGTTGGCGGACCGCAGCCGAGCGAGCACCTGCTCGGGCCAGTTGTCGGGCGTTGCGGCGGGACCCGCCCAGCCGGTCTGCTCCAGCGCGTGGTTGAGCAGGACGAGGTTCGGCTCCGGCCATTGGGCTGCGGTGAGGTACCAGAAGAGGTCGTAGACGTCGCGCCCTTTGACGAACGGTCGCTGCAACACCGCGTGCAGCTTGCCGGCCATGAGCGACGCGCGGTCGTGATGTTGAAGGTGCAGCAGCACGTGGCGGCGCACGATGCTGGTGGCCAGCCCGGCCCCGGCGGGCGGCCGGGTGTCGACCTCGATCTTCACCGCGATGACCTCGCCGGCATGTGGCGAGAGGCCCAGCGCGTGCAGGAGGCCGGGGAAGCGCACGAAGGCGCTGTGGACGGTCCGCCGATCGTCGACCTTGATCGCCACCGCATAGCCTTCGGCGCGGAACATGCTCTGGATCGCCCGCAGCCAGGCCCGGAAGTCGTAGCCCGCTTCGGGTCGTTCCAGCGCGAAATCGAGATCCTCGGACAATCGCGGGAGCTGGTACAGGAAGCGCAGCGCCGTGCCCCCGTGAAAGGCGATCGGGCGCATCGCGCCTTCCCGCTGCAACCCTTCGAGGATGCGGGCCTGCAGGTACTCCCGGACCAGCCCGCGCCCCTGCGCGTCCGACCTGCGCTCGTGCACCAGGGCCGCGAGGTAGGCTTTCATAGTGCTTCGTAATGCTCTTGTTCGATCTGCGCCAGCTCGACCACCCGCCGCGCCGCGCGCCGCAGCTTGGGCCGGCCGAGGCGCTCGGCCAGGGCGGTCAGGCGATCCGGGTCCAGCCGATCGAGGTTCTGCAGGCGCATCTCGCCCAACGACGCCGGATCGTCGCCGCCGGGCTGAAGATAAACGGTGTCGAGGAGCGCCTTCTCCGGCGTCGCCACGTAGGCACGCCGGCCCGACTCGACCTCGATGAGCGCGTAATCATCGAACAGCGCGACATCGATGTGGCGGTAGATGAAGACGCCGAGCGGGGTATCCCAACGCGCCGGCCGGCCGGTGGTGACGCTGGTGGTGTGCGGCACGTGCTCCGGGATCAAGCCGTGGAAGGACAGCGCGGATTGCAGGCTGACATAGGACGCGGGCACGAGGCGGTTCGCGACGACGAAAGGGTGTGGGCGACCCTTCTGGTAGGGCGGCGCCAGCGCGTAGCGCTCGCGCCGCAAGCGATACACCCGCCCGGCGCGGTGCCAACGTGAAAGCTGGCGCCGGACGTCGCGCGGGTCGACCGCGCCCGCGAGCAGGAGGCCGGTGTCGAACACCGGCTCGTTTCCAACGATGCGCACCAACTCATCGAACCGCATGCGCGAAATATACCACAAATGGCAACTTATCGCAACGAAAGTTGTACCTGCACTGTGCCGGACATCCGCGCATCCCGCGGCCACGCCCGCGCTCGGTGGCCGTCACCGCCCGCCCCAGAATCCTCCCGCCGAGCACGGAATCGCCACCGCGATCGCGCGGTAGATGTCCGCCAGGTCCTCCGCGTCCGGCGCCCGGTAGGCGAACGCCGGCCGGCTCGCCATGTCGCGCGGGGCCTCGGCATCCAGGTCCTCCCCCAGCCCGATCGTGAACACCACGACGCCCCGCGCCTTGGCCGTCGCCGCGCGATCCCCCGCCTCGCTCGCCGGGCGGGGAGCTGAGGGCGACGACGGCGGTCTGGTCACAGCTTGCGGACCCGCCGTGGGAGGTCGCGCGAGGCGGTTGACCCGGGTTCGGCTACGGTGTAGACTCCGAGGCCCGTGATTGAGTCCCCAATCACGATGACCGCGCTGGGGCAAGGGCAGGATGATCCGAGTTTGTGTCGCCGGTGTGTCGGGCTGGGTTGGGCGAAGCTTGGTGCCGGCGATTCTGGGCGCGCCGGACCTGGCGCTCACCGGCGCCGTGGCGCGGTCCGTCGCGGGGCAGCGGATCGGTGACGTTCCGATCCATGCGCGCGTCGAGGAGGCGCTCGAAAAAGGTGCCGACGTGTTCGTCGACTACACCGCCCCGGGCGTGGTGAAGGCGCACGCGCTGGCAGCGATCGCGCGGGGCGTGCACGTGGTCGTCGGCACTTCGGGTCTCGACGACGCGGCCTACGCCGAGATCGACAGCACGGCTCGGGCACGTTCGGTCGGCGTGCTCGCGGCCGGCAACTTCGCGCTCACGGCGGTATTGCTCCAGCATTTCGCGGAGATCGCGGCGCGCTATCTGCCGGCCTGGGAGGTGATCGACTACGCGGACGCGGCCAAGGTGGACGCGCCGAGCGGCACCGCCCGCGAGCTGGCCCATCGGCTCGCGGCCGTCGGCCGGCCCGAGCTCCAGGTGCCGGTCGACGCGACGGTCGGCGCCAAGGAGGCGCGCGGCCTGGCGCTCAACGGCACGCAAGTGCATTCGATCCGCCTGCCCGGCTTCGTGATCGGCGCCGAGGTGATCTTCGGCCGGGCGGACGAGCGCCTGTCGCTGCGCTACGAGGGCGGCGCGGGCGCGGAGCCTTACGTCGCCGGCACCCTGCTGGCCATTCGGAGCGTCCAGAGTTTCACCGGGCTGCGCCGCGGGCTGGCGGAGGCGATGGACCTGTGACACGGGAGGCGCATGTCCGTGGTTCGACGCCTCCGTCACCCTGCCCAACCATGTGAACACTCACGAAATTCCTATCCGCGGGAGGTAGCGGTGAAGCGGACTGTACACTGGCTCACTATGATGTTCGCGTTGGTGGCGATAGCGTCAACCCATCAAGGGGTCTCCTCACGACCTTCCGACCAAGACCTGCCGCCTGTTAGCGATTGGCTTGTCATGTCGAATAGTGGTGATGGCTACTGGGCCCACAGCGGAACGATCGATTGCGGTAAGATCAAGATATATGACATCCAGAATGATCGCAACAACAGCCCACCCTTCCTCAAGGGTGGATGGGTACAGGTGGCGAGCAAACTCACCGCTACAAGTGATGGAACGGTCATTGTTGGAACCCTAAATGGTGTTTCCGGGCCTACTTTATCGCTGCATGCGTTGACGAATCGCGCCGGGGTGAATGGCCTATGGCGCCCGCTACACCTTGCGGCCGATGTGATGGTGATCCGACCGCTACTCATCACCCGAGACGATCAACACGTCATCCTGCCGTATATGGCCGGGCTCGGCAAGCAACCCGTCAGCGACCTGTACTTGGTCGAAGGAGGTCCGGACCTGTGGCACCCGGCTGCGATGGAGAGGCCGCGGCAGTTGATCCCCGGCATCGAACCCGCGGCGATGGTCGACTCGCTCGACGCACGGGTCCTGTATGTGGCGGATGTCCGCGGCAAGCTGCACCGAATCGACCTCGAGACGTTTCAGGTGATCGAACCCAGCCTGGACTATCCCCTCACCGGCGGCAACGCGCAGGTTCGCGCCAATCTGACCTTCATGTCCATGAGTCCGGATGGTCGCCACCTCGTGATCAACCGGGATGTCCCGATGCGGCAGACAACGGTGCGCCCCACTCCAGCTCCGACGCCAAGCCAGACTTCACCATCGCCGACAGATACTCCAACAGAGCCACCGACTTCATCGACCACACCGTCGCTCACGCCCACCCCGACCGCGACGGCGACCGCGACCCAGACCGCCACGTCCATGCCCGCCGCGCTCTACCTCCCGCTGCTCCTGCATGAAAAGTGCATCCCCGAGATCCGCCGCGTCGACGTCGTGTTGGCCATCGACGCCTCCTCCAGCATGGACGAGCCCGCACCCGCCGGTGGCACCAAGCTCGCCGCCGCTCTCGCCGCCGCCCGCGGCTTCCTGGGCGAACTGCGCTTCGACCGCGGCGATCAGGCCGCCATCATCGCTTTCAACGCCGAGGCTAGGCTCGTTATGCCGCTCTCGTCGGACCGTGCCGCGCTCGACGCTGCCCTCACCGGCATCCAAACCGCACAGCAGACCTGCATCGTCTGCGCGGTAGATGCCGGCTGGGCGGAGCTGAGCAGCGGACGGCATGTGCCTGACCACGCGGCGGTGTTGGTGCTGCTCACCGATGGGCGCTCGAACCCCCGGCCGGCGAGCGAGGCGGTGGCGCGGGCGGCGGCGGCGAAGGCGGCGGGGGTGGTCGTGTTCACCATCGGGCTGGGAGCGGACGTTGAGGCCGAGGCGCTGGCGGCGACCGCGAGCCGGCCGGGCTGGTACTACCCAGCGCCAGACGCCGGCGCGTTGGTGGAGATCTACCGGGCCATCGCGGTGGCGCTGCCTTGCCCGGCGGGGGTGTTTTGGGGCGGGCGGTAGAGTCCGGAAGCACTGAAACTACTTGTCCGCGCTCTGGAGCTGGCAGCGAACTTGCGCCCGCGGGGTGTGTTGGCTATGATGTGCGCTGGGCGTCCAGCGGGGCGAAACCCTATCATCCGCGAGCGAGGGTTGACGATGACCGACAAACAGATTGCACTACCTGAGCGGCTAGTGCGCCGGGCATCGACCCTTGGTATTTCCGAGCATCGGCTTGAGGGCCTGACGATTCTGTTGGTGCAGACCTATCTGGATGCTCAAGACTCGACTCGCGACTCAACCGCCGATCCCCTGGCGGATGCGAGCACGTTCGCACGACAGATGATCACGGCGAACCGACCGCTCTTCGAGGAGTTGGCGCAATCATAGTGGCATGATCGATGACGATGCGCTGGCCAATCTCGTCGCAGATTTCGTCGTCGATGTCTATGCGATCCACGAGGAAGTGATCGCCCAGACCGGCGGCTTGCCAGGACTGCGCGACGGCACCATGCTCCACGCGGCGGTTGCTCGACCGTTCGCATCCTTCGGCGGTGTTGATCTCTATCCCGACGACTTCGCCAAGGCTGCTGCGCTTTTCCACTCGCTG
>CAZCJG010000071.1:0-15598 GCA_964498575.1 uncultured Anaerolineales bacterium | reverse complement strand
CGGCGAGCGTGTGCGCGACGAGCTGCAGCGGATCGTGGCGGCCGACGGCGCCGTGCGGCAGGTTCAGCGCCTGGACGATCTGGGGCTGCTCGAGTACGTTGTGCCGGAGGTCGCCGCCGGGCATGGGGTGAGCCAATCCCCACCGCATGATCGCGACGTCTTCGACCATACGCTGGGCGTGCTGGCCGGCGTCGAGCGCATCCAGGCCCTCTTGGCCGGGCAGGCGAATCCCCCGGCGACGACCGACACGCCGCTGCGGGTCCCGCCGGCCTGGGATGCCGTCCTGGTCGAACGGCGCGACCAGCTCGGCGCGCACTTCGCGGCGACCGGCGGCGGGACGGCCGCGAGCCGCGTCGCCCGCTTCCGTCTGGCGGCGCTCTTCCACGACATCGGCAAGCCGGTCAGCCAGCGCTGGGATGCCGAGCGGGGGCGGTATCGCTACCTCGGCCACGACCAGGTGGGGACCGACATGGTGCGCGCGATCGCCACCCGCCTGCGGCTCTCCAGCACCGACGCCGCTTACCTCGAGACCGTCGTGCAGCACCATATGCGGCCACTGCACTTGATGCAAGGCAACGACCTGTCGGACCGCGCCATCTACCGCTACTTCCTGGCGACCGGGCCGATCGGCGTCGACATCGCGGTCCTGTCGCTGGCCGACAACGCGGCCAAGTCCAGCCGCAGCGAGGCCGAGAGCATGACCCTGGCGCGGGTGGTCAGCCGGCTGTTCGCCGCCTGGTTCGACGAGCACGCGCGGGTGGTCGCGCCGCCGCCACTGGTCAGCGGGCACGACCTGATGGACGCGCTGGGTCTCGGCCCCGGCCCCGACATCGGGCGCCTGCTGGCGGCGATCCGCGAGGCCCAGGCGGCCGGCGACGTCGCCGACGCGGCGGCGGCGCTGGCGCTGGCGCGCGAGCTGTACGGCGCACAATCTTGACCGGCTTTCGCGCGGCGGGTTATAATGAACTCTTGTCTGCGCCGTGGCCGGCGCGATTTTTTGCTGTAACCTCGGGAGGAGAAGGACAAGCATGAACGACCGCACGCCGTTCTGGCTGGTGATCATCGGGCTGTTGACGTTCCTGGCGATCTACGTCAACATCGATCTCGCCAAGCCGGATTTCGAGCCCGCCGCCGGCTTCAAGCGCTTCTTGACCTGGCAGGGCGAGAACGTCGATCAGCGATCGCTCAAGCTGCGCGAGGGCCTGGACCTGCAAGGCGGCCTCCAGGTGCTGCTCCAGGCGGATCAGTCCGAGGCCCAGCTCCAGGCCGGCGACCTGGATGCGGCCGCTTCCGTGATCACGAACCGCGTCGATGCCCTCGGCGTGATCGAGCCCCTGGTCCAGACTCAGGGCGACGACAAGATCGTGGTCGAGCTGCCGGGCGTGCAGGATCCCGATCTCGCCGTCCGCACCATCGGCGAGACCGCCCTGCTAGAGTTCGTCCATGCCGGCGAAACGCCCTTGGTCGACGGCGACGAGGTCGCGACGACCTTTCCGACCTTGTTCGAGAACCTGCCCCAGGACAAGCAGGTGCCCTTCCTTGGCAATCCCGCGGATCCCCTCGGCACCGGGAAGAGCACCGGCGCTTCGGGCGCCGTTACGGGCACCGCCTCGATCACGGCCACCGCCGCCGCCGCGACCGCCGGCGGCACGTCGGCGATCACCCGTACCTCCGGGGTTACGAGCACGTCTGGTGTCACCTCCACCTCGGGGATCACCAGCACGGCCGGCGTGACCAACACCTCAGCGGCCGGCGCGGCGACCAAGCCCGAGCTCAAGACCTTGTACCCGACGATCTTCACCGGCGCGGATGTCCAGAGCGCCAGCGTCGGCTTCGACCCGGCCCAGGGAGTGGTGGTCAGCTTCCAGCTCACGCCCGACGGCGGCCGGCGCATGCAGCAGTACTCCAGCTCTCATATCGGCCAGATGATGCCGATCCTCCTGGACAAGAAGGTGCTGTCGTCGCCGAGGATCAACAGCACGATCATCAACGACGGCCAGATCACCGGGCGCTTCACCCAGCCCGAGGCGCAGGCGCTGGTGGCCCAGATCAAGTCCGGCTCGCTGCCCGTGCCGCTCAAGGTCGTCGGCCAGACCCTGGTCGGACCGACGCTCGGCAGCGAGGCGATCGACTCCGCGATCCGCGGCGGGATCGTCGGTCTTCTCGCGGTGATGCTGTTCATGCTGCTGTATTATCGTATGCCGGGCCTGGTCGCCAACATCGCCCTGCTGCTCTATGCCCTCTTCACGCTGACGATCTTCCGCTTCTTCGGCGTCACCTTGACCCTGGCGGGGATCGCCGGCCTGGTGCTGTCGGTCGGCATGGCAGTCGATGCCAACATCTTGATCTTCGAGCGCATGAAAGAGGAGCTGCGGTCGGGCAAACGCATCGCCGCGGCGATGCAGACCGGCTTCGAACGCGCCTGGCCCAGCATTCGCGATAGCAACTTCTCGACCCTGATTACGTGCGGGGTGCTGTTCTGGTTCGGCAGCCAGTTCGGCGCGAGCGTCGTCAAGGGCTTCGCGGTCACGCTGTCGATCGGCGTGCTGGTGTCGATGTTCACCGCGATCATCGTCACCACCACCTTCCTCAAGGTGACCAATCGGGCGATCCTGCACGAGACCGACCTGCCGACGCTTGAGGATCGCCGCCTGCGGGCCCTGTTCGGGTTCTAGGGATCCCGAGAAAGCCGAACCGACATGAGCAGCCATGCCCTGGTTAACGAGTGGATGACGCCCAACCCGGTAACGATCGCGGCGGACGCGAGCGTGGCGGAAGCGCGCGCCCAGATGGAGCGCGACGACATTCGCCGGCTCTTGGTCCTCGACGAAGATCAGGACCTGGTCGGGATCGTCTCCTGGCGCGACGTGGTCGATGCCTGGCCGTCGCGCTTTACCATGCTCGAACCGTCCGAGGTGCGTGAGCTGATGGCACGCGTGCTGGTCGAGGAGATCATGAGCGGCAAGGTCGTGACGGTCGACCCCGAGACCTCGATCGCCGAGGCGGCCAACTTGATGTTCGAGCACACCATCGGGGCGCTGCCGGTGGTCGAGGACCGGCGCGTCGTCGGAATCCTGACCAACTCCGACCTGCTGCGCGGCCTGGTGCGGATCTTGACGGCTCAGCGGGCCGAGGTGTAGGGGCGCTCCTTGCGGGTGCCCTCACCCCTACCCATTCCAATCAACGATCGAAGGAACCTTCGCCATGTTCAACATCGTCAAGCACCGCTACTGGTACTTCCTGCTCTCGTCCATCATCGTCATTCCGGGCCTGATCTCTATCATCGTGCATGGCGTGCCGCGCTCGATCGACTTCACGGGGGGATCGTTCTTCGAGCTGCAGTTCGAGAGTCCACCGGCCGACATCGAATCCAAGCTGATCGCGGTGTATGCGGCTCAGGGCTTCGACGCTCCGCCCAAGCTTGTGACGGCCACCGATCCCGAGTCCGGCGCCATCCGCCACCAGATCACCGCCAAGGCGCTGGTCGAGACCGCCGAAGCCCAGGGGATCGCCGCGGTGGACTTCAAGCAGCAGCTCTACGATGCCTTGCGCGACGAGATCGGTCCCTTCGAGGAGCTTCAGTTCAGCGACGTCGGCCCGACGGTGGGCGCGGCGGTTTCGCAAACCGCGAGCCTCGCCGTAGTCCTCGCCGCGGTCTGCATCCTCTTGTATCTGACCATCATGTTCCGCAACGTCCCCCACCCGGTGCGATACGGCGTCTGCGCGATCATCGCCATGCTGCATGACGTGCTGGTGGTGGTCGGCCTGGCGGCGATCTTCGGCTGGCTCTACGGCTGGGAGGTCGACGCGCTGTTCTTGACCGCCCTGTTGACGGTGATCGGCTTCTCGGTGCACGACACGATCGTGGTGTTCGACCGCATCCGCGAGAACGTCGGCCGCTTGCGCGGTGTGCCCTTCGAGCGGGTGGTCAACCACTCGATCATCCAGACCCTCGACCGGTCGATCAACACCCAGCTCACCGCCCTGTTCACGCTCTTCGCGATCTTCGTCTACAGCCAGGGCCAGCTCAAGCAGTTCGTGTTCTGGCTGATCGTCGGCATCATCAGTGGCACCTACTCGTCGATCTTCAACGCCGCGCCGCTGCTGGTGGTCTGGGAGAACCGCGAATGGCATTCCTGGTTCGGCCGCGGCAAGAAAGAGGAGTCGCCGGCGGTGGCTTGAGGGCGGCGGCGTGAAAGGGAGGCAGAGGGGACATGATCCGATGATGTCCGATCACGACCTTCCCCCTCAGCCTGGCGACGGCGCCTGGCCTCCCCCCACCGCTGATGCCCCTCAGCTCGCCGGCGGCACGGCGCCCCTCACGGCTGCCGACGGCGCGGCACCTCCCGATCCCGACCCCTGGATGATCCAGTGCGCCGACCTGATCAAGCGCTACGGTGCGTTCACGGCGGTCGACAACCTCAACCTCGGCGTGCGGCGCGGTGAGATCTTCGGCTTCCTCGGGCCGAACGGGGCCGGCAAGACGACGACGATCCGCATGTTGGTCGGCCTCCTGCGCCCCACCTCCGGCCGCATCGTCGTCGACGGGATCGACATGCAGAACCAGCCCCTGGCGGCGCGGGCCCGCATCGCCTACTTGCCGGACACGCCGTACCTCTACGAGAAGCTGACCGGGCGTGAGTTCATCCACTTCGTCGCGGGGCTGTACCGCGTGCCGCCGGACCGGTCCCGGCGCCGCATCGACGAGCTCCTGCCGCTCTTCGGGCTGGCCGATCGCGCCGACGACTTGATCGAGGGCTACTCGCACGGCATGCGCCAGAAGACCGTCCTGGCCGCCGCCCTGGTGCACGAGCCGCGCGTGATGTTCCTCGACGAGCCGACGGTCGGGCTCGACCCGCGCAGCGCGCGGCTGCTGCGCGACATCCTGCGCCAGCTCGCCCTGAACGGTGCGACCGTGTTCCTGTCGACCCACATCCTCGAGATCGCCGAGCGCATGTGCGACCGCATCGGCATCATCCACAAGGGACGTCTCATCGCGCTAGGCACGGTCGACGAGCTGCATGCCCAGGCCAATCGCAGCGGTTCGCTGGAGGACATCTTCCTCGACTTGACCGGGGGAGCGGCCTACACGGAGATCGCCGAGGTCTTGAGCTGATGCCGGCGCGCGAGCCACCGCCTGCGCCAGCACCACTGTCCGGGCGGTCCCCGGAGCTCGGCGACCCATCCGCCATCGAAGCCGCGGAGCTCGTCTGGGGCGGCGGCAACGCCGACCTGGTCCGCGCCTCGCTGTGGCTGATGCGCGCGCGCTGGCGGATCGCGTGGAACAGCTTGCGCCGCAGCGCCCCCTGGCGCCAGCTCATGGGGATCCTGGTCAGTCTGGCGGTCGCCTTTCTCGCTTTCGTCTCACTCGTCGTCAGCTACGCTTTGACGCGCTTCATCGTAGGCGTGACCGAGTCGCCCGTGCCGGCCGACGTCGTGGTCGCCACCGCCTTCTCCGGGGGAATGCTGCTCAGCTTGATGGTCAGCTTTACCGTAGCCCTGGCGGCGCTGTTCCTGTCCAAGGACTTCGACCTGCTCCTGGCCGCGCCGATCGCCCGCCGGGCGGTATTCGCCTCGAAGCTGATCGGCGGCGTGACCCCGGCTCAGCTCGTCATCCTCGGCCTGACCCTGGTGCCCCTGGTGGGGCATGGGCTGGCGATGGGCGCCTACGACGAGCCCTGGGCCTTCTACGACTGGAGCTACTACGCCGCGGTCCTCGCCGCCCTGGCGCTCCTGCCGGTGATCCCGGTGTCGATCGGCGCCGTTGCCGTGGTCCTGATCGTCCGGCGCGTCTCGGCGCACCGGCTGGGCGACGTGGTCGGCCTGATCGTGGTGGCGATGGCCCTGTCGATCGCCCTGGTCGCCGGCAGCGCTCGCCAATTGCGCGAGATGCTGACCGTCAGCGACCTGCTCGCCGCCGTGTCGCGCGTGCGTAGCCCCTACTCGCCGGCCGAGTGGCTGACCCTGGCGGTCACCGCCGCGGGCCGGCACGAATGGGCGGTGATGTGGCGCTGGTTCGGGCTGACCGCCGTGGTCTCGGCGCTGGCATTGCTGCCGCTGGGGGCGGTGTCGGATCGGCGGTACTACGAAGGCTGGCTGCACATGCAGTCCACCCAGCAAACCCAGCACGGGCGCGCCAGCAGCCGCCTGCCCTGGGCGCGCACCGATCGCGCCGCCGACCTGGGGCGCCCGTCCGGCTTCCTGCGCTGGCTGACGCCGCCGACGGTGGCCTTGATCCGCAAGGACTGGCGGGTGATCCCGCGCGATCTGACCAGCATCGCGCAAGTGCTCGCGCCGCTGTCGGTCGGCCTGTTCTTCATCTTGCAGCAGCTCCTCTACCCGGTGCGGATCGGCGGCAGCGACTTCGCCAACGCACTGATCGCCCCGCTCCTGGCGATGCTCTCGGCGGGCATCGCCACCGGGGTCAGCGCGATGATCATGGCCCGCTTCGGCCTGACCGCGTTCTCGTTGGAGGGCAAGGCCTACTGGGTGCTGGGCGGCGCGCCGATCGACCGCCGCGAGCTGGTCGCCGGCAAGTTCCTGGTCGCCTACATCCCCTACCTGCTGCTCGGCACCGCGCTGGTCGTGTTGCTCGAAGTGGCGCGCGCGGTCAGCGACGCACGCATGTTCGGCGACGCCCTGCTGCCCGCGGTGATCGGGTCCCTGCGGCCGGGCCTCTTGGCCTACGCGCTCTTCGTGATGGCGGTGGTCGGCGCGGGTGTGATCGCGATCACCCTGTCCCTGGGCGCCGCGCGCCCCAACTTGCGCTGGGATTCGCCGCACGAGATGCTGACGCCCGACGTGGGCTGCCTGAGCCTGGTGCTCTACGGCGGCTACGCGATGATCGCCGGGCTGACCCTTGCCCTGCCGGCGGCCGCGTCGCCCTTCGCGATGATCCGCTATCCCGTGGTCCTGTGGGCGTTCGGCTTGGCGCTCGGGCTGGGGCTGACCGCCTTCGTCGTGGTAGGCGCGTACTGGCTGGCGGTTCGGGAGGTAGAGGGGATCGGGGAATGAGCGGGTGGCCAGTGGTTCGCGACGCGCGCCAGGCTCACATGGCGAGGACCACCACATGCGACACCGGGTCGCCGTTGGTTCGCACCGGCTCTGCCCGGCCCTTTCGGGCAAGGCGGATGTCGGCGTTGCAGTTCTGGCAGGTCACGACCTCTCCACGCTCTACCTGGGCGCCGAAGACAACCAAGCGCTGCCCGCATTCCGGGCACTTGAACTTCACCAGTCGATACCAACTCACAGATTCACCCTCCGGGTTCCGCCGATGCCAGTGCTTGGCGGGGCTGACGGACGATCTCGGATCACGCCCCGGCTGCCGGTGATTGTGCCATAGCTTGGCTGAGTGCGCGAAGTCCGGGGCGTGCCGAAGACCGACCGAGAGCAACGAAAGCGAAACTTCATGGCAGGTGTCCACCTCGTCGTCGATAGCGCGGCCGCGTTACCGCGCGGCGCGGTGCAGAATCTCGCGCTGTCGATGGTGACCCACGGCGCCGTCGTCGACCAGCGGCCGTACCATGGCACGGATCTCGTCGATCCGGCCTTCTTCGACGCCCTGCGCTCGGCCACCACGCCGCCCGTCGTTCGACGACCGACGGCGGAGGAGTTCCTCGACGTGTTCCAGCGCGTTCTCGGTTGGGGTGTGGACGTCGTGTCCCTGCATCCATCCTCCAAGCTCTCCGACAGCTCCGCGGCGGCCCGCGCGGCGGCCGGGCGACTGCCGGCGGGCGCGCCGCTCTCGATTGTCGAGACCCCCTGGTGTTCCAGCGCCTTGGGCCTGATCGCGATCCGTGCGGCGGAAGCTGGGATCGACGACTGGCCGCGAGCTGATGTCCTGGCCCTGATCGACGCCATCGCCGCCCGCCTCAGCCTCGTCGGCGTCAGCGGCGACCCGGCCTATCTCGATCGCTGGGGTGGCCTGGCGCGGGTATCAGGCGATTCCGCCGCGGCGGCGGACTCGCGCCAGATCGACGCCACGGCAGGCACCGGCCCGCACGTCGCCGCGGCGGATCGGCGCCAGGTCTTCGAGTATCGTGACGGCGAGATCAACACGCTGATGCATGCCGCCGATCTCGGTGAAGCGCTGCGCCGGCTCGCCGCGGAAGTCACGGCGCGGGTGGATCCCTCCACCTCGTCGCGCCTCGGTTTCTTCAGCGCCGGCGCGGACGCCGAGGCCGCCGCCATCGCGACCTTCCTCGAAGGGCGGCTGCGGCCGGCCGAGATCTGGATCGCCCCCTGCGATCCGGTGCTGGCGCGCCTGATCGGACCGGGTGGGTTCGGCGTCGCCTTCTACGCCGACTGACCCTCGGACATCCCCAGCGCCGCCAGCACGGCCGGCGCGACATCCGTCAGCGCGACCAGCGGTCGGTCCGGCGGCGGTCCGCGCCAGGCGCCGAGCGCCGGGTTCAAGCTGTGCCGGCGCGTGGTCCGGTCCTCGATGTTGCCGTGATCCGAGGCCAAGACCAGCACGTGGTCGCCGGGCCAGGCCGCGAGGACACCCTCCAGGAAGCGGTCGAAGGCCGCCAGCACCCCGTCCGGCGGCCAGCGATCCGGCCGATGGCCGGCCAGATCGGTGGCATAGTGCTCGAACAAGGTGAAGTCGTGGTCGCCGGCCAGCGCCGCCAGGGCAGTCCCCGCCTCGGCCTCGGTCCAGTCCGGCAGGTCGCGATAGCCCAGGTGGTCCCGCCAGCCGTGGTTGGTCAGGAAGGCCGACATCCCGCGGCCGCGCCGCAAATCCTCGGGTCCCCGCAACCGCACGCCGGCCAGGTGCGCCGACCGCGCCATGGCGCCCATCCGCCCCCGCCCATCCCGCGCCCGATCGAGGTAGCCGTCGGGATAGGCGTTGGCCAGCGCCACGCGCAGACCGGCTTCCTTGGCTCGCCGCCACAGGCTGTCGGTCGCCAGCAGCGCCTTGAGCCGGGCGTTGGGATAGGGGCCGATGTGCCGCCCGAGCAGCGCCGGGGCGTTGATCCCGGTGAGCAGCGCCGTCTGGCCGGTACCGCTCTGAGGCAGACCCTCGACACCGAGGCACGCATCCAGCACGGCGAAGGGCAAGGCCGGGGCCTCCGACAATAGGTTGGGCGGCCTGGTCGGGATCCCGTTCGTCGCCGCGGTCGCCGCGACAGGTCGCCGCCCACCGAGCAGTCGCGTGAGCGCCGGCAGCTCGGCCGCGGCGAGCGGGTTGGTGAGGGGGTCGTCGGGACCGACGCCGACACCGTCGACGAAGAGGAACAGGACTTTCGCGGGAGTTGTCATGACTGGAAGCTCGCCCGGGTTGCCACGATGAGGCGGAGCGCAAGTATACTTCAGCAGCCGCCCCGATCTCTTGCCAAGCTGGCGAATGGAATTCGCGCCTCCCATCACAAAGCCGGCCTTCGCCGGCTATTCACGTGAGCGTTCGGCGTCCAGCCCGCGCAGGCGGGCTTCGTAATGGTAGCCGCGAATTTCATTCGCCAGGCTGCCCGGCGGGCTGAGCAGCGTGTTGCGCCATCTTAACCAAGCTGCAATTCGACCACAACCGCCCGCCGCTATCCTGCCTGCCGTAGGACTCGCCCCAAGCGGAAACCTCAATCCCTCATGCAAGCTTCAGGAGTAGATCAGCATGACCAAGCGTATTTTGACCCTGCTCGCCGCGATCGGCGGCCTGACCGTGCTCGTCGTGGCCTTCGTGGCGCTCTACAGCCTGCGCGGGCAGTCGCTCGGCGACCCCACGCGCGCCGAATCGCCCATCACCGGCGCCCAGCCGGCTCCCGCCAATGTCGAAGCCCAGGCCGGTGAAAGCGGCGAGAGTGGCGAGGCCGGGGAACCGGCCGAACACATCTTCGCCGAAGCCGGCGGCTCGTTCACGGCGGTGGCCGGTGCGCGACTCGACCTGGTCGACGAGCCCGGCGTCGTCGTCTCGGCGCTCGTCAAGGACAGCGCCGCCGCCAAGGCCGGCGTCAAGCGCGGCGACATCGTGCTGGCCGTCGACGACCAGAAGATCGACGACATGCGCGCTTTGACGCGCGCGCTGGCGGAGAAGAAGGCCGGTGACAGCGTCTCGCTGGCCGTCAAGCACGGCGACGCCGAGCGCAAGCTGAGCGTCACGCTGGATGACCAGGCTGGGCATGGATTCCTCGGAATCGTGCCCTGCGGGCCGGGCGCCGGCATGGCGCGCGCCGTGCGGCTGGCGGGGCCGGCGATGCGCGGTGGTGCCTTCGTCGAGTCGGTGGTGGCGGAGGGTCCGGCCGCCAAGGCGGGCCTGAAGGAAACCGACATGATCACCGCCGTCGATGGCAAGCCGATCGACCCGGACAACGATCTCGCGAGCCTGATCGCCGCCCACAAGCCGGGCGACACGGTCGTGCTGGCGGTCCAGCGCCGGGAAGAGTCTTCCACCGGGGCGGACGACGAAGACGATGCCGCCGTCAAGACCTTCGAGATCAAGATTGAGCCGGTCGAGCTCAAGGTGGTGCTGGGCGAGAGCCCGGACAAGGCCGGCACGGCCTACCTGGGCCTGCGCTATCATGCGGGCGGCCCGTTCATGTGGCACGAGGCGATGCCGGGCATGCCGGCCGTCCCGTCGATGCCCGGCGAGCCGATGGTGGCCCCGCTGCCGCCGCTGCCCGAGGGCGCCGCACCGCCGGCCGGCGACGTGCTGTTCTTCAGCGACGAGCCGGACACCGAAGGCGAGCCTGGCGCGGAGGGCGCGGCGCCCTCTGACACCGCTTTCACCATCTCCCGCGCGCTTCCGGTAGGCGATGGCGAGGCGAAGTTCAAGCTGAAGTTCAAGGCCGGTCATGACGCGGAGATCCAGGCCGCGGGGCCGTCCAAGGACATTTGATCGGTCGCTGGTTGCCGCAGACGCTTCCGCCAAGCCGGCGGATCTCCAAACCGGCGGTTCCCCAAGCCGGCACAGCACCATCTGAAGATCCCCGTCCTCGTCGCCCATCGCGCGGCGGGGACGGGGTCTCAACACAGCGTGCGCCGGCGATGAGACTTGCGCCAACGATGACATGCGCTGGCGACGCTCAGCCAAGGCTACTCTGACCATGTTCGGATCAATTCGCTGGCGGCTCGTGGCCAGCTACGTGCTTCTGACGCTGCTGACGGTCGGTGTGATGGGCGGGCTCGCGCTCTCGCTGGTCTGGCGCTACGTCGATCATCGCGAGGTGGAGTTCTTGACGGCCAACGCCGAGGCCGTGGCGCGGCACGCCCTGCCCCTGGTCGCCTCGCCCGGTCAGGTGGCGGAGCTCGACGAGTTGGCCCGCTCCTCGGCCTTCCTGATCAACGCGCGGGTCCGCCTGCTGGACGCCCGGCAGCAGGTCCTCGCCGATTCCGGACCCGTCACCGCGACCGATCAGTTGATCTGGATCGCCGCGCCCGGCGATCCGCTCGCTGGCGCGGTGGTGGCAGGCCACCTGCCGAGCGAAGGAGTCAGCGGAGGAGTTAGCGGAGGCGCCTTCGTGTCACCGCCCGGCGAAGCAGCCTTCACGCAACGGGTCGCCCCACTCGACCCCGAGCCGGCACATGTGGCCGGCGTCGCGGCGATGCCGCTGACCGAGGCGCCCGCCGAGCCCTTCGAGCTGCACGTGGCGGGCTCGCCCGCGCTGGCAGCCGGTTCGGACAGCCTGACCGCGAAGCCGCGGATCATGGCGTTCCGGCGGCAGGTCGGACCCTGGGGCGATCGTCTGGACTTCGAGGTGGTTCACGACGGGGCGCAGGCCGGTTCCGTGCTGACGCCGACCCGGCACATCAGCTTCAGCGCCGCGCTATCGGTGCCGGATTTCTTCGCGCTGGATCCCTCCGCCGCACCGGTCGGCCACGCCCTGGCCGCGCGATCGGTGCGCGGGATCAAAGTCCCAGTGGGCGGGCCCGCCGCGGCCCTCGGCTACGTCGAGATCAGCCAGGGACCGGACCTGACCAGCGCGGCGGTCCGCACCACCGCGCGAGCCTTCGGCATCGCGGCGCTGGGCGCGGCGCTGCTGGCCGGGCTGCTCGGCCTGGTCGTCAGCCGCGGGATGACCGCGCCGGTGCAGTCGCTGGCCGCGGCCGCCAGCCAGATGAGCGGCGGCGATCTCTCGGCGCGCGCGCCGGTGCGGGGGCGCGACGAGCTGGCCGAATTGGCCCGCCAGTTCAACGCGATGGCGGAGCGCCTCCAGGCTAGCTTCGCCGAGCTCGCGGCCGACCGCGATGCCCTGCGGCGCTTCGTCGCCGACGCCTCGCACGAGTTGCGCACGCCGATCACCGCGCTGCGCAGCTTCAACGAGCTGCTCCAGACCAGCGCGGCCACCGATCCCACCGCCCAGGCCGAGTTTCTCGCCGAAAGCCAGGCCCAAATCCGCCGGCTGGCCTGGATCACCACCAACCTGCTCGACCTGTCGCGGCTGGACGCCGGCCTGGTCACGCTGGAGCGCGCGGCCTGCGATCCGGCCGAGCTGATCGAAGCCGCGCTTGCCCCGCTGCGGCCCGTTGCCGCCGAGCGCGGGATCGAATTGGCGGTCCGGCCGCCGCCCGAGCCACTGGTCCTGACCTGCGACGCGGCGCGTGTCGAGCTCGCCTTGTCCAACTTGCTCGACAACGCGCTGAAGTTCACGCCGTCAGCGGGCGACGTCGAGATCGGCGTTCTCGGGCAGCCGGACCCCTCCGATCCCGACGCCGCACCCGCTATCGCGTTCTGGGTTCGCGATAGCGGGCCGGGCATTGCCGCGGACGACCTGCCTCATGTCTTCGAGCGCTTCTACCGCGGCCGACCGGACCCTGACGGCCCGCCCGCCCAAGGCAGCGGCCTCGGCCTCGCCATCGTCCACAGCGTCGCGCAGGTCCACGGCGGCACGGCCTGGGTGGAGAGCGAGCCGGGCGCGGGGGCGTGCTTCTGGCTGCGGCTGCCGGAGCAGGGACCAGAGGGCTGGGCACCGGCGCCGGATTGAGCACTGTGGGCCACGTCCGGCACGATCTCGATCCAATGCCGTTCCGGGATGCCGACGCCTACTTGCACTGGATTTGCGCCAGCTTCCAGGTGCCGTCGTCGCCCTTGACCAGGGACAGCGTCATCCGGAACGGGATCGGGCTGTCGGGGAAGCGGGTGTAGACCTTCGCCGTGGCGGCCTTGTCCTTGACCTCGACCGTGTCGACGTCAGCACGCTCCGGGACCTGCGCGGCGCAGAGGAAGGGGTCGGCGGACAGGCCCTCTTCGCCCGCCTTCTCGACCAGCCCGTCGATCTGTTCGACGAGCGCGGCGTCGAGCCTGGCATCGTCGCGATAGGCGTAGTCCTTGATCAACGGGTTTTGGACCGTCCCGGTCGCGTCATCCAAGGTGGTCTGGTCGATGTAGTCGGCGTAGAAGGCCTCGACCGCTTGCCTGACTTGCGTCTCGTCCGATCCCCCGCCCTCCTCGACCGCCGGGCCGGCGGTCCCGCCGCTCTTGCAGGCCGCGGTCAGTTGCACCAGGCCGATCAGGCAGATCGCCGCGACCAGGCGCCGGCGGTGCATGGGTTCAAGTTGCGTGTTCAAGGTCGTCGTTCTCCTGTGCTGTCGTGATTCCGCGCTCCGGATGCCCAGCCCGGGCTGGGCGCTTTGTATCCATCGCCTTTGGCTTTATAATGGTTTTATGCGGAAACACCAAATCCGAGCGCTCCCGGCGAGCCGCGTCGGTCGGTGCCTCCTCGCACTTGCCACGCTAGGCCCGCCGCTGGCGCTGGGCTTGGTACACCAGAGCCGCGCCGGGCTGGCGCAAGCCGAGGCGCTGGTGCTGGTCAACCCCGAGCTCAGCCTGGTCGCCAGAGGCAGCCACTTCACGGTCGACATCGACATCCGTGACGCGGTCAACCTCGGCGCCTTCCAGTTCACGCTCGGCTTTCCGACGGACCTGGTGAGCTACGACAGCGTAGAGATCGGTCCCTTCCTGGGCTCGACCGGCCGCCAGGTCATCACCTTCCCGCCAGTGGTCCAGAACGGGAAGGTCACCTTCGTTGCCGTCAGCCAGCGCGGCGCGCCGGGTCCCAGCGGGGCCGGCACCCTGGCGACCGTGCGCTTCGAGGCGCTGGGGGGCGGCAGCGGCGTGCTGGGGCTTTCCGAGGTTCTGATCTCGGACTCCGAGAACGGCAACCGCAACCAGCCGGGCGTGATCGACGGGCGCGTGGTGGTCGACGCGACGCCCGAAGCGACGCCGACGCCGCGCGGCTTCCACGTCCAACTGCCGCTGCTGCTCGGGGGGATCGAGGTTGCCGCCCTGCCGACGCCGCCGACCGCTCCGCCGCCGACCACCACCCCCTTGCCGCCGACGGCCACCGCCACGCGGACGCCCACATCGACGCCGACGCTCACCCTGACGCCGGCCGAGTCTCCGACGCCGGAGGCCACGCCAACCTCGACCAAGCCGGACCCCCGGATCGGCGACTTGCAGTGCAACGGCACCAGCGACGAAGTGGTCAGCATCATCAACCTCGGCGGCGAGGCACTGGACCTCGATGGCTGGCAGATGTTCTCGACGCAAGGCATCCAGACCTACCGATTTGAAGAATCGTATATCCTCGAGCCGGGCGCGAGCGTCTATCTACATAGCGGCTACCGCGCGCCGGAGACCAGCGGCAATCACATCCGCTGGTCGCTCAACCCGATCTGGAACGAGGTCGACGGCGACACCGCACAGCTCAGGACGCCGCGCCCGGAGTTGCGCGTCGTCGACAGTCGTGACTGCCCGCGCTAGAAACGGGTCTGAGCGGGCCTTGTCGCTGTGCAATATTGACAAATCGGAGTGACGGGATTTTCTTGAGCGGGTTGGGTGTGATCCCAACCTGAGTTGGTATTGGCAAGGAATTTGGTTCATGGTGGCTTGGCGAACCGTCGGGCGCGATGGCGTCGGGCGTGGTTTGGCGCTTCAACTTCTCATTGTGTTGGGTCTTGCTGTCGGCTCAGGCGAGTTGGGTTTCGGCGCGCCGGCGGCCGTACGTGCTAGCGCCCCGACGCACCCAAGCGCCCAGTCGGTGCCGACCGTGCCAACGGGCGCGCCACCGCTGGCCACCGCACCACCCCCTATAGCGACCACAGCGGCGGACAGCCTGGCAGCGACAATGGTCGCCGCGCTTCCAGCCACCCAGACGCCGGATCACGCCCTGCCGTCGGCCGCGGGTTGGAACGAGGGCATTGGCACGGTGCGGGTGCTCACGCTGGACGTGCCGGCCGGCGCTCCGCCGCTATGGCTGGCGTACTCGGAGGGCTACCGCCATCGCGAGCGGGACAGACAACAGAATCACTTCGTTGCCCTCTATCACAAGACCGGCGGCGGCTGGCAAGTCCGTGGCCGGATCGAGCTGAGCTGCCCCGATCGTCTGGACCGCGTGGATCAGGTAGCGGTGACGGCGGGGCGCACCTGGCTGCTGGCCCGCGGCGGCGCCAACGCGCACGACCACTGTTTCGACCTGCTGAGCTTCGATGGCCAGGCGCTCCGCCACGAGATCGCCCACGTGACCGCCGGGCCGGACCGCAGCCGGCTCGAAGATCTCGACCATGACGGCGTCCCGGACGCCATCCTCGATCTCAGCGATCCCTATGTGCTGTGCTACGCGTGCGGGATCAGGTCGGAGGCGTTCGAGCTGCGGCGCTGGGATGGCGA
>CAZCJG010000070.1:12935-15660 GCA_964498575.1 uncultured Anaerolineales bacterium | reverse complement strand
CGCACGGTCTCTTGGCAGACCAAGTCGGCGAAGGCCGACGCTCGGCCGAAGGCCCCTAGCCGCGAATTCCATTCGCCGGGCTGGTGGCCGAAATAATGACTGTGGACAGGGGGTATACTTGGGGCGAGGGTGAAATCGGAGGAACCGGCCATGATCACGATGACAGACATGAACAACGTGCGCTACATGGTCGACAACCACGGCAAACCAACCGCGGCCGTCATCGACATTCAGCTCTGGGAGAGCCTATTGGAATGGTTGGAGGATGAGGCAGACCTTCGGCTGGCCAAGGAGCGGCTGGCTGGCTGGCAGACCGCTGTCGAGCAGTATCGGCGCGATCGCTCAGGATGGGTGACGCTAGAAGATTTGGAGGCGGAGCTCCAGCTCGAGGCGGAGAATCCACCTCAGGCATGATCCCTCACCCATCCGTCACCGTCACCCCGCCCAGGCACATCTCGTCGAAGGTGCTCTCGCCCCAGTGGACGGTGCGGGGCTGGACTTGCTTGCCGTCGATGTAGGGCTGGTTGGCGGGCGAGTTGTCCCAAGTGCAGGTCATCTCCAGGCGGTCGCCGGCCTCGATCTCCAGCGGGTCGATGTGGTCGTAGGTGCCCTGCCAGTTGAAATCCCAATGCGGGATGTCCAGCACCCGCACGCGGCTGCCGTCGGCGCGGATCAGGTCCAGCGTGTAGCTGGAGCCCAGGACGTGCATGTGCCCCCAGGAGCGCCAGAGCAGGCCCTCGGCCACGCGGCCGCGCAGCAAGCCGGGCCGGCCGGTGTCGCGCGCCGACACGACGTCGATGCTGGCCTTGACGCTGTAGCCGGTGTCGCCCGGCGGGATGCTGAACAGGAAGTTGGCCATCCGCGCGTCGCGCGGCGGCTTGCCGACCGGCGACGCGGCCTGCCACAGGTGGACCTTGGTGCGGTCCATGCCCCGGCCGTTGTTGGTGTTGTAGTGGAGCTGCAGCGCGAAAATGCTGCCGGCCGGGATGACCTTGGCCGTGCCGGCCGGATAGGGCCGCGGCAGCGCGCCGACCGCCTCGCCCGCCACCCACTCGTCCGACGAGAAGCCCGGGCCGCCGAAGCAGGGATAGCCCGGCCCGGGGTCCGCCGCGTCCAGCCGCCGGGCGTCGGCGGCGACGCGCGGGTCGGCCAGGTAGAGGATGCCGTGGTGGAACATCTGCCGGTTGGTCTGCTCCACGTCGACCATCACCAGCTCGGCGTCCTGGCTGAAGCCGGGGTCGATGACAAAGCAGCGGTAGTCGTCCATCACGCCTTCGGGCGGGGTGTAGTCGACGCCGATGTCGAAGGTCCGCGTCGGCGGGCCGTAATCGACCGGCGGCGGGATCTCGGGCGCGTCAGCGGGATCGCCCTCCGGGGCGCCGGCGGCGACCCAGGCGACGAGGGTCTCGCGGTCCGCGTCGCTCATCACGCGCGGGTCGTCGATCGGCCAGCTCGTCTTGGGATCGGCCGGCAGGGGCGGCATGAAGCGCTCCTCCATGGCGCGGCGGATCAAGAAGGACGACTGCCGCGCGTCCGCGTAGGTCTCCAGCGGGAAGGGTCCGATGCCCCCGGTGTAATGACAGCTCGTGCACTCGGCGCGGATGATCGGCATCGCGTCGCGCCAGTAGGTCAGCGCGCGCGGCTCCGGCTCCCCGGGCTCGGGGTCGACGGGGACCGCCTGCTCGAACTCGCTCACCCGCACCAGCGCCAGCGGGAGGAGGACCAGCGCGCCGGGTCCGGCCTGCGCCAGCCGGTCGCCGGACGCCCGATCCGACGCCCGGTCCCGATGCACCTTCCCCGCGTGGCCGAAGATCACCGCGCGCCGGTAGTCCGCGGCCGGCACGACGCCGGAGAAGGCGGGTGACTGTGGGACGTGGCTGATCAGGTTCGGATCGATGTGATCGGCCTGGTCCAGCGCCAGGTGCGGACTGTCGGAGTCCGGCGGCTCCGCGAGCGGGGCCGGGGCGAGCCGGAGCAGGCTGGCGCCGGCGGTGAGGATGGCCAGGAGCAGGAGGATCGAGATCGCGCGGGACATGCGGTTTGGCTTCACTTTCCGAGCGACGCGGCGGCCGCTTCATCGAGATGGCATGAAATCGAGATGGGATAAATTGGGGCAAACCTGCCGGGATTATCGCAGGATCGCCGGCTAACGCCAAGGCGAGCGGCGCTCCGCTTCCCGGCGGGAATAACAACGCGGGCCGGCCTGGGGATAGACGCCGGCCATTCCGGCGGGTAGAGCCCCGCGTGTTGTGGTGGCCGCCGCGGCGCGGTTGCCATCGGCCCGCGGCGCGTCCTATAATCTCCCCGCCACCCACCTACTCACGAAAGGTGGGCTTCCATGCCTGAGCTATTGGAGCGACGTGTCGAGACACTGGAACACCTGACGGCAGAACTGAGACGCGCTGCCGAGCGGACCGAGCGCCAGTTCGAGCGGACTGACCGGCAGCTCGAGAAGATGATGCGCGAGACGGCTGCATTCACGGTTGAGATGGCGGCCTTCAAAGAACGCGTGGACGCGGTCGTGGAGCGGTTCGACCGGTCGATAGCCGCAGCCGAGCTGGACAGGGCCACGGCCGGAGAGAGGTTGGACCGGTTCATCGCCGATGCCGAGCTGGGCAGGGCCGCGGCCGGAGAGAGGTTGGACCGGTTCATCGCCGATGCCGAGCTGGACAGGGCCGCGGCCGGAGAGAGGTTGGACCGGTTCATCGCCGATGCCGAGCTGGAC
>CAZCJG010000070.1:0-12835 GCA_964498575.1 uncultured Anaerolineales bacterium | reverse complement strand
CAGGGCCGCGGCCGGAGAGAGGTTGGATCGGTTCATCGCCGAGGGCGCCCACGACCGGATCGAGCGCCGCAAGGAATGGGGCGAGCTGTCGCGCCGCCTGGGCAGGATGGCGGAAGATCTGGTCGCTCCCAGCATTCCGCGCATCCTGCGCACGGTGATCAAGTGCCCGGACAACTACGTCGACGGCTACATGATCCGGGTGCGCAAGTGGTCCGCGCAGGAGAAGCGCGAGCGGGAGTTCGATGTCGTCGCGATCTGCGGCGACTACCTCTTGGTCAACGAGACCAAGTCCCAGCTCACGCCGTCGGACGTGAAGAAGTTCGTCGCCCTGCTGCCGACGGTTCGCGAGCACTACTTTCCCGAGTATGCGGGCAAGCGGGTCATCGGCGCCCTGGCCTCGCTGTATGTCGACGCCAGCCTGGTGCGCCATTGCGAGCGGCAGGGCCTGATCATCCTGGGCTTCGGCGAGGACCTGATGGACGTGCTGAACTCGGAGGCGTTCGCGCCGCGCGAATTCTGACCCACACCCACCATGCCCCGCATCCGCCAAGTCTCCGACGACGAAGCCACCGGCGCCGCCAAGCGCGAGCTCGACGCGGCCGTCCACCGCGCGGGGCGGGTGTGGAACATCGTGCGGATCATGACGCCGAACCCGGCGGTGCTCAAGGCCTCGATGGACATGTACAGGGCCTTGATGTTCGGCGAATCGCCGCTATCGCGCGCCCAGCGGGAGATGCTGGCGGTGATCGTCAGCCGCGCCAACCACTGCGTCTACTGAACACAAGCGCACGCGCATGACCTCCGGGCCGAGGTCACCTGGTTCGAGGATCCCGCGGGCGCCGACGCCTACGTGCACGCCGTCGCGTCCGACTGGCGCACCGCCGCGCTGGCCGCGGTCGACGCCGCGCTTTGCGCCTACGCCGAGAAGCTGACGCAAAGCCCCGCGGGTATGGAGCCGGCGGACATCGAGCGGCTGCGGGCGGCGGGTCTGGACGATCGGGCGATCCACGACGCGACGCAGGTCATCGCCTACTTCAACTACATCAACCGCATCGCCGACGCGCTCGGCGTAGAGCCGGAGACCTTCATCCGGCCATGGGGTGTTTTTTGATCCCATCCGTGCTTCGGCCTATACTCCGACCGATTCGACAGCGCCGCGGCTCGCCCGTTCCCCCGCCTCCGGCCACCGGTCCGCCCCGACCCGCCCCAGGAGACTGTTTGTCATGACACACACCCGAACGCCCGCCAGCCTGGGACCGATCGCGCGCCGCGTCGCGCTGCGAGCCGGCCCGCTCGCGTTGCTCGGCACCGGCTTGCTCGCGGCACCGCCGCCCGCGGTGATCCTGGCACAGAGCGGCACGGCAAGCTGGCAGACCTTCGCCGGCGGCGACGAGGTGATCGCGCTGGCGGTCAACCCGGTCGATCCGCGCCAGCTCTGGGCGGGCACCGAGGGCGGCGGCGTGGTGGTATGGGACCTGGGCGCCAAGGGCAGCTTCCAGCAGCACCTCTTCCCGATGCAGCCCGGTTTGGGGTCCAACACCGTCTACGACATCGCCTTCGACCCGCACACCGGCGAAGCCTGGCTGGCCACCGCGGCCGGCGTCACCCGCGCCGCGGGGAGCCCGTGGACTGCCTACCCGGTGGGCGACGATCCCCAGGCGGACCTCAGCCTGCCCCTGCCCCCGTTCACGGCGGTGGCGGTCGACGGCGACGGCCGGGTCTGGGCGGGCGGCCCGAACGGGCTGGCCGCGCTCGAGCCGGGCAGCACGGTATGGGTGGCCTATCCGGCGGTCGACTTCGTCGCGGGCGACGAGGGACCCCACACCGGGCCCGGCGAGACCCACGTCGCGGACATCGTCATCGACGACGCCGGCCTAGTGTACATCGCGCATGGCGGGTCGAAGAACGACAACAAGCCGGTCCTGTCGATCTTCAACCCGGCCGAGAACAGTTGGCGGCATATCTCGACCATCGCTCCGAACGACGATCCGACGACCGGCCCGCGCAGCAACCAGATCCTCGCCCTGGCGCTGGACGACGGCGGCACGCTGTGGCTGGCAAGCTGGGGCCGGGGCGTGCTGTCGTGGAACCGCCAGCAGACCTGGGCCGAGTATCGACTGGCCGACGACCTGTGCAGCGACCAAGTCTGGGCCATCCACACCGCGCCCGGCGAGGTCTGGGCGGCCTGTGACATGGACCGCGCCCGGGAGGGGGCCATCGCGCGCTGGGACGGGACGCGCTGGGAGACCTGGGATCTGGCCGGCACCCTGGCCAGCCAGCGCGTTTCGAGCCTGGCGGGCGGCGGCAGCGAGGTCTATCTCGGCACCAACGGGCTGGGGACCAATAGCCCCAATAGCACCGGGGGCATCGGGATCCTGCCGTTCGACGGCCATCAGGCCGGCGAGGCCTGGCGCACCGCGCCGCGGACGCCCTGGTCCAACGACATCCGGTCCCTGGCCTTCGAGGCCGACGGGACGCTGTGGGCGGGGACCCGCGACGCCGGGCTGATGCGCTACCGGCCGCGGGACGGCGTGTGGGATGTGTTCACGGTCGAGAACGCGCCGGGCGACCTGGTCGGCAACACGATCACCGACCTCGCGATCCGCCGCCAGAGCGAGCTGTGGGTGGCGACCTTGCAGACCAAGTTCGAGAACGGCCGCTGGGTCGACGGCGGCATCAGCCGCTACGACCTGGCCCACGGGCGCTGGCTGCCCTCGATCCGCGCCGACGCGTCGAGCTCCGGCGCGGGCCTGCCGAGCAACCACGTGTCGAGCCTGGCGATCGACGCGGGCGACCGCGTGTGGATCGGATTGGGCGATGCGACCGGCGGGGCGGGCGTCTACAGCGGCCCGGTGCACAGCGGCGAGGGGGTCGCCGTGTACGAGCCTGATCGCGGGGACTGGGAGTACTACAGCTACGACCAAAGCCTGGCGGGCGCGACCGTCATCGACCTGGCCAGCGCGGGCGACAAGATCCTGGTCGCGTCGAGCTACGATGCACAGGCCGCGGGCCGCACGGAGACCTGGACCGGCGGCGGGGTCAGCCGCTTCGCCGGCGGGTTGTGGAGCCGCTGGTCGGGCGCCCCGAGCGACACCAGCGGCTTCCGCACCTACCACGGCTCCGGCGATGCCAACGACAAGTCCGGCCTGGTCACCGGCGACGTCCGGTCGGTCGCCCTCGATCGCGACGGCTCGGCCTGGGCCGGCACCTACAGCCTCGACGACGGCCCCTTGCTCTCGAAGTGGCCCTTCGTCGACGCGGTGGTCAACCACCAGCGCGGCGACGATACCTGGGAAAACGAAGCCTTCGCCCGCCAGGGCTGGGTATCGGCGATCGCCCAGGACAGCCTCGGGCAGCTCTGGGTCGGCACCACGCGCGGGCATTTTATGAACTCCGACGCGTTCCAGGAGTTCGCGCTGGACCGCAATCAGCGCTACGACCGCGAAGGTGGAAATTCGGACGGCAAGGCGGTCGGCGGCGTGCGCGTCCGCACCTCGGGCGGCTGGGTGGAGCTGAGCCCGCGGACCAGCGGACTGGCGGCCTACGCGATCACGGCCCTGGCGCTCGACCCGGCCACGCAGGCGATCTGGGTCGGCAGCGAGAACGGCGGCCTGTCGGTCTACCGCGCCACCCAGCTCCAGCCGACGCCCACCCCCGGCACGCCGACCGCCCCGCCGGCGGCGACGGCGACCGCCATCGCCCCGACCGTCGGGGCAGGCACGATCCCGGTGGTCCGGACGCTGCCGCCGCGCCATACCCAGCCCCCCCCGGGGGAGCCGACCGAGATCGGCGGTGATGGCGACGAGCCCGAGCCCCCGCCGGAGGTCCCCGAAGCCAGCACCCTGGCCTTGCTCGCGGCGGGCCTGGCCGGGCTGGCCGGCTGGGTCGGGCTGCGCAGGCGGCGGAGCGACTGATCGCGCTCCTGGGACCGCGGGCCTCCGGCCCGCTTCGGCGTGGCGAGGAGCGTCTAGCCTTGATTTGAAGGGCCTGTGCGGGCCGGAGGCCCGCGGTCCCAGGGGAGACGGCCGGTCGCCCTAGTCCGGCAAGTCCAGCGCCAACCGGTCCAGCGTGCGGATCACGCGGAAGCCTGAGCGCACCAGGGCGTCGACGGCCGCGGAGCGGTCGGCGTGGATCTCGGCCTCGACCTCGTAGCCGGGATGGCGGGCCAGGGCGGCGAGCCCGGCATCGACCAGGGTGGCTTCGACCCGTCCTTGCCAAGTCGGATCGACGACCATGTCCAGCCGGTGCGGCCCGTGCCAGTGCCCGGCATGCACGACGATCATGGCGCGGAACTCGCCGCCGGCCGTCGCCGCCCAGGCATAGCGCGTGCGACCTTGCAGCCAGTCGTCCAGGCGGTCCCAGAGGCTGACATGGTCGACAGCCTGGACCACCAGGCCGGCCGGCCCGCCGCGATCCAGGTCGCCCGCGCGCGCGAGCAGGCGGCGTGCCCGCCCCCGCGTCGACTTCCCGGATCGCACCAGGGTCCAGCCGTTGGCCGGCACGCCGAGCCGCACGCTGCCGGCGGCGCTCGGCAGCCGCAGCGCGGTCGCGGCGTTCATGTGCCAGAAGCCCAGGCCGACATAGAGGTGCTGGGCGGCGGCGTTGTCGGCCCGGACCTGGAGCTGGATCTGGTGCGCGCCGCGCGCGCGGGCGGCGCCGATCGCGGCTTCCATCAACGCGCGGGCGATACCGCGGCGACGGAAGTCCGGATGGGTGACCACGTTGGCGATGATCCACAGGTCGTCGCTGGACCGCATCATGCTGGCATTGCCCACCAACCGGCCACTGTCATACCACACGAAGCCCTTGAACGCGTGATCACCCGGCGGCACCAGCCAGGCCAGCCAGGCAAACAACGGCCCTGCCCCCGACAGCGCCGACAGATCCGACAGCCAGCGGCGGTCGCGGGCCTCAAGGTCGTCCCCAAAACCGGTCTCGAGCAGCTCGATCACCGCCGCCAGGTCGCGCCGGGGCTGGAAAGCGGACAGGCCGTCCGGCACCGTGCGCTGCCGATCGAGGATGCTGACGCTGGTCATGGCTGCCCTTCCGGCTGCGCGCCGGGACCACGCGATGCCTCGGCGTCGATCAGACCAGGGGTCTGCTCGGATGGCGCGGCGTCGGCGGACATGCCGGCGGTCATGTCGCGGACCGCGGCGTCATCCGCCAGCTCGGCCACCTTGCCCGTGTCGGAATCAGTCGCCACAGCCGTCGCGGCATCCTTGGCGTCATCGGCCTCCCAACTGATGATCCAAGCGCAGGCGCCGGCCAGGATCACGGTCGCCACTCCGAGCGCGGCCCACTGCCGCGGGTTGAGCTCCGTGCCGCGGGCGGACCAGGCGAGGATGGCCAACATGCCGATCGCCAGCACGGCCCAGGCGGTTAGGTTAGGATGTCGGGCGAACCGCTCCGTCACTGTCTGTCCCCGTCAACTACTGCCTGTCCCCGTCAACAACGCTCTTTCCTCGTCCACTACCTCGCACGGTCCCGTAACTCCGCGGGATCTAGCGTGGATCGCGATGCCTCATGCCTCCAGCGCGCCGACCAGCCTGTCACGGACGCGCGCCCATGCCACCTCGAGTTGCCGTTCGGTGGCTTCGGGCGCCCCGCTATTGTCGATGATCACGCCGGCAAGCGCAAGCCGCGGCGCGAGGGGCGGCGCCGCCGCTTGCCGGTCCGCGATCGCGGCGGCGGACCAGCCGCGCTCGGCCAGGCGTGCCTGCCGGGCGCGCCGGTCGCACATCACCAGCCACAGCTCGTCGAGGCGGGCGGCGAGACCACTCTCCACCAGCTTGACCGCTTCGACGACCGCCACGTCGGACTCGACCTTGTTCAACCACTCCTCCACGGCGCGGATCACCACCGGGTGCACCAGGCGCTCGAGATCCGCCAACGCGGCCGGGTCGCCGAACACGATCGCGCCCAGCACCGCCCGGTCGATACCACCTCCCGCGGCGCGGACTTCCTCCCCGAAGCGCGCCGCGACCGCCTCGACCACCGCGCGGTCCCGCTCCAGCACGCGGTGGACGATGGCATCGGCATCCAGCGCCGCCACCCCGCGCGCCTCCAGCCAGGCCCGCACCGTGCTCTTGCCGGCGCCGGCGTCGCCCACCAGCCCGATCGTCCAGCACGCGGCCATGCGCAGGGATTGTAGCCTAGCTCGGAGTGCTTGTCACACCTGGACGGGGCATGGTAAACTAGGCTCCGTGAAGCACGCTCGAAGCTCGGCCCTTTTGGCGCTTGGCCTGCTCGGCTGGGGCGGGACCGCCGCCGGACCGGCCCTGGCCCAGGACGATACGCCGCCCGTGGTTCAAATCGTGCCGTCGCTGGTCCAGCTTGGCAGCACCCCGGTGCGCGTCGAGATCCAGGTCAGCGGCGCGCCGCCCAGCCAGGCTTTCGAGCTCGAGCTGGCCTACGACGGCGAGGCGGCGGTCGTCACCGCGGTCGAGGCGGGCGGGTTCCTGTCCTCGCCGAGCGGCCTGGCCGAGATCGAGGTGCGCGAAGCATCCCCCGGCTACCTCGCCTTGGGCAGCGAGATGGCCGCGGCGGACGACGAATCCGATGACGCGGGCGCCGGCGGCGAGGCAGGCGCCGGTGGCGAGCCCGGCACGCCGGCGGATGGGCTGACGGGTGGGATGCCGACCGCGGTGCCGCTCCTGCCGAGCGGCGACGGGGTGCTAGCCTACGTGACGCTGGCGCCGCTGGCGCGCACGGATGGCGCCAAGCCGGTCACCATCGCCGCGGCGACCCTGACCGGCGCCGACGGCACGGTCGTCGACGCCGAGGCGATCGAGGCCCAACTGACGGTGGTCGAGGACCCACCGCCCGAGCTGCGCGACGAGTCGCTGGCCCAGGCGGCCGCGCTGAGCGAGCAGGCCGCGGCCAGCGGCGGGCTGACCGGCGCGGCGGAGTCGATCGCCGACACCTACCACGGCCTGGAACGACGTGTCCAGCGCCTCGGCTCCGGCCTGGCGCCGCAGCTCGTCTGGCTGGGGTTGCTCGGCCTGTCCCTGGCGGTGGTCGGGGTCGGCTGGTACTTCGGGCGCCGGCCGGTCGACGAGGTCAAGAGCTGATCCTGCCCCCTGGACGTGCGTCGAGGGAATGCCCTGACGGGATGGGCCGCTCAGCTTGCCAATGTGTTATAATCCCCAGCGCGATATCGCCGTAACGCCGCCAGCTTCCGATATTGGCTGATCCGGGCGGCCTGCTGATGCACAAGAGGAGAGCATGTCGATGAATCCAGGTCTTACCCACCGCTTGCCACGCTGGCGCATGCCGGCGATCCTGCTGCTGGCCGTCTTCTCCATCCTCAGCTTGCCGGCGGCCGGGCTCCTCGCCTCGGCGCCGGGCGAGACGATCCTGCCGCAGGAGCAGGAGGTCGTCAACCTGGTCAACCAGGAGCGCGCCAAGGTCGGCGCGCCGGCACTTTACGTCAACTACTCGTTGCAGGAAGCCGCCTGGATGCACAACGAGCTGATGGTGTCCAAGGGCTGCTTCTCGCACACCGCCTGTGGCGACGGCGATCCGGGCGACCGCATCGCCAAGACCGGCTACCGCTTCGTCACCTGGGGCGAGAACATCGCGCGCGGCCAGCGCAATCCGGCGCAGGTGATGAACGCCTGGATGAACAGCACCGGCCACCGCCGCAACATCCTGAACAAGGACTTCACCGACATCGGCGTAGCCTACAACCCCAGCGGCCCGACCTGGACCCAAGTGTTCTCGACACCCAACCCCAACTACGCGACGGTCGTGCCCCCGACCGGTGGCGGCGGTGCCAAGCCGCCGGCCTGCGAGCTGCCGGACTTCAACGGCGATCGCGCGGTCACGCAGACGGATGTCGACACGATCACGGCGCACTTCATGCAGACTCCGGCGGATCGGGGCTGGGACGCGAAGTACGACGTGATCCCGGACCAAGTGGTCAACGTCTACGACATCTTCGAGGTCGTGCTGGCGGTCGGCGAGACCTGTCCCTGATCGACCACGCGTAACAGCCGGACCGGCATCGTCCCCGAATAGCCCGCGCGACCGCGCCGTATGGCCGCGATCCTGGTTCACGGTGGCGCCGGACCTCACCGCGCCGCGCGCAAGGCCAAGCAGGCGGTGCTGCGCTCCGCCGCGGATGCCGGCTGGGGGGTGCTGGCGGGCGGGGGTACGGCGCTGGCGGCGGTCGAGGCCGCGACGCGGGTGCTGGAAGACGACCCGCACTTCGACGCCGGTTTTGGAAGCTACCTCAGCCTCGACGGCGAGGTCGAAGTCGATGCGATCCTCGTCGACGGCCGCGACCTGTCCTTCGGAGCGGTCGCGGCCGTGCGGCATGTGCAGAACCCGATCAGCCTGGCCCGCTTGGTGCTGACCACCACCCCCCACGCGATGCTGGCCGGCGAGGGGGCCGAACGCCTGGCGCGCGCGCACGGCTTGACGGTCCCGGCGGCCGATCTGATCGCACCGGAGGTGCTGAAGGGTTGGCGCGAGCGCCAGCGCGCCCGCGCGGCCACCGCCGGCGGCGCGGACCCGGCGGGAGTGATGCCTGCCGCCCCGCTGTCCGACGCCGAGCGCAAGATCTGGGCCGCCGGCGACCTGGGCGACACGGTCGGCGCGGTAGCGGTGGACCGGGCCGGTCACCTGGCGGCGGCGACCTCGACCGGCGGCACGCGCGACAAGTGGCCCGGCCGGGTCGGCGACTCGCCGATCATGGGCGCCGGCGCCTACGCCGACGACCGGTCCGGCGCGGTGTCGTGCACCGGGCACGGCGAGCTGATCATGCGCGTCTGCCTGGCCTTCGCCACCTGCGCCGAGATCGCCGCCGGCGCCGGCGCCCAGGCGGCCTGCGACAGCGCCATGCGCCGCCTGGCCGAGCGCACCGGCGGCCAGGCGGGCCTGATCGCCATCGATCGCGCCGGCCGGCTCGGCTGGGCCTGGAATACGCCGGCGATGCCTTACGCCTGGTGCGACGAGGATGGCGCGGGCGAGGGGATGTAGGTGCTCCTCCCCTGGCTCAACCGAACATCTCCCCAACACCCCGCCAAGACGCAGCCGACGCGCCGCCCGGTTAAACCCGCCCTAACACCCACCGCACCGGCCGCGTTATCACGCCCACCGAACGACGTGACGGGTCGACCGACCGCGCCAGCTCTGCCCCACCTGCTGCTTCGCGCCAGCACTGTTCACCGCACACGTGCCGGTATTCGGGACGCGGGGATCGCACCGCGTCCATCGGGATAGCGCATGTCGCATGATTTCAAGCCATTGCAGGAGCTGCGAATGCCAGCCTTGATTCGCCGGAGCTGGATCCTAATTCCCTTGTTCTTTGCCGGCCTGATCGCCGGGCTCGCCACGTATGCGCCGGCCTGGCCCGCCATTTTTCAGCAGAGCGGCGCGCCTTCGGTCTGGACCTTGCTCGCCAACGACAATCCGGGCGATTGCGCCGCCCCGGCCGACGCCGGCCGCGAGGGGACGGCGGCGCATTGGGCGCATGAAGGCAAGAACCTTCACCTGCGGCTGTGCACCGCGGACCTCCCGGGCTGGGATCCGTCGAGCAGCGGCGCCGGGGGATGGACCGATGCGCGCTACAAGTGGTGGCTGATCACCGACACACGCCAGTTCCTGCTGATGGTCGAGGACGCCGAGCTGCCGGCGATGCCCGGGAGCACGACGCTGGACTCGGACGGACAGGGCGAGATCACGCTGATCAACGACATCGACGGCAACGGCCGCTTCAGCGACGACTGGGCGGCGAGCTTCCCGCCGGCCTACCTCAACAACGCCGCCGGCTCGCCAGTCTGGCGCCGCGCCTGGTCCACCTCCACCGGATCGGGGCAGTCGTCCAGCCAGGGCGACGTCGGCGACATCGGCTTCCAGTTGGGCAAGGCGGGCTGCGGGGCGGTGATCGACGTCTACGTCAACGCCGAGCTGCTCGGCAACCCCGACCAGGTCTGCGTGCGCTGGGCCACCGATGGCGAGGTGCCGGGGACCGGGCTGGACTCGGCACCGGCCTGCGACAACATGGCGAACAAGATGTGCGTCACGCTCGCGGACACGGTCGAGCCGAGCACCACTCCCCGCCCACAGGCGACGCAGACCGAGACCGCGGTGCCGCCGACACGGACGGCGACGCGGCCGCCGCCGGTCGCGCAGACCGCCACGCCGACGGCGAGCGACACGCCCGAGCCGACCGATCCACCGACCGCGACCCGCACTCGCATCCCGCCGACGGCGAGCGACACGCCGGAGCCGACCGCTACCCGTACCCGCGTCCCGCCGACTGCGACCGACGCGCCGACCGACACGCCGGAGCCGACCGATCCGCCGACCGCTACCCGTACCCGCGTCCCGCCGACTGCGACCGAGAAGGTCGAGCCGACGAATACCCCGACGGCGACCCGGACGATCGCACCGATGCCGGAGACCGCCACCCCGACCGACCGGCCGCCGCCGGTGCTGGCCACCGACACGCCGACCGCGACCGACACGGCGGAGCCGACCGCCACGCGCACCCGCGTGCCGCCGACCGCGACCGACACCGCCGAGCCGCCCGATCCGCCGACGGCAACCCGGACGATCGAGCCGGTTCCGGCGACCGCCACCGACAAGCCCGAGCCGACGAACACGCCGACCGCGACCTGGACGATCGCGCCGGTGCCGGTCACGGCGACCGCCACGCAGACCCCGCGGTTCCCGCCGGTGCTGGCCACCGCCACGCCAACCGTGACGACCTCCCCGGTCCGCGCGACGGCCACGCCCGGCGCCAGCCCGACGATCGCGCCCTGGCCGGCGACGCCGCTGGCGACCAGCACCCGCGTCGGGACGACCCCGACCCCGCCGCCCTGGCCGAATACGCCGCAGCCTTCCAGCACGCCGGGCGGCGGCATCCCCACCCCGCCGGGTCCGCCGACGCCGCCGGGCGGGGGTGGCGGCCTGGGGGTCTGCGTGCTCGAGGTGGATCCGAACGGCAACAACCCACAGCCCTTCCCGGAGCCTGTCGACGTCTACGCCCAGCTCCTCACCCCTTACGGCTCGCCGGCCGCACCGCCGGTCAAGGCACCGACCAACCCGCCGAGCACGAGCTGCGTGGCCTTCGACAACCTCGAAGCGGGGATGTATCGGACCTGGCCGGCGGGCATCCCGCCGGGCTACGTGCCCTACACCGGCACCGCGCCGACCCAGACCGTATGGGTGACGCCCAACCAGCCGTACAGCCAGGTGGTCTTCCGCTACATGCCCTGCTACTGCCCGCCGGGCGGCGGCGTGCCGACCCCGCCGGGTCCGCCGACGCCCTTCGAGACGCCGACGCCACCCGGCATCCCGACCCCGCCGGGGCCACCGACGCCACCCGCCCCGCCGGCCGGGCTGCCGACGGCCTATCCGCCCAGCCCCGACCGGCCGTACTTCGGCTGCAACTCGCAGCTCCCGATCCTCAACTTCCTGGGCAACGATCCGGTCTGTACGACCTGGGTCGAGGTGCAGAACATCGGCGACCGGCCGGCCAAGGCGCTGATGCTGGTCTGGGGCCCGCCGGGTTTCTGCCCGCCGCAATGCGTCGGGCCGCTCAAGGTCGAGTGCTCGGGCCTGCTGGTGCCGGGCAGCGCGTGGAACTTCCTGGGCGGACAGATGCCGAGCAGCGCCAAGAGCGGGGCGGTGATCTCGGCCAACGCCGATCCGCACGGCAACGACATCTTCGCCGACGCCTTGTGCGAGGCGCTGTTCAACCGGGTGGTCGGCGACTGCGGCGAGTACCGCCGCTTCTGGAAGGCGTATACCGAGCACGGCCGCTGGGAAGAGTTCGACTTCGGCTACCTGCCCTGCCAGCCGCTGGCGGTGGAGGCCTTGCGCACCTGCCCCGGCGACGTGCGGCCCGACGTCGACGTGACCGCCAGCTACACCGCGCTATCGAACGAGTACCTCGGCGTGTGGGATCCCCTCTATGGCGGCTTCGCGTTCTACGCGCCGTCGATCTACGCCGGCGCGGGCGGCTACACCAGCATCCTGTACATCCAGAACGCCGGCCTGGAGTGCACCTCGCTGGAGATCTGGTTCAAGGCGCACGACGACTGCCTGCGGCCGCGCATCTGCGACGTGCTGACGCTGGCGCCGGGCGAGAGCTTCCAGTTCGACGCCAGCAGTTGCCTGCCGGCCGGCTGGAAGGGCGGCGCCTGGGTGCGCTCGACCCAGCCCTTGGCGATCGCGGTCGACCACGTGGGCAACGACGTGCTGATGACCTACACCGGCATGCCGGCGGCGCTGAACTACACCTGGGACGGGACGCCGCTGTTCAGCACCGGCTCGCCGGTCGGTTACGGCCCGCTGGTGTACTCCGAGTACCAGGGCTGGGACTCGGCGGTGACGGTGCAGAACATGAGCCGCTCGACCGCCGCCAAGGTCAAGGTCTACTTCCTGGATCGCTCGGGCGACGTGATCACGACCGTCGTCGACTGGGTGTGCGCCCAGGGCTCGCAGACCTTCTACCTGCCGGTGATCGCCGACCTGCCCGGCAACTGGGTGGGCAGCGTGCGGGTGGAGAGCCAGGACTGGTTCTCGCCGGGCTCGGACCCGGTGGCGGCGCCCGCCATCCACGCCATCGCCGAGCTGATCCAGTACACCGACGTGATGCGCACCGAGGCCCAGGAAGCGCTGGCCTACGAGCTCTTCCCCGAGGCGCTGGCCTACGACTGGCAGGTCGGCACCGGCTGCGGCGGGCTGTGCTCGGGCGTCGGGCGCATCGGCATCCCCAGCTTCCACAAGGACCAGCACGGCTCCGGCGTCACCAGCGAGGTGGCGATCGTCAACCTGGTGCCCAAGCCGGGCTTCACCGACTTCGCGATCTTTATCTACGACC
>CAZCJG010000069.1:8939-15826 GCA_964498575.1 uncultured Anaerolineales bacterium | reverse complement strand
ACCAACACACCAACCAACACGCCCACCAGCACAACGACCAACACGCCGACCAATACGCCCACCAGCACTACTACGAACACTCCGACCAATACGCCCACGCCCTCACCCCTCACTGTCTCGATCTCCGATCCGCTGGGCTGCACCGACAACGCTGACCTGCTCGATGTCCAGGTCGTCGTCAACAACCCGGGCGGGGATCTCTTCGGCGCCACCGTCCTGGCCACGCTGCCCCCGGACCTCACCGGCGTTGCGGCGAGCTGCACCTTCTCCGGCGGGACCGGCGCCTGTGTCGTCAGCCCTGGCGACATGACCTGGACCGGCGACATCCCCGCCGGCGGCACGCTGACCATCGACTATCAGGTCCAGGTCGGCGCGGGCGCGGGGCAGGGAGAGGAGCTGTGCATCGTCACCGAGTTCCAGGCCATCGACGCGGAGCCGCTCTCCGTGACCGAGTGCACCTCCGTCGACTGCCCGGTGTCGCCCACCGGCGTCGAGCTGCGCTCCTTCCGAGCCATCGGCCTGGCGGACCGGGCGCTGTTGGTCTGGGAGACCGCCCTGGAGCAGGACACACTGGGTTTCGAGGTCTATCGCGCCGCGGCGGCGGAGGGGCCGTGGACCCGGGTCAACACCGCGCTGATCCCGGCCGAAGGTTCGGCGACGGGTGGTCAAAGCTATGTGCTGCGCGACGCGCCGGGGCCTGGCGCCTGGCACTACCGCCTAAAGGATGTCGGGGCGGAGGGCAAGCGGACGCTCCACCCGGCAAGCGTGGTGCGGGTCGGCCCGGACGCGGTCGGTCGCGAGCTGTTCGCGCCGCGCGCGGAGAGGGCGGAGGCGGGTCGGCCGGCGGTGACGCGGGAGGCGGGAGTCCAAGCCGACGGCGCGAGCGCCGGGTCGGCTGTCAGCTCGCTCGGCGGCTGGCTGGAGCGCCTGCGGAGCTGGCTTTTCGACTGATCGCAGCGTTGCAGCCAGGTCTGCAGGGAGTGCTCTCCGCCAGCTGTGCGATTAGGACTTACTCGTCTGACTAAGGGCGGCTGGCACACCAGCCGCCAAAGGTGTCTCGGCATCTCAACCGCACCGCTAGCAATTTCATCGGAGTCGCGCGCCACCCGTATCTTCTGGAAGCGGATCCCGTTAAAACAGGTTGACCGCGGCCCTGCCTCGTGTTCGAACCAGCATGGCCGACGGAATCTTCGTGCCTCCCGCCCCCCCTGAAGGAGACCACGCGGTGTCCCACCCCCACAGCCCCTATGCCTCTGCCTGGCTGCTCTGGCACCACAGCACCCTCCGGCACTTGAGCCACCGTGGCCCGATCCTGCATCGGACGGTCACAGTGCCGGCGCGCTTCCGACCGTCGGTGGCCCGAACCGAGGCGATGCTTGCGATCCCGCCGGCGGCGCGCGGCTGGGTGATCCTGGCGCCGGGGACGGCGGACGGGAGCCCCGCTGCTCTTGCGTCGCTGGCAGCGACGCTGCATCGGGTGGGGCTGGGGACACTGTCCCTAGCGGCGGGGACGGACCGGGGAGGCCTGACGGAGCGGACCGAGACTCTGGTCGAGGCGGCGCGATGGCTCGCGCGGCAATCGGTGGCCACGGCCGGATCCGCGGCAGCTCCGCGGCTGGCGCTTGCCGGCCAGGGGGCGGACGCGGCGGCGGTGCTGGCGGCCGCGGCCTCGGGCGAGCTGGCGTGCGAGACCATTTTGGGGGTCGCCGGTCGCTACGAGGGCCTGGACGAAGCGATGGTGCGAGGTCTACGAGCACCCCTCCGGCTCGTCGTGGGCAGGGATGACGAGACGGGGCTATGGCAGGCCCGGCAAGTCCTCGCCTGGCTGCCGGCGGACCGCGGCCACGACCTGGTCCTCGTGGCGGGAACGGGGGAGGGGCTGACGCCGAGCGGCCGGCGGGCGGCGCGCTGGCTGGCAGGGGCGTGGATGCTGGACCACTTGGATGCACGGGAAGTGGCAGAGCTGGCGCAGCTCCGGATGGTTTGCCGGCTGCGGCTGGCGCGGGGCGGGCTGTCGCTCCTATCGCTGAGCGCCTTGGTGGCGGCGGCCTGGATGGGGCAGCCGGCGCCGCCGCCGGGAGCGCAGGCGGCGCCGGGGCGGCTGTGGGCTGGGGCGGACCTGGTGGCGAGCTTCGGCGGGCGGCTGCCCGTGTTGAAGCTGGACGCGCCCCTGCCGGGGACGATCGAGCTATCGAGCCTGAATGGGACGAACGGCTTCGCGGCGAACGGCGGCGGTGCTGGCGGCCGGGCGGGCAGCTCGGTGTCGGATGCCGGAGACATCAACAACGACGGCTTCGACGATATCCTGGTCGGGGAGCCCTTGAATATCTCGCACGGAGCTTTCGAGGGGAGCGCCTACTTGATCTATGGGGGTGCGGCCGTGGCAGCGACCGTACAGCTTATCTCTCTGAACGGCACGAATGGCTTCCACATCTTCGGCGTCACGGTGAGCGACCGGGCGGGCTGGTCGGTGTCGGGGGCGGGGGACGTCAACAACGACGGCTTCGACGACATCCTCATCGGGGCCCCTCTTGCCGACACGGCCGGTGTCAACTCGAACTCCGGACAGAGCTATGTGGTGTTCGGCGGCACGGCGCTGCCGGCCAGCGTGGAGCTCTCGGCGCTCAATGGCGCGAACGGCTTCAGGTTGAACGGTATTGCAATGAACGATTTCTCGGGCTCCTGGGTGTCGGGGGCGGGGGATGTCAACAACGACGGCTTCGACGACATCCTCATCGGGGCCTACGACGCCAACCCGAACGGGACGGACTCCGGGCAGAGCTACGTGGTGTACGGGGGCACCGCAGTGGCCGCGACGGTCCAGCTTTCGGCACTCAACGGCGCGAACGGCTTCCAGGTAAACGGCATCTCGACGCTCGATCGCGCGGGCGTTTCAGTATCGAGCGCGGGGGATTTCAACAATGACGGCTTCGATGACGTCCTGATCGGAGCTTACGGCGCCAACCCGAACGGGATCCGCTCCGGGCAGAGCTACGTGATTTACGGAGGCACGGCGCTGCCCGCGACGGTCGAGCTTTCAGGGCTCAACGGCACGAATGGCTTCCGAGTCAACGGCATTACGTCGGACGACCGCTCGGGATATTCGGTATCGGGTGCGGGTGACGTCAACAACGACGGCTTCGACGACATCATCATCGGGGCGTTTCTGGCCAGTCCAAACGGACAGGTCGCTGCCGGGCAGAGCTACGTGGTGTACGGAGGCACGGGGCTGCCAGCGACGGTCGAGCTCTCGGCGCTCAACGGCACGAACGGCTTCTACGTCAACGGCGTTTCGTCGCCCGACCTGTCGGGGCGGCCGGTGAGCGGGGCCGGGGATGTGAATCAGGACGGCTTCGATGACATCCTGATCGGGGCGAGGTTCGCCGACCCGAACGGAAACGAATCCGGGCAGAGCTACGTAGTGTACGGAGGCGCAGCGCTGCCGGGGACGGTCGAGCTCTCGACACTCAATGGTACGAACGGCTTCAACGTCAACGGTATCACGGCGAGCGATCGCTCAGGCAGCGCGGTATCGGGTGCGGGGGACGTCAACAACGACGGCTTTGACGACATCCTGATCGGGGCCGAGTACGCGGACCCTCACGGCGTCGACGGCGGGCAGAGCTACGTGGTGTACGGGGACGGCGGTGTACCGCTTACGCCAACACCCTCGGCTACGGCTACCAACACATCGACCAGCACGCCGACCGGCAGCCCGACGAGCACGCCGACCGGCACATCAACCGGCACGCCGACCAGCAGCCCGACGAGCACAGCAACCGGCACGCCGACCAGCAGCCCGACGAGCACGTCGACCGGCACATCAACCGGCACGTCGACCAGCAGCCCGACGAGCACAGCAACCGGCACGCCGACCAGCACACCAACCAACACGCCCACCAGCACAACGACCAACACGCCGACCAATACGCCCACCAGCACTACTACGAACACTCCGACCAATACGCCCACGCCCTCACCCCTCACTGTCTCGATCTCCGATCCGCTGGGCTGCACCGACAACGCTGACCTGCTCGATGTCCAGGTCGTCGTCAACAACCCGGGCGGGGATCTCTTCGGCGCCACCGTCCTGGCCACGCTGCCCCCGGACCTCACCGGCGTTGCGGCGAGCTGCACCTTCTCCGGCGGGACCGGCGCCTGTGTCGTCAGCCCTGGCGACATGACCTGGACCGGCGACATCCCCGCCGGCGGCACGCTGACCATCGACTATCAGGTCCAGGTCGGCGCGGGCGCGGGGCAGGGAGAGGAGCTGTGCATCGTCACCGAGTTCCAGGCCATCGACGCGGAGCCGCTCTCCGTGACCGAGTGCACCTCCGTCGACTGCCCGGTGTCGCCCACCGGCGTCGAGCTGCGCTCCTTCCGAGCCATCGGCCTGGCGGACCGGGCGCTGTTGGTCTGGGAGACCGCCCTGGAGCAGGACACACTGGGTTTCGAGGTCTATCGCGCCGCGGCGGCGGAGGGGCCGTGGACCCGGGTCAACACCGCGCTGATCCCGGCCGAAGGTTCGGCGACGGGTGGTCAAAGCTATGTGCTGCGCGACGCGCCGGGGCCTGGCGCCTGGCACTACCGGCTCGAGGATGTCGGGGCGGAGGGCAAGCGGACGCTCCACCCGGCAAGCGTGGTGCAGGTCGGACCGGAGGCGGAAGGCCGCGAGCTGTTCGTTCCGCGCGCGGAGGCGGCGCGGGCGGGACGGCCGGTGCTGGCCGGTACGGTGCTGCCGGATCTGCCTGACGACGACCGGCAGTTCGTCGTCGATCTCGGTCTCGTGCGGCGCGACCCCGACGGGCGACCCGATCCGCTGGCGCAGGGGCTGGCACAGATCGAGAGCTACCTGGCACGGCTGGGACTGGGAACCGGCTGGCTGGTGATCTTCGACTAGCGCAGCGATCAGCCGCCGATCGAGGATCGCACCAGCGCCGCCGAAGTCGCCACGCCGACCGGGCGCACCGTGATGGTCGTGCGGGCTTAGGCGACCGGCCCCTCCCGGCTCCACCACTCACCCCGAATCCCGACCATCTCACCGAGTGTTCGACATCGGCGCGCCGTGCCCGTATCTCGGGGGGCGGTGCTACGTTATAACAGGGTAATCGCAGTCCCCACGCCGTTGCACCATTCCACGCGGCCGGACCCGAGCTAGGAGGAGAATCGTGTCGCACCCCCAGTCACCCTACCACGCCGCCTGGCGGCTCTGGCGCCGGAGCGCCACCCACCGCCTGCACAGTGCCGGCTCAGCCCTGATGAGCCGTGCCGCCCGTGTCCCGATCCGCGCGCGTCCGTCCAGCCTGCGCGCCCCCGCCGTGCTGACCACGCCACCGGCCTCGCGCGGCTTCGTGATCCTGCCGCGCGGAGCGGATCCGGGGCGCGCCGCGGACATCGCCCGGGCGCTGCACCGCGTGGGACTCGGCACGCTGGAGCTGCTGATCGAGGGCGATGCGGCCGGCCTGGAGGCGCGGGCGGAGCGACTGATCGAGGCGGCGCGCTGGCTGGGGCGGGAGGGCGAGGGGGCGGTGCGCTCGCGCACTGCGGAGCGCACACCGCCGATCGGCCTGGTCGGCCTGGGAGCGGACGCGGCGGCGGCGCTGGTCGCGGCGGCGTCGGGCGTCGTGCCGATCGCGGCGATGGTGGCCGCCGCGGGTCGCTACGACGGGCTGGACGAGGTGCGCCTGGCGGGCCTGCGCGCGCCGGTGCGGCTGATCGCGGGGCGGGACGACGCCACGGGGCTATGGCAGGCGCGGCAGGTGGTCGGGTGGCTGGCGACGGGAGCGACGCACGAGGTCGTGGCGGTGCCGGGGACGGCGGCGGGCTTGACGCCAGCCGGCTGGCGCCATGCGCGGTGGCTGGCAGGGGCGTGGCTGCTGGATCACCTGGTCGCGGCGGACGCGATGGAGCTGGCGCAAGTCCGGAGCGCGCGGCGGTTGCGCCTGGCGCGGGGCGGGCTGTCGGTCCTGCCGCTGGGCGCGTTTGTGGCCACGGCGTGGCTGGCGCAGCCGGACCGGCCGCCGGGCGCGCAGGCGGCGCCGGCGCGGCTGTGGGCGGGGGCGGAGTGGGCGCACGGCGCGGGCGGGTGGCTGCCGGTGCTGAAGCTGGACGCGGCGCTGCCGGGGACGATTGAGCTGTCGAGCCTGAACGGGACGAACGGGTTCAGGTCGAACGGCATCTCGACGAGCGACTTCTCGGGCTTCTCGGTGTCGGGCGCGGGGGATGTGAACATGGACGGGTTCGACGACCTCCTGATCGGGGCGCCCCGCGCCGACCCGAACGGGAGCTACTCCGGGCAGAGCTTCGTGGTGTACGGGGGGCCGGGAGTGCCGGCGACGGTGGAGCTCTCGGCCTTGAACGGCACGAACGGCTTCCGGGTCAACGGCATCTCGGCGAGCGACCAGTCGGGCAGCGCGGCGAGTGGCGCGGGGGACGTGAACAACGACGGCTTCGACGATATCCTGATCGGGGCGCGCTTCGCCGACCCGCACGGGAGCCTCTCCGGGCAGAGCTACGTGGTGTACGGGGGCAGTGCCGTGCCGGCGACAGTCGAACTCTCGGCGCTCAACGGCACGAACGGCTTCCGGGTCAACGGTATCTCGGCGACCGACTACTCGGGCTTCTCGGTGTCGGGCGCGGGGGATGTGAACATGGACGGGTTCGACGACATCCTGATCGGGGCGCTCGGTGCCGACCCGAACGGGAGCTCCTCCGGGCAGAGCTACGTGGTGTACGGGGGGTCGGCCGTGCCGGCGACGGTGGAGCTCTCGGCGCTCAACGGCACGAACGGCTTCCGCGTGAACGGCATCTTGTCGAGCGACTACTCGGGCTCCTCGGTGTCGGGCGCGGGGGATGTGAACATGGACGGGTTCGACGACATCCTGATC
>CAZCJG010000069.1:0-8839 GCA_964498575.1 uncultured Anaerolineales bacterium | reverse complement strand
GACTCCGGGCAGAGCTACGTGGTGTACGGGGGGTCGGCCGTGCCGGCGACGGTGGGGCTTTCGGCCTTGAACGGCACGAACGGCTTCCGCGTTAACGGCATCTCAGCAACCGACTACTCGGGCTTCTCGGTGTCGGGCGCGGGGGATGTGAACATGGACGGGTTCGACGACATCCTGATCGGGGCGCCCTACGCCGACCCGAACGGCAACATCTCCGGGCAGAGCTACGTGGTGTACGGGGATGGCGATGTGCCGCCTACCGCTACACCCACGGCCACTGCCACCAGCACGCCAACCGATACGCCCACCAACACGCCCACAGGCACGCCGACCAGCACCCCGACGAGCGCGCCGACCAGCACACTCACCGCCATCGCGCCCACGTCGGTCGACCTCCGCTTCTTCCGCGCCATCGGCCTGGTGGAACGGGCACTCGTGGTGTGGGAGACCGCCACCGAGGCCGATACGCTCGGCTTCAACGTCCAGCGCGCCGCGGGCGTGGATGGACCGTGGACGCAAGTCAACACGGCGTTGATCCCTGCCGAAGGCTCAGCCGCGTCCGGGCGCACCTACGTGCTGCGCGACGCACCGGCACCAGGGGCGTGGCACTACCGGCTGGAGGACATCGGTGCCGGCGGCAAGCGCACGCAGCACTCGGCCACCCTGGTGCAGGTCGGCCCGAACGCCGAGGGGCGGGAGCTGTTCGTTCCGAGCGCGGTTACGACGCGGGCGGGTCGGCCGGTGGTGGCGGTGGGCGCGAAGGCTATGACGGACGCGGTGAGTGAAGCGTCGGAGGGTGCATCGGGAGGCTTGCTCGCGCGCTGGTGGCGGTGGTTGACGAAGTAGCCGGCGCCGGGCCTGGCTCCCCGCGAGGCGGAGGTGCGGATACATCGCAGCACGACCGGCCGCAAGCAGCACCTGTTTAGGAGGCAGGAGTTTCAACCGCCTGTACAGTCAGTAAGCTCGCCCTGAAGCATGACTGGACACGGAGACCTGACCTGCTAGCATGAATATCAGCGGGGCCGATCCACTTTCTTGTCCGGCCAATGGCCCGATTGCCATCGGAGGTGCACCATGCCGCGTCAACGCCACCCGACCGCCGTCGCAAAGCTCGCCGTCACCTTCACCTTCGCTCTTGCGCTCGGCATCACCCTTTCCCTCGCCAGACCCTCAGCGCCTCGGCCGCTGTCCGCGGAGTCTCCGCCGCGTCCGGACAAGCAGCTCCTGACCCTCGGCAACGCTGGGCTGGAGGACTTCGGGCCGGTCGACGGGGCGGGCTTCCCGACGCTGGCCCAGCCGGCGGATGTGGCCGTGGCGCCGGATGGCAGCCTCTACATCATCGAAGGGCTGCATCACCGCGTCTTCCACGTCGATGCCGACGGGCGGCTATTGCACGTGTGGGGGCGGCGCGGCGCGGGACCGGGCGAGTTCACGTTCACCGGGGCGCTCCAGCTCGGGCTGGCGATAGCGGCCGATGGGTCGGTCTTCGTCGCCGACGGCGGCAACCATCGCATCCAGGTGTTCGGCCCCGAGGGCCGATTCCTGCGGCAGTTCGGCACGCGCGGCGAGGAGCCGGGGCAGTTCTTCAACCCCGCCGGGCTGGCCATCGGCCCGGACGGCAGCTTGTTCGTCGCCGACAACTTCAACATGCGCGTGCAGCGCCTGAGCGCGGAGGGCGCGCCGCTCGATCAGTGGGGCGGCCGCGGCAGCACGCCCGGCAAGTTCATCCAACCCCAGGGCCTGGCCTGGTCCCCCGCCGGGGCGCTGTACGTCTCCGATGGCGTGCCCCGCATCCAGCGCTTCGACGCGGCCGGCGCATGGCTGGGCCAGTGGGCGAGCGCATGGGATGCCCCGTGCGACTCGCCCGCGCAAAGCTACCAGGTGACCGGCGTGGCCCTGGCGCCGGACGGGACGGTGGTCGCCGTCGAACGCGACCGGGGGATGATCTTCCGGACCGGCCCCGGCGGCGCGCTCATCGACCGCTGGTCGCTCGGATCACCGCCGACCGGCTATTCCGCCAACGGCATCGCCATCGACCCGCGCGGCCGCGTCTACGTCACCGAGGCGCAACAGCACCGCGTCCGGGTCTTCGCGGCCGAGCATGCCGACGACTGGCATACCGCCTACTTCACCAACCCGCTCGCCGCCGGCTTCCCCGCCGCGGTGGAGCACCTGCCCGCGCCGGTTCGCGCCTGGGGAGCCGCCCCGCCCGCGCCGGGCCTGCCGGCCGAAGGCTGGTCCGCCCGCTTCACCCGCACGCTGCCCTTCGAGGCCGGCGCCCACCGCTTCGCGATCCGGGCCGGCGGCGGCGTTCGGCTGTGGGTGGATGGGGTGCTGGTCGCGGATCACTGGGACGCGGCGGCGGTCGAGCGGGTGGAGCTCGTCCGCTTGTCCGCGCAGGCGCACGAGGTCCAGATCGGCTTCCGCCACGCCGGCGGCGACGCGGCGCTGTCGGTCGCGATCACGCGGGAGGACGACATCGCGCCCTCGGCGACCGCGACGGCCACGGCACGCCCGACCTCGACGCCCTACCCCACGCTGACTCCCAGCGCGACCCCCACCGGCCCGCTGACCCCCACCAACCCACCGACCGCGACTCCCCGCCCGACCATGTGGCCGACGCCCTATCCCGAGCGGGTCTACTTCCCCGTGGTCGCCCATCCCACAGGTCCCGACACGGTTCCGACCCCCGGGCCGCCGTTCCTGCCCAACCCGGATATCGACGTGCTGCACTACGGCCTCGAGTTGGCCGTCCCCGATCTGGGCGACAGCGATCTCGACGCGACGGAGACGGTGGTCCTGACCGCTGTGCGTGCGCTCGACGCGATCGAACTCGCGGTCGAGCCGGTGGCGATCAAGGTATGGCGGACCGAGGTCGGCGGGCGGGCGGTGTCGCACACGCTCCAGCGCGGGCGGTCGAATGCATACGGTCTGTCGGGCACGCGCTTGCGGACCTGGCTCGAGCGGCCGGCCCGCGCCGGCGAGACGATCACCCTCACCGTCCGCTACCGCATCGACGCGGCGACCTACACCGCCCAGCGCGGCTTCATGGTCGATCGGACCGCGCGCATCCTGCTTACCCGCAGCCTCCCCTACTACGCGCGCTACTGGCTGCCGAGCAACGACCACCCCAGCGACGTGGCGACCATCGACTACACCCTGCGCGTCCCCCCCGACACCGTCGCCGTGGCCAACGGGCGCCTGGTCGAGGGCGACTACACGACCGGCAGCGGGCTGGACGCCGAGGGGCGGCGCGTCTTCCGCTGGTCCGAAGGCGTGCCGATCGCGCCCTACATGATGCACATCGCGGTCGGCGCCTTCGAGGTCCACGCCGACGAGCTGTGCTACAGCATCGTGGACGGGCGCGGTGTCAAGACGGACTGCGCCGCGGCCGAAACGCGCCTGCCCTTCGTCGTCTACGCGCCGCCGGGCATCTGGGACCAGCCGAGCTGGAAGCTCGCCTTCACCGATGCCGCCGACGCAGCCGTCTACTTCTCGGGTCGTTTCGCGCCCTACCCCTACGAGAAGCTCGCCTTCGTGGCGGGTCCGCACCCCTACAGCTCGGAGTACGCCTCGGTAATCGTCCTCTCGGGCTTCCGGGCGTGGACCGGGGCGGTGCACGAGCTGATCCACCAGTGGTGGGGCAACACGGTGCGCATCCCGCACTGGGGAGAGGCCTGGGTCAAGGAGGGCGTCACCAGCTACCTGACGGGCTACTGGGAGGAGCGGGCGCGCTCGAACAACACCAGCAACTTCGACACCTGCACCACGTGGCCGATCCCGGCCCCGCCCGACACCGATCCGTTCGGCTACTACATCCTCGACGACCCCACCATGCGGCGCGGCGACATCAACGCGGCCTACTACAAGGGCGCGGCGGCGATGCACGACCTGCGCCTGCGCATCGCCGCCGCGGCGGGTACGAACATCTGGGACGACGCGGCCCAGGCCGCCTGGCTCGGCGCGTTCGACGGACTATTCGATACGTATCGCGGGCAGACGCTCGGCACGGCCGATCTGGTCGCTTACCTGCGCGCCCACCTGGCGGACGAATTGCGTGCCGCCGGCAAGCCCGTCGCACCCGGCGCGGCCGAGGCGCTGGTGGACGCGTGGGCGCGGCGGTGGTTCGCCGGCTCGACGGGCGCCGGGAGGTAGGCGGGCACCGAAGCGCGGGACGACCCCCGCGCCGGTCGCCGGTGACGCGGACACGATTCCTTGTCTCGGGGTCGTCATCTACAGATAATACTTCGAGAAATGCCTTTTACCAGGTTCATCGGTCACTGCCGAGCGCGACCTGTCGGGCTCGGCCTCAGGGTTGAGGAGGAATCGACGATGGTTGCTCACACACGCTCGAATGTCTCCGCCTGGCGCACGTGGCGCCGAGTCGTCCGCTACTGCGCGCACCGTCTTGGCACGATGAGCACGCGGACCATCGCCCCGCCAAGCGATGCCCACCCCAGGCCCACTCGCGATGCCGCCCTGTGGCTGGGTGAACACCTGATGGCTACGGATGCGCGAGCCCGGGCGCGAACGGGCTTGCAGCGATCACCGGCGCTGCGGCTCGGCGCGGCGCTGATGCCGCTGGGGATGCTCGCGCCGATCGTCTGGTCCGCGACAGCAGGGCCTGGCGCCCCGCCGGTAGGGGCGCACGGCCGTGCACCCCTACCGGCGGACGGCCGCCTTCCCGTACTGAAGCTGGACGCCCCGCTGCCGGCCGTAATCGAGCTGTCGAGCCTGAACGGGGCGAACGGGTTCCGGGCCAACGGCGTCACGGCGACGGATCGGTCCGGGCGCCAGGTGAGCGGCGCGGGGGACTTCAACGCGGACGGGTTTGACGACATCTTGATCGGGGCCAGGAACGCCGATCCGCACGGCCTCGACTCCGGCCAGGCTTATCTCGTCTTCGGCGGGGCGGGGGTGCCGGGCACGGTCGAGCTCTCGGCCCTCAACGGCTCGAACGGCTTTACCCTCAACGGCATCTCGACCAGCGACGAGGCGGGTTACTCCGTGAGCAGAGCCGGCGATGTCAACGACGATGGGTTCGATGACATCGTCGTCGGCGCGCGCTGGGCCGATCCGAACGGCCCCTTGTCCGGGCAGAGCTACGTGATCTACGGCGTGTCGAGCATGCCGGCGGTGATCGAGCTGTCGGCGGTGAACGGCGCCAACGGCTTCAAGGTCAACGGCGTCTCGACCGACGACTTCGCGGGCAGCTCGCTGTCGGACGCCGGCGACGTCAATAGCGACGGCTTCGCGGATATCATCTTCTCGCAGTACCGTTCGGACCAGAACGGGAACTTCTCCGGGCAGGTTTACGTGCTGTACGGCGCGTCCTCGCTTCCGGCCGTGTTCGAGCTCTCGGCGATGAACGGCACGAACGGGTTCCGCGTCAACGGCAGCACGGCGGATGATCTCCTGGGCCGCGGCCTGAACAACGCGGGCGACGTGAACGATGACGGCTTTGACGATATTCTGGTGGCGGCGGACGGCGCCGACGTGCACGGCACGAACTCCGGGCGGAGCCATGTGGTGTACGGCGGGTCCCTCCTGCCCGCGGTCATCGAGGTCTCGACCCTGGATGGCACGAACGGCTTCACCATGCATGGGATCTCCTCGTTCGACCTGGTGGGCTTTCGGCTGAGCGGTACGGGTGATGTCGACGCCGACGGCTTCGACGATATCCAGCTCGGATCCGGGAGCGCTGACCCTAACGGCAGCTTCTCAGGGCAGGACTATGTCGTATACGGCGGCTCCGCGTTGCCCGCCACGATCGAGCTTTCGGCCCTGAACGGCACCAACGGCTTCACCTTGAACGGCATTTCGACCAGCGATCGCGCGAGTATCGCGGTCAGCGAGGCGGGCGATGTCAACGTCGACGGCTTCGACGACTTCCTGATCGGAGCGCCCTACGCGGGTCCACATGGCGTGACCTCCGGGCAAAGCTACCTGATCTACGGCGGGGCGGCACTTCCGTCCATCATCGAGCTCTCGGCGCTGAACGGTGCGAACGGCGTCATGCTGAACGGCATCTCGACCTTCGACAATGCCGGCTTCTCGCTGAGTCGCGCAGGCGACGTCAACGGCGATCCCTTCGACGACATCCTGATCGGGGCCTGGCTCGCCGATCCCAACGGCGTTGTCTCGGGGCAGAGCTACGTGGTGTACGGCGACGGCAATCCACCCCCCACGCCGACACCGACCGCTACTTCCACACCGACGCTGACGCCGACCAAGACACCGACGCTGACGCCGACCCCCAGCTTCACGCCGACCCACACGCCAAGCGCGACTCCGACACCGACCCCCACTCCCACCCCCACGAAGACGCCCACCCCTACCGCGACCGCCACGTCGACGACTACGCCGACCGCCACGCCATCCCCGACGCCCTCGCGGCCGCGGGGCGACTGCAACGCGGACGACGCGGTGGACGCCGCGGACGTGTCGGGCCTGGTCCTCGAGATCTTCGACGGCGACGGCGCCAACCCGCTCGACGTGCCCGGCGGGAGCTTCGCCGGCGATCCCATCGGCTGCAACGCCAACGCCGACACGGTAGTCGACGCGGGAGACCTGTCGTGCACGGTGCGGCTGGTGTTTGGGAGCCCGGGCGGCTGCGGCCCGTGACGCGGGCGGGGGCGCCGGGCGCGGACTGGACACCATCGAACGCATGTGCTAATCTTCGCCCTCTGCTGAACTTTGCGCCCCAGGGCGCGCCGCTCCTACAAGAAAGGACCCAACCCATGCTCGACAACGATCGACAAGCCATCGAGCAGGCCCTCGGCGAGAAGATGGCTGCCCAGGAGCAGCTCAAGAGCGAGATCGATGCGCTCCGCCGCCAGTGGGCCGCCCTGGCCGAGCCGGTCTCCGACTACACGCTGACGGGCCCGGACGGCGCGGTCCCTCTCTCGGTCCTCTTCGGCGACCGTGACGACTTGATCGTGATCCACAACATGGGCCGCGGCTGCGCCTACTGCACGCTGTGGGCGGACGGCTTCGCCAGCGCCCTGCCGCATCTCGAAAGCCGCGCCGCCTTCGTGGTTAGCTCGCCGGACGACCCCGCCACGCAGGCCGCCTTCGCCGCCTCCCGCGGCTGGCCCTTCCGCATGGTCTCGATCCAGGGTTCGAGCTTCGGCCGCGACATGGGCTTCGTCACCGAGACCGGCGACTACTGGCCGGGCTTTTCGACCTTCCACCGCCGGCCCGACGGCTCGATCGTCCGCGTCGGCAAGGATTTCTTCGGCCCCGGCGATACCTATTGCAGCGTCTGGCACTTCTTCGACCTGCTGCAAGGCGGGGCGGACGGCTGGGAGCCGCGGTTCGCGTATCAGGACTAGCGAGCCGGCTGCAGCGTCAGCCGCTCTCCCTGTATCTCTTCCTGTCCAAAGCCCGGCGCCAGGTACTCCACCCGCTGGTGCCGCCCGACGAGGTCGTCGTAGTGCGCGCTCAGCGGGTGGCCGGACTGGCCGGTGGTGTGCATGAGGCGGGCCGCGTTCCAGTCGGCCAGGTCGAGGATCTGGCGATAGCTCGGGCCGCGGTGCTGGTCGTAGAGCCGGTCCAGCCGCACCGGCGCGACGTTGACGGTGTAGGCGTCGCCGCCGCTGGCGATCTGGCGGTGGAAGAAGGGCCGCAGCCAGGCGACCTCGCTGAAGGGCGCGTGGGCGTATTGGGTGTGGTGGACCTCGCCCCAGCGCCAGCGCTCCAGGTCCGGACCCAGGCGTTCCTCCAGATCGTCCAGCGCCCGGTCCAGCGCCTCCCGCGCCGTGTCGGCGCAGGACTCGTGCGGCGCCGATAGCACGTTGTCGCACCAGGGGCTGTCGGGCCGCGCCAGGACCTCGGCCAGGAAGAGCGCGTGGCCGCGACCGGCGAAGGACTCGTAGAGCTCGCCGGCCAGGTCGTCCTCGAACATCGCCCGGCCGAGCTGAATCTGCCAGGCGGTGTAGATCGCCGCCGCCGCGCTGTCCGCGCCGAGGTGCCCGTCCCAATCCGCCAGCACTGCCAGCGCCCGCGCCTGGCGCGCGTCCGCCGGCTCGACGCCCTGCAGGCGCGGCAGGAGCTCCAGCGCCTGCGCGCTGGTCTGGTCGGCCTGGATCGCCGCCATGTCGTCCGCGGTCAGCTTGCGCCCGCCGCCGTGCTTGGCCTGGATCAGCGCGGTGATGCGCTCGGCGCGGTAGGGCGGCGCCCAGTCGCGGGTGATGTAGTACGGGTAGGCATCGTCGACGACGCGGTTGTTGGCGGTGACGATGTAGCCCTGGGCGGGGTTCAGCGCCCGCGGCATCTCGGCGGCCGGGATCCAGCCCCGCCATTCGTGCCCGTCCTCCCAGCCGGCGACCGGAACCGCGCCGGTATCGCCGTCCGGCCGGATCGGCACCCGCCCGGCCGCGACATAGCCGATGTTGCCGGTGCGGTCGGCGTAGACGAAGTTCATGCCCGGCGCGACGTAGTCCGCCAGCGCGGTGGTAAATGCACGCCAATCCCGCGCGTAGTTGACGCCGATGAAGGCATCGACCGTCGTGTCGTCCGCGTCCAGCCCCGTCCAGCGCAAGGCGATCGGCGCGCCGGCCTTGGCGCTGGCGTCGCTGACCAGCGGGCCGTGGCGGGTGGAGCGGGCGGCCCAAGGGATCGGCTCGTCCAAGCCCTTGGCCGTGATCGGCTCCTCGATGATCACCATGTCGGCCCAGGCGTCCCCGACCGCGTACTGGTTGGGATTCTCCGGGTTGACCCGCTCCAGGTAGAGGTCCTGCACGTCCGGCCCGAGGCTGGTCGCCCCCCAGGCGATGTCCTCGTTATGCCCGAGCAGCACGCCCGGCAGGCCCGGGATGGTCGCGCCGGCGACGTGCAG
>CAZCJG010000068.1:0-15869 GCA_964498575.1 uncultured Anaerolineales bacterium | reverse complement strand
CTGGGGCGCATCTACATGGACGAGGCTCGGTATCGCGAGGCGATCGCGATCTTCAGCCTGGATTCGCCCGCCGCGCCCGTCGTGATCGGCCGCCTCGATGTCACCGCCTGGGAGATCGCGGCGGCCGGATCGCGCCTCGCCGTGCGCGGTCCGACGGAGCGGGACGACGGCGACGACATCCTGATCTTCGACGTAACCGATCCCGCCGCCCCCGCGCGGATCGGCGGCGTGTCGGATGGATCGAGGGCCGGGCTGTTCATCCGGTTCTGGCTGATCGGCGAGCGGCTGTTCGTGGTGGCGCGGAACGAATGCGTTTTCTTCCCGCTCCCGAACCCGATCTGCAGCGATGGCTTCGCCTTGCGGGTCCACGACGTCAGCGATCCCCGGCAGCCGCGCCAGGACGCGACGCTCGGCATGTTTCGGTCGGTGCATGGCGTGGCCGCGATCGACGATTGGGTCTACCTGCTGGACTCGGGCGTCCTGCGCGCCTTCGATTTGACGCGCCAGGAGTCCGGCCCGATCGGCGAGTACCCGCCGCTGCGGGACTTCGGCTACGACACCCCGGTCCAGCGGGACAGCGTGTCCGACATCGCCGCGGTGGGCGACGGGCTGCTCACGCTGACGCGGGATGTGGCGGGCGCGCTTACGGTGCGCGGGCTGCGGGTGATGCAGTGTGAGACGGATAGCTGAACCGCTCGGCCCACGCCATGGTCAAGTGCAGTCCTACCGAGGTGATTCACGGCGGGCATCGACGCGGTGGGCGCCGCTACCGCGTGCCTACCCGCCGATCGGCGCGATGCAGCTCGGGTCGTCGTTGCGCACCGTGTTGACGCGGGTGCTGACCGGGTGCAGTGCCATCGCCGCCGGGGGGAAGGGCCGCAGGAGCTGCGCCGGGAGGACGGGATCGCTCACCGCCGGGTCCAACCACAGCGCGTAGTCCTCCGGCGCGAGGATGACCGGCATCCGGTCGTGCAGCGGGCGCACCAAGTCGTTGGCATCGGTGGTGAGGAGGGTGCAGGACTCGATCTCTTCGCCGGTCGGCGCCTGCCAATGCTCCCACAGTCCGGCGATCGCGAAAGGGCCGTGATCCCGCAGCTCGATGTAGTAGGGCTGTTTCTTCCCGTTCACGGCCTGCCACTCGTAGAACCCGTCCGCCGGCACCAGGCAGCGGCGGCGCCGGAACGCCGCCCGAAACGCGGGCTTGTCCGCGATGGTCTCCGAACGCGCGTTGATCATCCGTGCCCCGACGCTCGGATCCTTGGCCCAGGACGGGATCAGCCCCCAGCGCGCGAGCACCATCTCGCGCCCGCCGTCCTCCGCGGCGCGCACGATGGCCACCGGCTGGGTCGGCGCGATGTTGTAGCGCGGCGCGAGCGGCGGCAGGCTTGCCGCGTCGAGATCGAAGAGCGTGGCCAGCGCCGTCGGCGCCGTGGCCAGGGTGAATCGGCCACACATGGGGGGTCCTTTCGACAGCCATCCGTAGGGGCGGCCCCCTGTGGCCGCTCTGGTTGGAGGCGCGGAAGCATCCGCCCGGGGATTGATCACGTGAATCCAGGGCGGCCACAGGGGGCCGCCCCTACTCTACCGGGAAGCTCACCAGCACCGCGATGTGGTAGTCATTGTACATCGGCGCGGTGCTGCGGACCACCGGGACCCAGCGGGCGTCGTCCGGCAGCTTGCGCAGGCCGGTGGGGTAGAGCTGCTCGAGCACGGCCGACAGGTTGGTCAGGCTCTCCTCGTCCCAGGCCAGGTGCGGCAGGAGCCGGCCGTGGACCGTGGCGAACATGCCGTCGGAACGCAGTTCCAGGCCGACGCTGTCGATGCCTTCGGCCTCGATCCGCCGGCGCAGGTCCTCGCGCATCCTGAGCTGCGGGATCTTGATACGCTTGTCGCTGATGGTCGCCAGGGAGTCGGCGATCCGCTGCATGTCGACCGTGCTGAAGCCGAAGATCGAAGGGACCCAGCCCAGGTCGTTCTCGCCCAGGCGCTGCGGCTGGTAGGCAATCTCCATGTCGACCGTCTGAAGTGGCACTTCGTCCGGCTTGTCGCCGTTGGGGGGAGGAGCCGTGTCGCCGGCCGCGACAGGCGTCGGGTCACCCTCGCGCACCTGGCCGGTCGCGACCGCCGGCTTGTCGAAGGTGGCCTGGACCGGCAGGGGGATCGGCTTGCGATCGGGCGGGCCGACCTCCGGCAAGTCCGGGAAGCGGATGTTGAGGGTCAGGTTCATCGTCTTGAGCACGGGTAGGGTGGCTTCGAACGACTTGAAGGTGTCGGCCGATAGCAAGCCGTACTTGTCGGGGTCGGCGGGGTCGTTCTGGAACTTGCCGATCGCCTGCACCAGGTTGTCCAGGCTTTCGTCGTCCCAGGCGATGTGCGGCAGCTCGCGCCCGTTGACCAGGATGTAGAGCCCGCTCGGGCGGATCGCGAGCGTGACGTGCTGGATGTTGGCGTGGTCGAACCACGCCAGGTGCTCTTCGTCCAGCACCACCACCCGCCCGACCAGCGGATTGCCGATCACCCGCTCCGCCCAGGTGTCGACGGTCCGCGCCGGCAAGTCGGCCACTTTCTCCACCCGCCCGTCGGGCCCGATGTCGACCGGGATCGGTGGCAGGAGCAGCGACGACGTGCCGAGGACCGATTTGATCTGCGCGAGGCCATCCGGTACCTCGCCGCTGTCGCCCGTGGTGCCACAGGCGCTAGCCAGCGCCGCGAACAAGCCAATCCCAACCCCTCGCACCAGCTTCTTTTGAAGGCCAACCATGCGCTCCGCTCCTGATCGTCCGATACGCGCCAAGAATATCGCCAGCCAAATCGGTCCCCCAGACCCGAGGCCCCGGGCATGGGCAGGTCAGGGGTCGTCGACATGCCTTAATGAGATTGTTACCAAGCATAGTCCTTAGCGGAGCCGGCGTCAAGTAGGCGATAGCGTCCGCGCTGCCTTGCGCCGCGGGGCCTGCCGGATGCCAGGGCAGACTTGGACGCCCGCGGGTCGATCGGTAGAATTGCGGTGGTTACCGAATCGTTAAGGCGGTCTGGGCTGTCCGGCCCGAGCATCGCGCCGCATCCCCACGGCCAGCGCGCGGGATGGTCGTCCACACCGGGGGGACGCTGGAGACCCACCACCATGACACGTCTGACTGAGCTGGCGCTACGCTGGCCCGCGATCACCTTCCTGGCACTCGCCGGTGTGCTGATCGGGGGGCTGTGGGCGGCCCGGAGCCTGGATCGCGAGTTGATCCCCGAAGTCGAGCTCCCGGAGGCCGCCGTGCTCGCCGCCTGGCCGGACGCTGCGGCCGATCAGGTGGTGCGCGACCTCGTGCCGCCGATCGAGGCGGCGCTGGCCGGGATCGACGAGGTTCCGGTGGTCGAGGTATCGGCCACCGCCGCCGACGGCCTGGCGGTGGTGCGGCTGCGCACGGAGCAGGGCACGGGGCAGGCCGCGCTGCGCGACGCGATCCGCGCCAGGCGCCACATGCTCGACCTGCCGGAGGGCGCCGCCGAGCCGGAGATCGTCCTCGCCGACGCCATCGCGCCGCCGGTGGTCCGCGCCAGCGTCCGTGCCAGCCGGCAGGATCTCGATTCGGTGGCCCTGCAGCGGCTGATCGAGGACGTGATCGTGCCCGAGGTTGAGGCGGTCGCGGGCGTCGGCCGAGTCCTCCACGTCGGCGGCGCGGACGAGAAGATCTTCCTGAACCTGGACCCGGCCAAGATGGCCACGGCCGGGGTGACCCTGGACACGATCCACGCCCTGCTCGCCGCCCATGACGTCAGCCTGCCCGCCGGCGAGCTCCGGGCCGATGGGCGCTCGATCCCGCTCCGGGTCGGCCACGGCCTTCGGGACGAGGCCGACCTCGCCGCTTTGGCGCTGGGACCCCACGGCGGCGCGACCGGGGCGGGCGAGCGCCGGGCGCGGGGAGCGAGTGGCACGGCTACGCCCGATCGTGCCGCCACACGGCCGGCCGGCACAGGCGCTGTCGGCCGCGCCGCGTCGCCGGCGCCGGAGCCGACCGGGAGCGCGACCGCGGCGGTCACCGCGACGCCGCGGGGATCGCTCGCGCGCTTGCAGGTGGTGGTCGTGGTCGAAGGCGATACCTTGATCGGCCTCGGCGAGCGCTACGGCGTGTCGCCCGACCTGATCCGTCAGCTCAACGGGCTGGGGGCGGACGACCCGCTGCTGGCCGGCAGCGTGCTGCGCATCCCGCTCGCTGCCGGCGACGACCGCCTGCCACCGCTGTGGCAAGCCTTCGGCGTGACGCGTGCCGGTGAGATCATGCCCGGCGTGCTGGATCGCGCGTTGGCCGAAGCTCCGGCGGCGGTATCCAATCTGACCGGCGCGCAGCTCCTCGCGCTCCCCTCCGCCACGGTGCGCCGGCTTCCCCTGCCGCTGGTCGCGCGCCAGCCGGACGAGGTTCGCCTGGCCTTGGCCCGGCGCATGGGCGTGCTCCCTTCAGCCACGCCGAGTCCTGCACCGGACGCCACGCCCGCATCGGCGGCGGGCGCCGGCGCCGCGCGCCCACCCGGACCGTCCGGCCGGGATCCGTCGGCTCAACCCGGGCAGGACCAAGTCACGCCTGTCGTCCGGCTCGGCGATGTGGCGACGATCACGCGCGAGGTGGAGGTGGGTCGGACGATCCACCGCAGCGACGGCCGGAGCTCGCAGGGATTGCTCGTGTTCGAGGAGCGCGGCGCGAACACCGTCGCCACGGCCCAGCAGGTGCTCCGGCGCCTCGAAGCGCTCGAAAGCGACGACCGCCTGGACGGCATCGAGTGGCAGATCGCCTCCGAACAGGCGACCTTCGTCGATCAGACGCTGGCGCGCGTGCGCAACCTGGGTCTGTTGGGCGGCCTGCTGGCGGTGTTGATCGCCCTCTTCTTCCTGGGTTTCTCCGCCCGCGCGACCCTGGTGATCGCGGTCGGCGTTCCGCTCGCGATCCTGTCCGCCTTGCTCTTGATGCAACTGCGCGGCTTGACGCTGAACCTGCTGACCCTGGCCGGCCTGGTGATCGCGCTCGGCCGTGTGGCCGGTGACGCGTTCATTGTGCTCGAGAGCATCGACCGCCCCGCCCCGCGGGGCGAGGATGGCGGGCGGGAGGCGGCGATCGCGGGCACGCGCGCGGTGGCCGGCGCGGTCACCGCGGCGACCCTGGTGGCCGTGGTGGTGTCTCTGCCCCTCGTCTCCGCCGGCGGCGTCACGCGCGCGCTAGCCCTGCCCTTCGCCCAGGCCATGAGCTATGCCCTCGTGGCCGGCTTGATCGTGGCGCTGATGGTTGTCCCCTTGCTCGCCAGCCGCCTGCCCCGGCGCGAGCACCGGCCCGAGCAGGACGAGACCTCGCCCGAGCACCACGCGACCAGGCCCGAGCAGGACGCGACCTCGCTCGATCCGGGTGAGACCTGGCTGGAGCGTGCCTATATGCCGGTGCTGACCTGGGTGCTGGACCACCGGCTGGCGACCGTGCTCCTGGCGTCGCTGCTCGCCGCCGCCAGCCTCGCCATCGTCGGCGTGATCCAGCGCGGCTTCCTGCCGAGCCTGGACGGGCCCACCGTCCAGGTCGAGCTCGCGCTGCCGCCCGGCACGGCGCTGGCGAGCACCGACGCGGCCGCGCGGCGGATCGAAGCGCGCCTGATGGTGCTCCCCGGCATCACAGCCGTCGAAACGACCGTCGGGCGCGATGCCGAGGGCTTCGACCGCCTCCCCGGCGACGACGGCGCGCGCGCGGTCTTCTTCGCTGTCTTGGCGGACGGGGCGGACGCCGGAGCCGCGGCGGCGCGAGTGCGCAAGGCTTTGGACGGGCTGCGCGACGAGACGGGCCGCTCCGGTCCGGACCGCGCCGATGGGGCCGAAGCCGACCCGGTCGCCGCCGGTATGCCGATGACCTTCACCGTCAACACCGGCGCCGTGGCCGGCCCGCGGGGCAACCTGTACGGCCTGCGGGTCCAAAGCGACGACGAGGCCGCGCTGCGCGAGGTCACGGCGCGCATCTTGGCGGCGCTGGGCGATGAGGAGAGTTGGCGCGAGCGTGGCTACGGCGAGGTGCCGATCGTCAACCTGCGGAGTGACCTGACCCCGGCGCGCGACGTGGTCGAGGTGGATGTCGACCCCGCCGCGGCCATCCAGCACGGCCTGACCGCGGACCAGGTGGCGGCGGTGCTGCGCGCGGCGATCGAGGGACAGGCGCTCGGCCAGGTCGAGCTGGCCGGCCCGGACGGTCCCGCGACGCTGGCCGTGGTCGCGCGCTATCCCGACGACGACCTGGACACGGTCGCGGCGCTGGCGGACTTCGAGATCGAGGGGCGGTCCGGCGCGGTCAGGCTGGGCGACATCGCGGCGATCCGCGAGCGGCCGGGCCCGGCACGGATCACGCGGATCGACGGGCGGCGCGCGGCGCTGATCTCGGGTCTGATTAGCTCCGGTGACACCTTCGGCGTCGGCGGCGACGCGGCGGCGATCATCGCCGACCTGAACCTGGACGAGGTGACGGGCGCGGGGCTCGTGGAGGTCGGTCTCGGGCTGGCGTCGCGCCGGCAGCGCCAAGAATTTAGTACCCTGCTGATCGCGCTGCCGATCGCGATCATCGCGGTGTTTCTGATCATGGTGGTGACCTTTGGCTCGCTGCACCTTCCTTTCAGCGTCCTGTTCAGCCTGCCCTTCGCCCTCTCCGGCGCGCTGGCCGGCCTGGCCCTGGCCGGCCGGCCGCTCGGCCTGGCCGGGTTGATCGGCCTGCTGACGCTGATCGGGATCGTGACGGCCAACGCGATCGTGCTGGTCGAACCGGTGCGGCGGCACCGTGCTCACGGGCTGGACGCGCGCGCCGCGCTGCTGGACGCCGGACGAACGCGCGTCCGCCCGTTCATCGTAACCGCCCTGGCGACGGTGGTCGCGCTCCTGCCGCTCGCCTTTGGCCCGACCGAAGGCGCGTTCGCCGGCCCGGAGCTGGCCGCGCCGCTGATCGGCGGCCTGGTCGCTGCGACGCTCTTGACCTTGATCGTGGTCCCGGTGATCTACAGCCTGCTCGACAGCCTGCGCACATGGGCGGGCATGCAGCTCGCGCCGGTCGCGCCTGTAGACACACCGGTCGCAACGATCGGCACGGCGGCGGTGGACGCTGCGAACGCCCTGGTCGCCGGCGCGCCTGTGGACGAGATGGACGCCACGGCGAGGCGGGCCGAGCCGATCGAGGAGGATGCCGGCGTGGCCGCCGCGGCCGCGGCCGCCGCCAGCGATGTCGCGGCGCGCAGCGCGCTGCTGACCGACACGGGCGCGATCCAGGCCATCCCGGCTTCGGCGCCAGCCGAGACCACCGCCGCGTCGGAGCGACCCCTCGATACGGGCGAGGTGCCGATCATGCCGGGTTAGGGCGACGGTCTCGCGGGCGAGCGCGGATCAGGCTTCCGATGGGAATGGCTCCCGTGGGCCGGTCGATCCCAGCCCCTTCCCAAACGCCTGATCAACGATGAGCCTTCGCCCCCCCGCGAGCGCCCGCATCGCGCCGCCGCGGCGTGGGTTTTCGACCCGCGCGCGTTCCGCCCGTCCGCCCCGCACCGGTCCCTCTCCCGGCCGATCGCGCCCCGCCCGCCCGCGGACCCTTGCCCGGCTTGCGCTTGGGTGGCTTGGGGCGTGCCCAGCCGGGCCGGTATTTCGGCTGGCCGCCGGCGGACCCGCCGCGCGCCGCCTTGCGACCCGCGCCGCCCGCACCCGCCTCGCCCTCGCCCGTCAGCGCCGCGAGCTCGGCCGGCGTCAGCGCACGCCAGGCGCCGGGCGCCAGGTCGCCGAGCGTCACCGGGCCGATGCGGACGCGGATCAGGCGGTGGACGGTGTGGTGGAAAGGCTCGATCATGCGCCGGATCTGGCGGTTCCGGCCCTCGCGCAGCACGAAGCGCAGCCAGGTTCCGGCGCCGGTGGTCGATTCGAGGCGCACCTCGGCCGGCGCGGTACGGCCGTCCTCCAGCCACACGCCCTCGCGCCAGGCGGCCAGCGTCGTCTCGGGCGGGGTGCCGGAGATCTTGACGCGGTACTCCTTGGGCTGGCTGAAGCGCGGATGGGTCAGCCGCTGCGCCAGGTCGCCGTCGTCGGTCAAGAGCACCAGCCCCTCGCTCGCCAAGTCCAGCCGCCCCACCGGGAAGAGCCGGACCTCGCGTGGCACGTAGTCCAGCACCGTCGGGCGGCCCTGCGGATCGCTGACCGTGGTGACGACGCCGCGCGGTTTGTGCAGCGCGAGGTAGGTATGCTGGGCGCGGCGCGGATCGACCGGCTCGCCGTCCAGTCGGATCTCGTCGACCGCCGGGTCGACTTGCCGGCCGAGGTCGGTCACCACGGCCCCGTTGACCGTGATCCGCCCGGCCGCGATCAAGGCGTCCGCTCCCCGCCGCGAAGCGATGCCGGCCTGGGCGAGGACCTTGTTCAAGCGGTTCACGCCCCCACCACCGCCACCGTCTCGACCGCGTCGCTCACCGCGTCGACCACGTCACTTGCCACTTCCTCAACCGTGTCGCTCGCCACGTCGTCAGCCAGCTCCTTGGCCACATCGCCGACCTTCTTGCGGATCTCCTCGCCGATTCCCCTGTGGGCCTGCTCACCGATCCTGGTATGGCCCGCTTCGCCGACGACTTCGCCCACCGACCGGGCATATGCGACGCCGCGTTCCGGCGGGAAGCGGGCCAGGCCCTCGGCGCGCAGGCCGGCGGCCGGGCCGGCTTCGTAGGCGTCGAAGGCGGCGCGGTCGGCGAAGTGGTAGCGCACTTCGTAACGCGGCGCCGGCCCATCGAGTTGTACGATGCGCGCATCCAGCGCGCCCGCGGCGCAGACCTCGTCCAAATGCCCGTCGCGCAGCCAGGCCACCCAGGCCTCGCCGACGGCGGCATCGTCGAAGGTGCACGCGACCGTATACGCTATCATCCCTAGCTCCTTTGCCGCGCCGGAGCGCGGCACTCCCAGGGGCGCGACCCCCAAGTCGGACGTCGATCTCCGCGACCCGGCTCAATGGTACACCAGAACGCGTCATGTCCACCTTTCGAACCATCCCCTCCAAACCTCTCGCGATCGCGCTGGCGCTGGCCGGCGCGGCGCTCGGCCTCGCGCTCGCGCCGGCGGCGCTGCCGGCCGCGCCGGGGATCGTCGGGCGCGAGCAGCTCCCGCCGGGCTTCAAGGTCGAGACCTTCGCCGGGCCGCTCAGCGGTCCCGTGGCGCTGGCCTTCCTGCCCGACGGACGGCTGCTGGTGACCGAGAAGCACGGCGCGCTGCGCATCGTCGAGCACGGCATGCTGCGGCCCGAGCCGCTGATCGAGCTGCCCACCGACCAGCGCGCCGAGCGCGGCCTGATCGGGGTGGCGGTCGACCCGCGCTTCGAGCGCACCGGCTGGATCTTCGTCTACCACACCCTGGCCGCGCCCTCGGTCAACCGGATCGTGCGCTTCCGCCTGGCGAGCGGCCAGGCGGTCGACGTCACCCCGGTCTACACCCTGCCCCAGTCCGCCAACATCCACAACGGCGGCAACCTGCACTTCGGACCGGACGCCATGCTGTATGTCGGCGTCGGCGAGGGAGGGGACCCGGCGCGGGCGCGCGATCCGCGCGACCCGCGCGGCAAGATCCTGCGTTTGGACCCGACGACCACGCCGCTCGTGCCGGCCGCGGGCAACCCCTTCGCCGACCTGGCGGGCCTGGACGCCGCGGTCTGGGCGATCGGCCTGCGCAACCCCTTCGACTTCACCTTCGACCCGATCAGCCGCGCGCTCCTTGCCACCGACAACGGCCCGGACTGCAACGACGAGCTCAACCGCGTGCGGCCGGCGCGGGACTACGGTTGGCGGCCCGACTACGCTTGCGCGCGCCCCGGCGGCGCGCCCGGCACCGAGCCGCCGATGTGGGTCTGGCCGGACACCGTCGGCATCACGGGACCGGCGGTCTACGACGGCACGGCGATCGCGGACTGGCGCGGATCGCTCCTGATCTGCAGTTGGAACGACGGCGCGCTCTACCGGGCCCAGCTCAGCCGCGACCGAACGCGGGTCGATCAGCTCAACCAGGTGGTCGACGTCGCCTGCCACCTCGACGTCACCCTCGGCCCGGACGGCGTGGTCTACCTCATCCAGGGCGGCGGCTACAGCCCGGGCGACATCCGGCGCATCGTCCCCGATCCCGACGCCACGCCCGGCCCGCGCCCGACGCTCGTGCCGCCGCGGCGCTTCTTCCTGCCATCGGTGGAGCGAAGGTAAGGCAACGATGTTTGCGGATTTCGTGCCGGGATAGCGCAGCGTCCGGCAAGCTGGTACAGGCTGGCCCGACTCAAGGCGTCGCCGTGGGCGTAGGCGTCGGCGTGGCCGTCGTCGTCGCCGTGGGGGTGACGGACGGTGCGGCCGCGGTGCCGGTGGCCGCCGGCATGGTGGTAGGAGTTGGCTGGTCGGCCACGATGGTCGCCGTGGGTTCGGGGGTTGGCATTGCCGGTGCGGTGGGCGGCGGCGGTGTGGGCGGCGGCGGTGTGGGCGGCGGCGGTGTGGACGGTGGGAGCGTAGCCTGCGCTGTCGGGGGGCCAGGCGTGCCGCTGGGCGATGGGGGCCGGGGTCCGCCGGCCGGTGTGCCCGTGGATGTTGGCCCCGGTCGACCGGAGGAAGTGGGCGGGGGCGAGGGGGTGCTGGTCGCGAGTGCGCGGGCACTCGGCGTCGTGCTGGGGCCGGGAGGAACGATGCCTTCCGGGGTTGTGCCGGCAGTCGGGCTGGATGGCGGAAGCAGGGATGGGCTCGGCTCGGCCGTTGTCAGGCTGGTCCGTCCTGCCGGGCTCGGTGCGATGGCGGTGGCGCTGGGCGTCCCGGCCTGGCGTGGGACCACGCGGGTGCGAAGGTCGCGCTGCCGCCCTCCGTCGAGCAGGCCGGGCTGGGTGGGCACGGCACCGAAGGCCAGGCGCGTGGCCGCGCCCGCGGGCCGGGTAGCCAGGCTGGAACCCTGAATGCGCAGAGGATCGGACGTGCCGGCGGTCCGGCCGACCGGCGCGCCCGCGCGATCCGGATCCGGCGTGCCCGCGGCCCGGGCCTGGTCTCCGGGCCCGGCCGTACTATCCGGCTGAGCCATCCGGTCGTCCGCCGCGCCCGGAACGGCCGTGCCCGCGGCCGGCGTCGCCGTGGCGCGGGCGAGATGCGCGGGACCGCCGCCGGGCGTCGCCAGCCATACCAGCAGCGTCCCGCAGCCGCAGAACACCAGCGTGAGCGGCAGGGCCAGCGGCACCAGCGCGCGCTGGCGGCGCTCACGCCTCGGCACCGCCAGGAGCGCGGCCTGCAGTGCGCGGCTCGGCCGGACGCCGCGCTCGCCCGCGAAGGCGGCGCGCAGGCGCTTCTCGGCCGCCAGCGCCGCCCGGCAGTCCGCGCAGGTCGCCAGATGCGCCTCCAACGCGTCCCGCTCGCCGGCCTCCAGGCTCCCGTCGAGCAGCCGCGCCAGGTCGTCCTGCCATCTCTCACACGTCATCGCAGGTCCTCGCCACGCCAGGCGACTTCGGCGCCCGCGCCGTCCGCGCGGCCTGCCGATGGCGGCGCGCTAGGACTGAGCAAGATGCTTCCAGACTTCATCGTTACAACCATCCTTACAACATTTCCTGTTCCGCCATCACCTTGCGCCAAGCCGCCTCGAAGGCCTCGCGCGCGCGCTGGCGGCGCTTGCGGGCGGCGGCGGGCTGGATGCCGAGCACCTCGGCCACCTCGTCCGCGCTGAACCCGATGTGGCTGAAGAGCAAGAGCACCTGGCGCTGCTCGGCGCTGAGCAGCGCCAGCGCCCGCCGCAGCGCGTCGCGCCCGGGCGGCGACACGGCGGGATCGCTCTGCGCCAGAGCCCGCGCCGCGTCCAGATCGGCCGGCTCGTCGTCGGCGAGGTCCAGCAGCCGGTCCGGATCCCCGGCATCCATGCCCGCCGCGCTCTCTCCGGCCGCGGCTCCGTGCCCCGCGCCGCTCCAGGCGTCGAGCGACAGCCAGCGGAAGCGGCCGCGCCGGCGCAGGTAGTCCGTGGCGGTGTTGTGCGCGATGCGGTACAGCCAGGCTCGCCGGCGTGGTTCGGCGTCGGCGCCCAGGTCCAACCGCTCGAGCGCGCGCCAAGCCTTGATATAGGTGTCTTGCGTGAGATCCTCGGCCACATCGGCGTCGCCCACCAAGCGATAGATATAGTTGAGAATCGCCGACTGGTACGCCTGCACTAGGTGCAGGTAGGTCTGCTCGGCGATCGAGGCTCGATCCGGGTTCACCCCGCCCTCCCCACCGGCCCGCCGGACCTCCCCCAACCACGATGCCCGCTCTCCCTCCCGGCCAAGCCCATGCCGCTTGCCTCGCCGGGCCACGTCGGCGCCGGGCGGCACGCGCCGCCTTGCCCGGTGGTACGATTGATCCAGCCCAGGTGTGACGGGCGGCCTGCGGCGCATGTGGCCCGCGGGCCGGCGGCTGGCGGATCTACGGCTTCGGGCGCGGTCATGATAAGCATGATACCATCGCCCCCGGCCGTGTTCGGCGCTTTCCTCGGATCAGGCGCCCGGCGCGCGCGGAGTGGCCGCGGAGGAGTCGCGGCGAAGGTGCGTTGACAGGCCGAAGGGCCGTGCTAGAATTCCCGGCGGGATGCGCTGGTTCCCAAACCACCCCAAGCTGACCAAAACCGCCCTGAACACCCTAGGAGAAATCGCATGAATGTCAGGTTGCCGAGCCAACTGGCAATCGTCGCCACCCTGGTGGCCGTGGTCGTGCTGATGCAGCCGCGGCCGGATCGGGCCGCGCGGGCCGACCCCGAGGACGGGGCGGATCGCGCGGGGTCCCCGCCCGTGGCGCAGCGCTGGATCTCGCTGGACGAAGTCGGCCCGATCCTGCCGCTGGAGCGCCAGGAGGCCGCGCCGGACGCGCCCTTCGCGCCGCTTCAGGCCTGCCAGTACGGCGGCATCGCGCGGCTGCGCAGTGACAGCTTCGAGGCCACGGACTTCCCGCGCGGGACGAACTGGACCGTGTCGGACTCCTTCGCCATCCAGCCCGGTGTACTGGACGACATCGTCTGGGGCCGCGAGACCTGCGAGTCCACGGTCGGGGCGGCCGCTCTGTGGTCGGTCGGCGCCGGCCGGGTCGGCAACACGCTGTCGTGCAACGGACCGCAAAAGGGCTATCCCACCAGCCCGCATGCCAACGGCAAGGGCGTGCGCAGCCTGTTGCGCTATGCGCCGGTCAACATGGCGCAGGGCGGGGCCAAGAGCGTGCGCATCACCTTCGATTACATGGCGAAGATGCCGAGCAAGGCGCTTTTTGTCGGGATAGGCGACGCCGACAAGCCAGTCGACAACACGATCCAGTACGAGGGCTACGACTATTTCGACGGCGATACCGGCGGCGAGTGGCGGCGCGGGGTGGTCGTCGAGGGCCCGCCCTTCGAGAAGCTTGCCGGCCGGCCGAACGCCATCCTCGGCTTCTTCTACACCGATCCGCCGCCCAAGGGCGAAGGCCCGCCGACGGCCGGGATGTACGGGGTGCTGCTCGACAACATCCACATCGACATCCTGTCCGAGCTCACGCCGCCGCCCTGCCTGATCGAGTCGCCGACCGTGACGCTCGTCCCCCCGACACGCATGACGCCCTCGGCGACGCCGACGCGGACCTCGACCTCGACCGCGACGGACATCGTCATTCCGACGCGCGTCACGCCCTCGGCCACACCGACCAAGCGCGTGTTCAAGGTCGGCCTGCCGATCCTGCTCTACGGCTACGTCTTCCCCGCGCGGCCGACGCCGCAGCCGACGGTGCCGACGCCGACGATCACGCCCTCGCCGACGCTGACCTTCACCCCGACCCCTACGCCGACCTCGACCTCGACCGTGACGCGGACGCCCGAGCCGAGCGACACGCCCACCCGGACGCCGACCTCGACCCCCACCCCGATCCCCTTCCCCGACGTGCAGATCGTCGCGCTCCGGTCGGTGACGCTCGGCGTCGTCGACCTCGAGTTCGTGCGGGTGCAAAACCTCGGCACGGGACCGGAGAACCTGACGGACTGGCGCATCTTCGGGCGCTCGTCGACCCGGAGCTGCTACTTCAACGACGGCTTCGTTCTGGCCGCCGGTGCGACCTACGAGCTGCGCCGCGGCCGCGACGCGACCAACGGCATCCGCGAGGACGACTACCTCGGCCCCTCGGACGGCAAGGTCTGCGAGGACGAGCGCTGGCGCTGGGACGACAACCTCGACAAGGCCACGCTGTTCGACGACAACAACGTGACCAAGGACGTCTGGTGTTACGACCGCAGCGGACCGTACAACTGCAACTGAAGGTCGACGGCAGACGGCAACTGAAGGCTGGCGCGGGCGGACGGCCTACGCCCGCGCCAGCGTTTGCATCCGTTCCGGCCCGACGCTGACCAGCCGCACCGGCACGCCGACGACCTGCTCGATCAGGTCGAGGTAGGCGCGCGCCGCCGCCGGCAGCGCATCGTAGCGCGGGCAGGCGGCGAGGTCGTCGGCGAAGCCGGGGACCTCGACATAGATCGGCTCGACGGCCTCCAGCACCGCCGCGCTGGCCGGGAAGGCATCCAGCTCCCGGCCGGCGTGGCGGTAGCCGGTGCAGACCCGGAGCGGGTCCAGGCCGGACAGCACATCCAGCAGCGTCACCGCCAGCTCGGTCGCGCCGCCGAGCCGCGCGCTGTGGCGCAGCGCGACCAGGTCCAGCCAGCCGCAGCGCCGCGGCCGGCCGGTGGTGGTGCCGTACTCGCGCCCGCGCTGGCGCAACTGCTCCCCGATCGCGCCCGCCTGCTCGGTCGGGAAGGGCCCGCCGCCGACGCGCGTGGTGTAGGCCTTGGCGATGCCGACGATCCGCCCCACCCGGCCGCCCGGCACGCCCGCGCCCGGGTAGATGCCCAAGGACGAGGTCGAGCTCGACGTGACGTATGGGTAGCTGCCGTGATCGACGTCCAGCAGGCTGCCGTTGCCGCCCTCGAAGAGCACCCGCCGCCCGGCGGCCATCGCCCGGTGGAGCAGGTCCACCGTGTCGGCGACGTGGGGCCGCAGCCGTTCGGCGTGGTCCAGGCATAGCGCGGCCAGCGCCTCGGGATCGATCGGCTCGAAGGGTTGGCCGGCCAGATCGGCGAGACCGGACAGGGTGGCGTTCTTGACCGCGGCGATCAGGCGCAGCTTGTCCCGCAATGGCTTTGGCTCGAACAGGTCGCCGACACGGACCGCGGTGCTGCGGGTGGCCTTGTCGGCGTAGCAGGGGCCGATACCCCGTCCGGTCGTGCCGATCCGGCGCTCCTCGCCGGCCGCGGCGGCCAGCGCGGCCTCGAGCAGCGCGTCGGCCTGCTTGTGGTAGGGCAGGACCAGGTGGGCGCGGTCGGAGACGCGCAGGTTGTCGCCCACCACGACGCCGCGCGCGGTCAGGCCGGCGAGCTCCTCGGCCAGCACCTCGGGGTCCACGACCACCCCGTTGCCGACGATGTTCAGCGTGCCGGGCCGCAGGATGCCGCAAGGGACGAGGTGGAGCGCATAACGCGCTCCGCCGATCTCCACCGAGTGCCCGGCGTTCGCGCCACCGTTGTAGCGCACGACGACGTCGAAGCCCTCGGCCAGCCAGTCGACGAGCTTGCCCTTGCCTTCGTCGCCCCACTGCAAGCCGACGACGGCGGCATGGGGCGGCGTGGCCGGGTTCGAATCGGGAAGGACGGCGGGGGACGGGACGGAGAGTAGAGACGAGCGGATCATGGTAGAGATGCCTCCTCTGGGACCGAGCGATGGAATGACGATCCCCGCGCGAGGCATGAAAAAGCCCTCAGCGCGGGTTGCCGAGGGCGAGCTGTGCCTTTTGCCGGGCCGATCGCGATCGCGCGACCGGGCCGGTGATCCGCACCCTTTCGGGAAGGCTCGCCGCGGTATGGATTGTTC
>CAZCJG010000067.1:0-15944 GCA_964498575.1 uncultured Anaerolineales bacterium | reverse complement strand
CCAGGACCAGGACGACGTCGGTGCGGTAGGCGTCCGAGAGGCAGAGCTTGCTCTTTTCGGCCATCGGGAGGTAGATGGCGGGTGGGGTGGGTGTGGTGGACGGCGTGGACGTAGCGGACGGTGTGGAAGTGGCCGTTGGTGTGGGCATGGCGGTCGGTGTGGGCGTCGGGGGCGCGGTGGGTGTGTCGGTTGGCGTATCGGGCGGGGTCGGGGTGTCCTCGGGCGGAGTGGCGGTGGGTGTGGCGGTCTCGACGTGCTCGGGGGGGCAGAGGAGCTCGAGGTCGCCCAGGCCGTTGGCCTTGCCGAAGGTGCGGAAGTCCGCGTAGGTGTAGAGGTCCTCGCGCCGCAGGTCGCCGCCAGTGGCGTTGTCGAACCAGATCGCGCCGCCGGCGTAGTTGGACTCGGGGTCGAGCGCGGTCATCACCACCGCGTCGATGGCCGGGATGCGCGCCAGGCCGCCGTAGTTGGTCTCGTTGTGGGTGCCGTTGGACTCGTGCAGTCCGGGCCCGGCGTCCTGGTAGTAAAACTCCGGCGCCGGCGTCGCCTGCCAGGTCGCGGCCTCGGGCTGGTAGCGGGCGATGACGATGTCGCCGACGCCGACCGCCGGGCGCTCGTTCGGCGCACCGAGGTCGTTCAGGCCGTTGAAGCCCATGTCGCCGAAGCGGTCGCGCAGGCCGAGGACCATGTCGCGGCGGGCGGTGAACTCGATGTCGCTCAGCATCGGCTGCGGGTAGGCGGTGTCGAGGTAGCGCAGGCCGTCGCGGTCCGGCCCGGTGGTGTTGTAGCCGTTCTTCCAGGCATGCCATTCGCCCGGGATCTCGAAGTCGCGCACGCCGGAGCGGATATAGAAGGCCAGGCCGCGCGGGTAGTCCAAGTCGACGTGACTGACCAGGCGCATGTGGGTCCCGTCATAGTCCGACTCGAAGACATACGCATCCAGCTCGTCGACATCCTGGGTCGAGAACGCCGAGCGCACCACGCCGTGGTAGAGCTTGCCGAAGCGCACCGCCAGCGCGAAGGGCCGCGCGTCCTCGGCCCAGGGCTCGCCGGCCGCGCCGTGGTCGATGGTCCCGAGGATCATCTTGGACGCGACGTCGAAGCGGTAGATCTTGCGGTCGAACAGGTTCATCGCGAAGAGCTGGGCGCCGTCGGGTGTGATGTCGATGTCGCCGAGGCTGGTGACGCCGACGAAGTCGCGCGACTTGTCGTCGGAGGCGGTGCGGCTGGAAGCGTCGTGGTGGTCCGGCCCGGCGTTAGGCACCCGCGCCCATTCCGCGACCGCGCCGCCGGCCAGGTCGATGCGGTAGAGCGCGCCCGGTCCGCCAGGCCCGAAGGACGTGCCGCGCTTGTGGTAGGCGGCGACGTACTCGGCGCGCTCGGCCGCGGCGAAGGCATGGCCCCAGGTCGCGCCGATCTGGCGCTGGGTGGCCAGGGTGTGGTGGTCCTTGTTGTTGTTCGGCGAGTCGTGGAAGGCGACCGCCGCCGGGTCGGCGAGCTGGTTGCCGCGGCCGAACAGGCTGGTGGCGAAGTAGGGGTTGTCGGTCCGGCAAGCCGCCTCGATCTCGCCCAGCGGCGCTGGCGCGGCCGGGCGCGCGGCGACCGCGGCGGCGCCCACGGCCAGGGCGGCGGTGATCAGGCTGAAGGCGGCGAGCAGGCTGCGGCGGAGAAGGTGGGGGGAGCGGCAAGAGCGGTTCATCGCGGGTTTCCTTCCGTGCTGGCGGCGCATTCGTACACACAGTATGACGCTGAGGCGGGGACGAGTGGGACACCTGTTCGACGTCGATCGCGTCCGGCGGTTGATCCCGTTGCCCGATATTCAATGTTGAGGAGGGGGAACCTCGCGCGGCTCTGGGGCGGACCTTTTCGGTTTGGGCGAATTCGTGCCACAATTGCGCCCGCGCCCCTCCTCACGGCCCCCGGTGCCCCTGTCATCGGGCCGAACAGCCCAAGGAGCCAATCGCCATGAATCCGCGCACCGTAAGCCTTGCCGCCGCGCTGGCCGCCGCCGCCCTGATCAGCCTCGCCATCCGCGGCGGAACGGCGGATCCTCCCTTGATCCTCGCCAGCCGCCTCGCCCGGATCAGCGGCGCCGCGCAGAGCAGCCTGATCATCCAGAACCTCGATACCGGCCAGGCCGCCTCCACGGTCGCCGACTTCTATGGGCAGCGGGGCGGTCCCCCGCTGCCGGTCGTCCGGGCCGGGATCGCCCCGGCCGCTGCGGGCACCATCGACCTGCCCGCCGAGCGGCTTCTGCCCGGCGGCGTCTACGCCACCATCGTCAGCGCCGACCGCGCGATCGGCACGGTCAGCCGTACGGAGTGGGCGGCGTCCGGCGGCGCGGTGATGGTCAACGGCAGCCGCGCCGCGCCCGAGCTCATCCTGCCGCTGGTGCTGGTCGACTTCGAGGGCCAGACCACGCTCATCACGGTCCAAAACACCGATGTCAGCCAGGCGACGGACGTGCTGGTCGACTACTTCCCCCTGGGCCAAAGGGCGAAGCTGGCGACCCTCCTCGTCGGCATCGACCCCGGCGCTTCGGCGACCTTCGACCTCACCTGGCTCGCGCCGCTGGGCACGGCGGGGCATGCGCGGATCTGGTCGCCGGCGGCGATCGCGCTCGCGGCCAACGCCATCGTGGACATCGCGTCCAGCCCGATGGCCGTCTACGCCGCCGAGGGCGTGCCGGTGGGGGAGGCCGCGAGCCGGCTCCACGCGCCGGTCGTGCATGCCGCGGCGCCGCTCGATCCGCAAGATACCGGCTCGCCGCCGCTGGACACCTGGATGCATGTGATCAACCCGGGCGCCACCGACGCCGCGGTGACGATCCGCTACACCGGCGTGGCGGGCACCTGCCTGGGGCGGTCCTTCATCCACCCGACCTTCGTGCTGGCGGCGGGGACTGGCGCGCGGGTGAGCCAGGCGCCGGGCGTGGCCTGGCCGCCGGCGGGGGCCAGCCCCCTGCCCGCCGGCTGCACGGCGGCGGCGGTCATCGAAGCCACCGGCGGCATGGTGACGGCAGCGGTGGTCGATCAGCACAGCGGCCGGCGGATGGCTGCCGCTTACGACGCGGTCCCGGCGAGCCGGGGTGGGACCACCACCACCCTGCCGCTCTTCCGGCGCAACCACACCGCCCGGCGGCTGACGACGCCGGTGCAGGTGATGAACCTCGGCCCGACCGCGGCCGTCACGACGCTGCGCCTGCGCGATGGCACGGGCGCGGCGATCACCGGCTGCGGCGCCGACTGCGCGGCGCTGATCCCGCCCGGCGGCGCACACCTGTTCTGGCCGCCGAGCATCGCCGCCTTCCCGGACGGCAGCTCGGGCTCCGCCGTGGTGACCAGCGACCAGCCGGTGGCGGTCGTCGTCACCGACCTTTCGCGCAGCGGCGCGCGCGACATGGCCAGCTACACCGGCCTGGTACCCCCGGCCGCCGCGCCGCCCGGCCCGCCGGCGCCGTGGCGGGAGTTCCAGCCGATCCTGGTCAAGGACGCCGACATCCTCGCCCCGCCGCCCCCCACAACGACGCCGACGTCCCCCGCCTCCACAGCAACCTCGCCCGCCTACCCGCCGCCGGAGACCGAGACGCCCGCGCCCACCGACACGCCGGAGCCGACGGACACGCCCGCGCCGACGGATACGCCGACCGCACCGCCCTATCCGCCCCCGGCCACCGGCACGCCGCCCGTCACGAGCACCCTCGTGCCGCCGGTCGTCGTGCCCTCACCGACCGGCCCGGCGCCGACGGTCTGCCCGGTGGCGCGGCGCAAGGTGCCGGTGGCGGCGCTGGCCGCGGCGCTGGCCCAGCCCCAGCTCATCGGCGGCTGGTTGCAGCCGCTGGACCCCGGCAAGCCGGCCGGCCCGTCCAACCCGCGCCGGACGGCGCTGACCCTGGTCGATTCGGGCAAGCCCTACCACCCGCTGTTCAACGGGCTGGTGTTCCGGGTGGGCTGCCGCTAGGTGGCCACCCCGCCGCGCGCCGTCCTCCCCGACGACGCCTACTGGTCCCGCCCCCCGGCGGAGCTCCTGGACCTGACCGGGAGCGCGCCGGGAGGCCTGACCACGGGCGAGGCCGAGGCGCGCCTGCGCCGCTTCGGGCCGAACAGCCCGCACACGCGGCGGCAGGTGACGCCGCTGCGGCTCTTCCTGCGCCAGGTCGAGAGCCCGCTGGTCCTGATCCTGGTCTTCGCCGCGATCATCTCGGCCTTCGTGCACGAATGGGTGGATGCCGGGATCATCCTCCTCATCGTGCTCGGCAGCGCGATCCTCGGCTTCGTCCAGGAGTACTCCGCCTCCAACGCGGTCGAGCGGCTGCGCCAGCAGTTGTCGCTGAAGGCCAGCGTGCTGCGCGACGGCCGGCCGCGATCGGTCCCGGTCGAGGCGATCGTGCCGGGGGACGTGGTGGCGCTCTCCGCCGGCAGCCTGATCCCGGCCGACGGGGTGCTGCTGGAGGCGCGGGACTTCTTCGTCAACCAGGCGGTGCTGACCGGCGAGACCTTCCCCGTGGCGAAAAGCCCGGGCACGGTCCCGCCGACGGCCAGCCTGGCCGGGCGGACCAACACCGTCTTCACGGGCACGAGCGTGCGCAGCGGCACGGCGACGGCGCTGGTCGTGCGCACCGGGCCGGCGACCGAGTTCGGGGCGATCGCCGAGCGCCTGCGCCTGCGGGCGCCGGAGACCGAGTTCGAGCGCGGCATCCGCCAGTTCGGCTTCATGCTCACCTACGTGATGTTCGTGCTGGTGCTGGTCGTCTTCGCCGGCAACGTGTTCGCCCGCAAGCCGCCGATCGAGTCGCTGCTCTTCGCCATCGCCCTGGCGGTGGGCATCGCGCCGGAGCTGTTGCCGGCGATCATCAGCATCAACCTGGCCAAGGGCGCCCAGCGCATGGCCCAGCGCGGCGTCATCGTGCGCCGCCTGAACGCCATCGAGGACTTCGGCAGCGTCGACGTGCTGTGCACCGACAAGACCGGCACCCTGACCGAGGGCGTGGTGCGGCTGGACGGCGCGTTGGGGACGGACGGCGAGGCCTCGGAGACCGTCCGCCGGGCCGCCTGGCTCAACGCGCGCCTCCAGACCGGCCTGGCCAACCCACTGGATGAGGCGATCCTGGCCTCCGCCGGCCTGGGCGACGCCGACGCCGCGGGCATCGTCAAGGTGGACGAGATCCCCTACGATTTCGTGCGCAAGCGCCTGAGCGTGGTGGTCCGCCAGGGGGGCGATCCCGGCGCGGAGGTGACGCTATTGACCAAGGGGGCGCTGGAGAGCGTGCTGGAGGTGTGTGGGCGGGTGGCGGGGGGCGGGGGCGGGCCGGCCCCGTTGGACGCGGCTGGGCGCGCGGTGATTGAGGCGCGCTTTGCCGCCTGGAGCGCCGAGGGCTATCGGGTGCTGGGCGTGGCGACCCGGACGCTGCCCGCGCGGGCGGGGGCCTTCACGCGCGAGGACGAGCGGGGGCTGGACTTCGCCGGCTTCCTGCTGTTCTTCGATCCGCCCAAGCCCGGCGTCCAGGCGACGATCGCGGCGCTGGGGCGGCTGGGAGTGCGGCTGAAGATCATCACTGGCGACAACCGGCCGGTGGCCGAGCACGTGGCGCGCCAGGTCGGCCTGGAGATCGAGGGCGTGCTGACGGGCCAGGAGATCGGCCAGCTCCGCGACGAGGCGCTGTGGCAGCGCGCCGAGCGCACGACGCTGTTCGTCGACGTCGATCCCAACCAGAAGGAGCGCATCATCCTCGCCCTCCGCAAGATGGGCCACGTGGTCGGCTACATGGGCGACGGCATCAACGACGCGCCGGCGCTGCACGCGGCGGACGCCGGGATCAGCGTCGACAGCGCGGTCGACGTGGCCAAGGAGGCGGCGGACTTCGTGCTTTTGTCGCGGGACCTCGACGTGCTGCGCCAGGGCATCGAGGACGGGCGCCGCACCTTCGCCAACTCGCTGAAGTACGTGTTCACCACGACCAGCGCCAACTTCGGCAACATGCTGAGCATGGCCGGCGCGTCGATCTTCCTGCCCTTCCTGCCGCTCCTGGCCACCCAGGTGCTGCTTAACAACTTCCTGTCGGACTTCCCGGCCTTCGGTATCGCCAGCGACAACGTCGACCCCGAATGGGTCGACCGGCCGCGCCGCTGGGACGTCGCCTTCATCCGCCGCTTCATGCTCGGCTTCGGCTTGGTCAGCTCGGCCTTCGACTTCCTCACCTTCGGCGTGCTGCTCCTTGTGTTCCGCGCCGGGCCAGCCACCTTCCGCACGAGCTGGTTCGTCGAGTCGCTGCTCACCGAGCTGGCCATCGCCCTGGTCGTCCGCACCCGCCGCCCCTTCTTCCGCAGCCGGCCGGGCACCCTGCTATGGGTGACCACGCTCGCCGTCGCGGTGGTGGCCGTGGCGCTGCCCTACCTGCCGGTCGGGCGCCTCGTCGGCTTCGTCCCCCTGCCCGCGCCGCTCATGGCCGCGATGCTCGCGATCACCGCCGGCTATGTCGCGGTGTCCGAGCTGACCAAGCAGATGTTCTACCGCTGGGCGGGCGGCGGACTCGCCGACTCGCGCGGCTGAGCCGCTGGGCGGCTATTCCTTGTTCTGGGCGAACGGGAGGTAGATCTTCGGCGTTCCCGGGGTGCTGGTCGGCCCCGGCGGCGTGGTCGGGTTCGGGCCGACGGGGGTCGAGGTGGCGCTCGGTGGGGTGGTCGGCGTTTCGGTCGGCGGCATCGCGGTCGGCGTCTCGGTCGGCGGGAGCTCGGCCGATTCGACCACCAGCGCCTCGACCACCGAGAGGTCGGTATCCTCGGCGCGCGCCACGTAGGGGATGATGGCGCAGGCGAGCTGGCGCCGCCGCCCGCCGAAGCCCGGGCCGTGGATGCGGATCGCGTTGGCGCCGGTGGACAGCTCGGTCAGCGAGACCTGGGTCAGCTTGGTCAAGGAGAAGCCGGCGTCCACGGCTTCCAGCGGATAGAGCTCCGCCCCGGGCTGGAAGCTGCACACCCCCTCGTTGATCGAGGCGCTGGCGGAGGCGCCGCCGTCGAGGCGGATCTCGACGTCCACCACCGAGCCGTTTTGCGACAGCCGGGCGCTGCCGGCGGTGCCCGAGTCCATGATCTCCGACAGCGTGAGCTGGAGCGGCTTCGGCGGCGGCTTGACCGTGATATCGCGCTCCTCGTAGGCCAGCACGGCCACCGGGCGGCTGGCGACCAGGCGCGCCCGCCCGGTGCCGGCGGCGAAGCCGGGCACCTCGCTCAGGCTGAGCCAGGCCACGTCGCCGCCCGCGACGTCCAGCGCCGGATTGCCGGCGGGGCGATCGTCCGCGCCGCGCAGCTCGATCTCGACGTGGGCCGTGCCGGAGCCGGGGTTGTACACCGCGAAGGCGGTCGTCGCGTAGTCCGTGGCGCGGCGCACCAGCGGGAAGGCCAGCACCGTGCCGAGATCCTGCGGCCCGAAGGCGTTGTAGGCGGCGATGCCGTCGACCTTGCCCTCGACGCGGCGGTCCTCGATCGTCGCGGCCAGCACCGGGCCGCTGGCCTGGATCGCGGCGCTGCCGGCGAAGCGGCCGAGCGCCGGCGGCGGCTGGTTGCCGCGGTCGCGCTCGCTCAGGTCGATGATCGCCGTCCCGCGCGGCCCGATCTTGAAGCGCTGGGTCGTCCCCTCGCCCGAGCCGGGCGGGGCGAACGGCGCGCCGCGATAGGTCAGCGTCACGTCGATGGCGCGGTTCTCGGGGTTGGCGATCCCGATCAGGCTGTCGCCGCCCAGCCCGGCGCGGACCAGCGGCAGGAACTGCTGCGGGCTGGCCAGCGCCACCGGGCGCGCGGCGAAGGCCGACGAGCCCTTGCCCTGGAGCGCGTCGCCGTAGGCCATGCCGGACACCGCGTCGTTGGACTTGAGGCGGACCGAGCCGACGTAGCCGCCGTGCGCGTTGTCCGGAATGGCCGGCGGGTTGAACAGCGACTTGTCCAGGAAGGTGTCCCAGCTCGCGGTCTGCCCCGGTTCGAGCGGTTGCTCGATGTACTGCACCGTCCCGCCGTCGTCGTTGTCCAGGATGCTGACCTGGACCTCGTTGGGGCTGTCGTCGCGGGTATTCTGGACCGAGAAGATCGTCGACTGCCCGAGCACGTTGGAGACGAAGAGCGGGATGATCAGCTCGGAGTCCGCTTCGGGCGCGCGGTAGGCGGCCGCGGCCCCGTTGGCCCAGCGCGTGCGGGAGATCGCGCCGAAGCGCCCCTCGCCGCGCAGCCAGGCCGCGTAATCGCCCAGGCTCAGCCCGCTGACCTTCGCCAGGTCGACGCTGGTCGACCCGCCCGCGGCCAGCCTGGCATCCACCCGCGCCGCCCGCTCGCCGCTGCGCTTCTCGGCGATCTCGATCTCGACGGTTTCGTCCCGGTCGTCGAGGCTCTGCAGCTCGATCACCGAAGTCCCGAAGCCCTCCTGAGCCTCCATCGCGTCCGGCGCATCGGGCACCCCGGCCTGCGCCAGACCCGCGCGCGCCTGGGACCGGACCGCCGGCGCCCGGCTATCGCCGCCGGTCGCCAGGAGTCGGCCGGCCGACGCGCCCGAGAACTGCAGGTCCGGAAAGAACAGCGGCGGCGACTGGGCCACGATCTCCGCTTGGCCGCGCGCCGCCAGCACCGCGACCAGCCCCGACCCGAGGCAGGCCAGAAGCGCGGCGAGCCGGACACCCCGGCTCGTCAAGAGCGATTGTCGCATGGTGGAACTCTCCCCTGAGTCAATGGTCCGCATGTCGATGGTCCCCAAATCAATGGTCCGCTCGAACCTGGCGAAGCTGGGACCCCATGCCGCGCATCCGTCGCAGCAGTCGATGTTACGCCCCGCGTCGTTGCGCGATGGGCAACCACGCCTCGCTAGGCAACCACGCGTCGCTAGGCGACCACTCGTAGTCAGTCACCAGGCGGCCACTAGTAGTTAACAGCCTGGCTATCGTCCGGGATAGACCACCGCTCGCACCGCCGCGACCAGCGCGTCGATGTCCTCCGGCGTGTTGTAGCCCTGTACCGACACCCGCAGCAGCGGCCGGTCGTTCCACACCACCGTCGGGATCTCGACGCGATGCTCGTCATACAGCCGGTCCTTGATCACCCAGGGGTCCGCCCCTTCGGGCAGCTCGACCGCGACCATCTGCTGGTACCAGGCCGGATCGTCGGGGTGGATCGGCCGAATGCCGGGCAGCGCGATTAACCTCTCCCGCGCCGCGCGCGCCAGCGCATGGCAGCGTTCGCGCACCGCCGGCCAGTCGCGGGCGGCCTGGAAGTCGATCGCGTCGGGCACCGCGAGGGCGGGCGAGTAGTCGTGCGTCCCGCTGAACTCCAGCTCGTCGAGGAAGCGATCGCCGGTCGCGAGCATGCTCTCGGAGCCCCAACTGATGACCAGCGGCATGATCATGTTGCGGACCTCCGGCCGGGCGTAGAGGAAGCCCGCCCCCTTCGGCGCGCACAGCCATTTGTGGCAGTTGCCGGTGTAGAAGTCCGCTCCGACCGCCGCGAGATCCAGCGGGAGCTGGCCCGGCGCATGGGCGCCGTCGACGAGCGAGAGGATGCCGGCCTGGCGTGCGCGGGCGCACAGCGCCTCGACCGGGAAGGTCAGCGCGGTCGGCGAGGTGATGTGGCTGATGTACAGCAGCCGCGTCCGCGGCCCGACCGCCGACCACAGCCGCTCGACCACGTCGTCGTGCGTCGTCACCGGCAGCGGAATCGACACGCGGCGGTAGACCGCATCCCGATGATGGCAGACCGAGCGCCAGGCCCGGTCGCAGGCGCCGTACTCGTGGTCGGTGGTCACCACCTCGTCGCCGGGCGCCAGGTGCCGCGCCAGGCTGCGCGCGACGATGTTGACGCCGGTCGTCGCATTCGGTACGTACACCAGATCGCCCGCCCGGACGCCCAGGTAGCCCGCCAGCCGCCCGCGCGCCTCGGCCATCAGCGCCCCGAAGCGCCGCCCGAGGAACTCCACCGGCTGGCGCTCCATCTCGCGCTGCCAGGCCTGGTAGGCCTCGAACACCGGCCGCGGGCAGGCGCCGAAGGAGCCGTGGTTGAGGAAGACCACGCCGGGATCGAGCAGGAACTCGGCGCGGAGGGATGAGGCGGCGGGGGCGGTCATGCCGCGGCGGCGTCCAGCGGCACCTCGATCTCGACCGGCTCGCCGTAGTCCACCCCCGGCACGTCGAAGCCGAAGAGCTGGTGGAAGTAGCGCTGGAAGCCACCGTAGTCGCTGATCTGGCGCAGGTTCGCGGTGGTCACGCGCGGCCAGCGCGCCATCACCTCGGCCTGGATGCCGGCGCGCATCTCGAGGTCGTCGAGGCGGATGCGGCCTTCGTCGTCGACCCGCGCGCGGCGGCCCGGGCCGAGGTGGTCGGCGAAGAGCCGGACCATCTGCTCGATCGGGCCCTCGTGGGTGCCGGCTTCCTTCATCACCTTGAAGAGCAGGCTCATGTACAGGGGCACGGCGGGGATCGCCGCCGAGGCCTGGGTGACGATCGACTTGTTGATCGAGACGCGGCAGCTCCCGCCGATCGCCCGGTCGAGCCTTTCGTTCAGGGCGGCGCAGGTCACCTCCAAGTCGACTTTGGCCCGCCCGATGGTCCCGTGCCGGTAGACCTGCCAGGTGACCTCGGGGCCGATGTAGGAGTAGGCGACCACGCGCGCGCCGCGCGCGAGCAGCTTGGCGGCCAGGAGCGCCTCGATCCAGCGCCGCAGGTCGGCGCCGCCCATCACGGCCACGGTGTCGGCCACCTCGTGGGGCGTCGCCGCCTCGATCGTGACCTCGGTGACCGTGTCGTTGCGCAGGTCGATCGACTTGGTCGAGAAAGGCTGGCCGATGGCCTTGAGCACCGAGCCGTAGACCTGCCCGGTCTCCGGGTCCACCCGCTTGGGCGCCGCCAGGCTGTAGACGACGACATCCAGCGGGCCGAGCTCGGCGCGGACGCGCGCCAGCGTCTCCTTCAGAATCTCGTTGGAGAAGGCATCGCCGTTGATGCTGGTCGAGTACAGCCCGGCCGCGGCGGCGGCCTGATCCAGGGCGGCGGCGTTGTACCAGCCGGCCGAGGCGGTGCGGCGCTCGTCGGCCGGCCGTTCGTAGAACACGCCGATCGAGCCCATGCCGTGCCCGAAGGCGCCGGCGACCCGGCTGGCCAGCCCGTAGCCGGTCGAGCTGCCGATCACGAGCAGGTTCCCGCCGCCCCAGGTGGCCGGATCGCGCCGGGCGGCCGCCACCTGCCGCGCGACCTGGGCGGCGCAGCCGGCGGGATGCGCAGTAGTGCAAATGAAACCGCGGATGCGGGGTTCGACGACCTGCCGGGCCATGTGCTTGCCTCTCTCGATAGGGTCTCGATGCAGTTCAGACGCGAGATGTTACCCAAATGTTATGATGGCAATGGCGCGAGTCGCCCCAAACGTCACCCCGCGGCGGCAATCGACGCCTCGAACAGCGCCTCGTAGGCGTCGAAGGTCTTGTCGGGGTCGAAGATCTCCAGCGCCAGCGCCTGGCGCGCGCGGTAGTCGTCGAGCCGCGCGGCGACGGCGTGGATGCCCTCGGCCAGCGCCTGCGCGTCGCGCGCGGCGACGATGCGGCCCATGCCGGTGACGCGCACGATCTCCCGCGCGCCCGGGATGTCGGCGGTGACCAGGGGCGTGCCGCTGCGCACCGCCTCGATCTGGGTCGACGGGAAGCAATCCGACCGGCTGGGCAGCGCGAACAAGTCGATCAGCCCGTAGAAGTTGGCCATGCGCTGGGGGTCGGTGATCAGCCCGAGCAGGGTGAAGCGATCGGCGTTGGCCTCCAACATCTGGCGGTGCGCGTCGAAGAAATGCTCGTAGGGGATCTCGTACTCCCCGGCGAAGACGAAGTGGACGTTCGGAATGCGCGCCACGATCTCCGGCACGGCCTGCAGCAGGTAGTCGAAGCCCTTTTCCTCGACAAAGCGCCCCGCGAAGCCGACCAGGAATTTGTCCTCCAGCCCGAGCTCGCGCCGCCAGGCCAGCGTGGCCTCGGGATCGGGCGGCGGCAGGTCCACCGGGGCGTAGATGAAGTGCAGCTTCGGCCACAGCGGCGCCAGCAACCGGCTGGTGCGGGCGTAGTCCTCGGTCTGCGGGATCACCCCGCTGGCCAGGCGGCCGGCGGCGCCGGTGGTCGCGTAGTAGAGCGCCTCCAGCGGGGCTTTCTGCGGTCCGGCCGGCAGGACCAGGTCGCCGTTATGGGTGATGAAGACCGAGCGGCCGCGGGCCCGGATCAAGGCCGTCGCCGGCAGCACTTCGGGGAAGGGGATGTGGATGCTGACCACGTCGATCTGGTCGAGCAACCGGCCGAGCTCGGGCAGGAGGCCCGGCGCGATTGCCGAGCGGCTGACGGTAAAGCGTGGCGGCACGCGGTGCACCAGGACGCCGTGGACGACCTCCCGGAGCTTGAGATCGGGCTCGTGTTGGGTCGCCAGCGCATGAACGGCATGCCCGCGCCGCGCCAGGCCCTCGGCGATGCGGCGGGCATAGGCGGTCAGGCCGGTCCAATGGGGATGGTAGTAGGTGAGCAGGAAGAGGACGCGCATGGGCTGGATTCTAAGGCGGGGCCGGGTTGGGGTCAAGGTGGGGCCGGGGCGAGCGGTTGACGCGCTACCATTTGTCCCCGTGTTGACGATACGATCGGAGGACGCGGTCACGCGCCCTGTCCGGTCACAGTCGCTTTGTGCCGTTCGTCCGATCTTCAGCCAACACCAAGGAGCCACCCATGCCCACCATCGCCCGTCGCACCGTCGTATCGCTCCTCGCCGTGGTCCTGACCGCCGCGGTCCTGACCGGCCTGCCCCCCGCTTCCGCGCCGCCCGCTCCGCTGCGCGCCCAGGCGCCCGCCGTCGCGCGCGAGGCCTACACGCGCATCGGCCAGTGGCCGGCCAAGGCCGCCGACGCGACGAGCGCGCTGCGCGAGCCGGTGGGGCTGGACATCGGGCCCGACGACCGGGTCTACATCAGCGACGCCGGTGTGGCGGGGGTCCACGTCGTCCTGCCGACCGGGCAGTTCCTGCCGCCGTTTGGGGCGACAGGCCCGGACCGCGAGCGGCTGGGCGCGGCGGGCAAGCTCGCGGTGGCCCCGGCGGACGGGCGGGTGTACGTGCTGGACACGGCGTCGGACCGGGTGGTGGTCTACGACCTGGACGGCAAGTACCTGGCGGACTGGGGCGGCATCGACGGCGCGGCGATCGCCGCCGGGCCCGATGGGCGGGTCTTCGTCGCGGATCGGGAGGCCAACCGGGTGCAGGCCTTCGACCGGGACGGGAACCGTCTTTTCGCGTTCGGCGGGCTGGGGACCGAGGACGGGCGGTTCACCGGCTTCATCGACGTCAGCGTCAGCCCGGACGGGAAGGTCCTGGCGGTGGGCGACATGCTGGCCCTGCGCGTCCAGCTCTTCGACCTGGGTCCCGCCGGCGCCACCTTCCGCCGCGCCTACCTGCTCAACGCGCCGAAGTACAGCCCGCCGGCCAACGGCATCCCGCCGTTCAAGCAATGCCGCGCGACCGTGGTCCACGCCCTGGGCGAGGACGACGTCTGGGTCGGGGACGGGACCGGAGCCTGCCGCCTGACCCCCGCCGGTCACACCTACACCATCGGCAGCACGATGGCGGACGGGACGATCTGCAAGCAGACCGTGCGCCTGCCGCGGGTGCGGCCGGACACCGGGCAGTTCGCGGCGCTGGCGACCTACGATCCCAACGACGGCGCCTGCTACGGCACCCGCCGCGGCAAGGATACGCGCCTGCCGACCACGCCGGCGGTAGTCCGCTTCCGGGACGACGACCTGGCGCGGGTCGATACGGTGTGGCTCTCCGGCCAGAACAGCCGCGAGGACGGCGGGCTGGTCGTGCCCTTCGTCGTCAGCTCGGGGGTGCTCGGCCAGGTGTTCGTGCAGGACCGGACGCGCTACAGCCGCTACTTCGGGCCGGACGGCGCGGCGCGCGGCACGGTGGCGCTGACCACGCGCCAGGGGGCGGGGACGAACGACCGCTTCACCGTCCTGCGCGCGGACGGCGCCGACAGCGCGGGCGAGATCTACGGCTACTACCTGCGGGAGCACCGCGGGCAGGTCGGCGGCGCCGAGGGTCGCGGGACGGCGACGCCGTCCGCCTCGCCCACCCCCGGCCCGGCGCGCGACGGCGGCGGGGCGGGCTGGGTGGAGACCGAACACGGCCTGGGCCGATTCCGGAACGTCCAGGTGCGCGAGTTCGGCGAGACCGTCGACGTGCTCGAGCCGGTGTGGACCAACCCCTTCGCGGTGATGTCGCCGGCCAGGACCGTCAGCCGCCAGGGTCCCGTGGACAGCCTGGAGGTGATCGACATCGCCTACAACCCTGCCGGCGCCCAGCTCCTCGCCCTGGTCTTCGAGCGCCTGCCCAAGCAGCGCGTCGACGACGCCCGGATCGAGCTGGTCCCAGCCGACGGCGGGCGGCGCACGGTGAAGTGGGACCTGCCGGAGGACACGACCACGTCCTTCGCGGTCAACCCCTACGTCGACCTCAGCGTCGGGCCGGACGGGCGGGTCTACGTGCTCAACGACTACGCCGACCTCGCGGAGGTGTTCGCGGCGGACGGGACGCCGCTCGGCCGGATCCCGCTCGCGCCGGACGTCCGCCAGATCGCCGGCGGGCCGGGCGGCGTGCTCTTCGGCCTGCGCGAGGCGGGCTACGTCGAGCGCTACGCCGCTGACGGCACGGTGACCGCGCGCTTCGACGCGCGGCCGTCGGCGTCCGCCGACCCGAGCACGCTTTCGGCGCTGGCGGCGGACGCGGCGGGGCGGGTGTTCGTGGCGGACGGGCGGTCCAGCCAGATCGCGGTCTTCGCGCCGGCGGCGCCCGGCGCGGACGTGGTGCCGGTGCCGGACGACGCGACCTGCGTGCTGGCCGGCGACAAGACCGCGAGCCCCACCCGCCTGACGCTGGGCGAGACCACGGAGATCACGCTGACCGTCAGCGGCCAGTGCGGCATCGGCGAGGCGCCCAGCGACATCATGCTAACCGTGATCGAGTATCCCCCTTTGCGCCTGCGACTGGACAACGGGGCGGACGATCCGGCGGCGCCGATCATCAAGGAGCTGCGGCGCCTGGTCTCGCGCATCGACTTCGCCAAGCACCGCGTCGGCATCGTCGCCTACTTCGGCGATACCGAGGTCCAGATCCCGCTGACCAACGACCCCGCCCAGGTCCTGGCGGCCCTCCAGCGCATCCCGCGCCGCTGGCCGGGCACGTGCAATGGCTATCCCGGCTACGTCTACTGCGTCTCGTATCCCCGCTTGCGCGATGCACTCCAGGTCGCCCAGGAGCAGTTCGAGCCGTCCAGCCCGCGCCGGCCCGTGATCCTGCTCTACCAGCCGGACTACTGCAATCGCGCCTTCGAGTACCGCGACGGCGACTGCCGCGGCTACGTGCCGGCCGAGGAGCAGGCCGAGGCGATCCGTGCCGCCGGGACGCAGATCATGATCTTCGACGGCAACCGCACCGGCTACCGGCGCCTGCGCTTCAACGGCACGCCCTACAACGCCGACGCCCAGCCGCTGGCTTCCAGCGACGCCGACACGGTCTTCGACTACGACCAGGCCCAGCACCGCATGGTCCGCTACAGCGTGCCCGAGGTCCTGGCGACCGACTTCAAGCTCACCGACACCCTGCCGGCCAACATGCGCCTCGTCGCCGGCTCGGTCACGCCGCCGGGGACCGTCGGCGGCGCGGACGTCCTGTGGACCATCGCGCGCCTGCCCACCCTGCCCGATCCCTTCCACCTGACCATCCAGCCCCAGGCCGCCGGCCGCTGGCCGACCAACGTCCAGGCCGTGGCGAGCTACACCGACGGCTGGGGCCAGCCGGGCCAGATCACCTTCCCCATCCCCGAGGTCGAGGTTATCCCGCCCACCGCGACCCCCACGTCCACGGCGATCCCCACCGCCACGCGGACCCCGATGCCGACCGCAACGCC
>CAZCJG010000066.1:0-15949 GCA_964498575.1 uncultured Anaerolineales bacterium | reverse complement strand
CGGTATCGCCCGCAACTTCAAGCCGGGCAAGCCGGGTGACACGCAAGTGATCGGCACCCCGGGCTTCGCCCCGCCCGAGCAGTACGGCAAGGGGCAGACCGACGAGCGCAGCGACATCTTCGCGCTCGGCGCGACGCTGCACTGCCTCTTGACCGGCCGCGACCCGGCGCTGGAGCCGTTCCTGTTCCCACCCCTGATCAGCTTGAACCCGGCCGTGGCGCCCATGCTGGCCAGCGTTGTCACCCGCGCCGTGGAGTTCGATGCCCGCGCACGTTGGCAAAGCGTACGCGACATGCGCGAGTCGCTGCAAGCGATCAGCAGCGGCCCGCCCGTGCAAAACCCGCCGCCGATCGCGCAAGGCTCGATCGGCGGCTACTCAACTCCTTCACCGGCGGGGGGGCGCTTTAGGGGTGGATCCGGTATCAGCGGCCCCTCGCCGCCGGAGGGGCTTATCGGTGGATGGAAAGGGACGGACACGCCGTCCACGCCACCCGTGGCTCCTGGCACATCACCATCGGCCACCTCGCAGAAGCCGACGACCGATCATGGTTGCGTGCTGGCCGCGTTGGCGGTCCTGGTCACGCTGGTGATCGTGGTCGTCGCGATGGCGGTCGGCTAGCGAGCCGGGCCGAAGCCGGACGCGGCCGGGCCGGGCAGGGCCGTCGCCGCGGGAGCGGGCGCGGGCGATGCTTCCGCCGCCTTCGGCGCGTCCATGGCCGGCGCGGCGGACTCCGCACCCGTCACCTTCAGGGTGTAGGAAACGGTGAAGGCGGGATCCTTCGAGTAGTTCTTCACCGCCACGTCCACGGTTCCGTCCTTCTTCGCGCGATACAGGAGTTCCTGGACGCACTGCTTGCTCGTCGGGGCCGACGGTCCCACGCGGATCTTGGGGGCCTCGTAGACCCACATGTGGAACGACTCCCACGCCAGGCAGCCGCCGCCCTCGACGGGGGTTTGTTCCAGGACGAGCACGACCTGCTCGTCGGCCATGACCTTGATCGTGTGGTTCGAGGCACCGTTGTCACCGCCGACCGTTCCGGTCAACGTGGCTTCCATGGCGTACGTCGTGCTGAACGTCAACAGCCCGAACGCGCCGACGATGGCAAGTCGCCCTAGGGCAGAAAGAGACATGGACCTTCCTCCTTGTTGGATGGATGTTGCTTGTTGGATGGATGTTGTACGGACAAGCGATCCGTCACGCTGATTGAACCACAAGCGGCACGGGCTGTCAACTCTGGCGCAAGCTTCGCGCGGCCCTTACGGTGACTCAAACTCGAAGCCTTCGCTGGTTAGCGTGAACGCGCGTGGCGCCTGTGCCGGGCGATCCGCTTTGTTGCCCACGGTGATCGTCGCCGGGCCGCCTTCGCCGGTGCTGAAGGTCAGGCTTTGCGTACAGGCGTCGACCCTCTGGCTGCCCATCAACTCCTGATGCAACGTGTCGATACCCCAACTGATCGAGAAGTCCACCGCATCCGAGCAATCCTCCGTCACCAGCCGGAGTGCCACGACTTGGGAAGGCGGCAGCTCCGCGCCGAAGTAGCGATTGCCTTCGATCGGAGTCGTATCGGTCGCTGAATACGTGTTCGGGGGTGTCTCCGATTCGGTGGGTAGGATCCCCGGCGATACCGAGTCCGTCGCAGTGCCCCCCGCATCACCTCCCACGACGATGGACGTGGGTTGCGGCTCCGGCGTTGACTGGGACCCATCGAAGATCAGCGGCCCGATCATCGCCAGTCCGCCGCCGAGCACCAAGACAAAGAGAATCGCGACCCCCCATATCCATGCGGGCACATTGCTACGCGGTTTGCTCGGTTGGGTGACCTGTGAACTACCGGCCTGGGTTCGCGCCGGTGGGTATGCCGGGCCGACCGGCGGCGTCGGCGGTGGGGGGGGCGACTGCCGTGTAGGTGCCACGAGCCGGGCGAGGGCGAGGTGCCATTCGCCGAAGGTCGGGCATTCGCGGAGGTCCTGGCTGATCCACGCGCGGTAGAACAAGTTGGCGACGGCGGCGTCCCAGCGATGCAGCGCCGCCCAGACTGCCTGGTAGGCCGGGCCGTCGACCTGCAGGTCGGTGTCGCGGAAGACGCTCTCCGGCTGGGGGCGCAACAGGCTGAAGGCCTGTGGATCGCTGAGGGCGAGGGCTTCGGCCAGCAGCACCGCGCCGGCGAAGCGATCCGCCTCGGCCGCCCACATGCCGTGGCGCACCGTCCGATGGCCGTAGCCGCTGGATCCGGCCGGCAGCCGGGCCGGGGGAGGGATGCCGCGGCAGTAGAGCGACTCGACGTCGATCAGCTCGATCCCATGGCCGGCGTGAGCGCCGCCCTCCAGCATCGGGAGCATGACGTTTGGCGCCGACAGGTCGCAGTGGGCCACGCCCGCCTCCTCCATCCGCACCAGCACGGTGGCCAGAGCGCGCGCGATGCGCAGCGCCTGGTCCGGGGCCAGCGGTCGGTCCTGGTCGCCTTGCAACAGCAGCACTTCCTGCCAGGTCGGGCCCTCGATCCACGGCATCAAGGCGGCGTACTTGAGGTCGTCGTGCTGCTGCAGGAGGGCGGCATGCTGGGTGGCGGTCAGGACCCGGCGATTGCAGACGGTGAGGCCGGGCAAGCCGGCGAACTGCTGCAACTGCGCGGCGAGCTGCACCGACTCCGTCCGGACGAAGGCGGGCCGGAACACCTTGAGCGCTTTCGGTCCACTGTCCGCCAGGAGCTGGTACACGATCGCCTCGCGCCCTTCCTGCCCGAACGGCATTCGCGGCGCGGCGGGATGCTCGGCGATCTCATACGAGGTTCCATCGATGTCGAGCCGGTCACCGACGTTGGGGGCGAATGGCATGGCGCTTTCCTTGCTTGGGGAGTCGTGGGAAATGGAGCTAGCGGATCGTCAGCACAAGCTCGGACGGATTTGCTTGACCGGCCTGGACATCAATCTGTCGAGCCGGCGGCAGGCAGCCGCTCGTCAACGCGGATGACGTCGCGGCAAGCCCGATGTCACTGCCGGACGCCGTAGCGGTCCCGCCTGTCGAAGGCGTGCTCGCCACCTCTAGGTCGGCCAAACCCGGCCATGCCATGGCCAGGGCGCCGGGCACAAGCTCGACGCAATAGTCACCGTCCGGGACGGCGAGAAATGCGAACGATCCGTTCTCGTCGCTCCTGGCGCTGGCGACGACATACGCCGGCAACCCGCCGAGGAGCCGCAGGTCGTAGCCGCCCACGCTCACGGCGGACCCGGTGGCCTCGGTGGCCGATTCCGCCACCAGCCGGCCACGAACATCCGCTCGTCGCGCCGGGGCGCCCGGCGCCGCGGCCGCTTCTTCGTCGGGCACGGCAATCGCGCATCGGGCATGGTAGACGCGGCCGCCGACGATGCTGGTGCTGGTCGTCCGCGTATCCACCCAGCACGGCTCGCCGCTATCGAGCGCCAGGCTGACGTCCGCGGCGCCCTGGATCGACTGCGCCAGCGCGACATGGCCGCCCCGATCCGAGACTTCGTCGCTGAGCTTGGACGCCGTCGGCGTCCCGCTCGCGGTATCGATCTCGATCAGCATGAGCCTTCGATCCGGCGCGGCGGCCTCCTCCGGATCGTGCGCGCCATCGCCGTCGGCATCGAACCAGATGTCGGCGTGAACAACCGCGACGTCGCTCGGCGAGTGGTCAGTGTCCAGGATGACGTTGTCAACGCGCGCCGACCACGCTGGAAGAGCATCCGCGGGGCTGGCCTGGGGTGCCTCGACCCAGGTCAGCCGCTCGGGGGGAAGCTTTGCCAGCCCCCAGGTGCGCGTGTCTTGATCCGAGACCACCAAGCGAAGCGCGTCGAGGGTGGTGCTGGCCGCTTGTCCGGTCAGCTCGAAACGACCGTCCTGGTCGGTCCGGTCCACCGCGCGCAGCCGATCCGCCTCGTTTATCAGGGCCACCTGGAGGTTTGCCAGCGGTCGCAGATCGCCGCTGCCCTCCCGTGCCACGACGGAGCCCGTGACCGCGAAGGCGCGCAGTGGAACCAAGGTCGGCGTGATGGCGGTTGGTATGGCGCCCGGTCTGCCCGGGCTGGACCCAGGCGTCGGTTCGGGCGGGGACGTCGAATATATGGCCACACCCCCGTCCCCGAGGCCCGCTTGCGTCGCAACCGTAGACGCCGTGGCTTGTACCGTGGACGCCGTGGCTTGTACCGTGGACGCCGTGGCTTGTGCGGTGCCGTCGCCTTCCGGCATGCCTCCGCCTGGCAGGGTCAGCAGCGGGAGCATCGCCAGGCCGAGCAAGGCGGCCATGCACACCGCGCCCAACGCCATCGCGATCGGGAGCCTGCCGTAGCGGGCGACGGCGCGCTGCCAGGTCGAGGCCAGGCCGGCATCCGCCGCACTGGCCGGGCTGAGCGCCGCCAGTGGCGGCGCGCCGTGGGGTGATGCCGGCGGGTCGACCTGCGGCGTGGGCGGCGGACTTTCGACGGGCGCCGCGTGCGCCTGAGCCGCGATGTCCGCCGCGACCTCGTCGGGGTCGAAAAACGCCTCGAACCACGAGCTGTCGTCGCTATCGGCGGCCTGTCTCGCGGTGGCCAGGGCTGCGTCGATCTCCGCCGGCGTCAGGCGGGGACCGGCCTGGTCGAGCTGCTTGAGGCCATCCGAGAACACGCGCAGTTGGGCCAGAGACCCTTGGGGATCCTGCACCGCGGAGAGGTAGAGGTGAATGCTGTCGGTTCCGACCAAGCCGCTGAGGGTCGACCATTGCTCGTGGGTCGAGCTGCGCCCGCCGAGCTTGACCGGCTGGCGCTGCTTGCCTTGCGGCGTCGGGTGGTCCAGCCACAGGCGCAGGCGAAGATCGCCGACCCAGGCGAGGATCAAGCGGCCGTCGGGGTTGTGCGCGCTGGGCGGGTCGATGCGGCCGCAGGCGAACATCGCCGAGCTGCCGATCGCGCGCTTCTGGTCGAGCACCGCGCGCACCATGGCGGGGGTGTCGGCGGGGATCGCCATCTGCTGCACCTCGCGCGTAGCGAGCGGGGCGAGCTCAGCCAGTAGGGCGTTGAGCTTGCGCCGCAAGGCCGCCTCGGGCAGCGCGGCGAGCGGGTCGTCCCACAGCCAGCGCGTCAGGTTGTAGCCCAGGATGCGCGCCGCGACATCGCCGAAGAACGACTGGCTGACCCCGTCGCACAGCGCGAACACCAGGGCGTGATCGTCGTGCAGGGCCCAAAGCACATCCTGGCCGACCTCGCCGGACTGGATCGTATCCGCCGCCCGCGAGTAGGCCCAGCGGTAGGCCAGGCGCGCCGCCCGCACCACGTGCAATCGCGTCTCCCGGTCGGTCGGGGCGCACAGCTCGACGGCCACGCGGTTAGGCACCCCCGGCGTAGGGCGTCGCCGTCGCCAGGGCGAAGCCCATGCCGACCAGCTCGGGGCTGGTGCCCGGCAAGAGCATCACAGCGTTGGGATCGAGGCGGTAGTTGCTCTCCGCCATCGTCTTGCGATAGCTCTCGGGCAAGGGCGAGGACATCCCGCGCAGCTTTTCCGCGTAGCTGGATCCGAGCGGCGTGCCGCGCGTGATCCCGGGCCAGTGGAAAGGGTCGGGGATGGGCTGGCCGAGGAGCTTGTCGGAGATGAAGATGTTCTCGACCAACACGTTGCCGTCCGGCACCGACAGCCCCATGATGCGCTGCGCGATCGGCCCGGGGTCCGCGCCGGTGTATTCGCCGTCGGTCATGTGGCAGACCAACGGCGCCGGGCAGCCCTGGTGGTAGGGCAGCTCGGCGCGCAGCATCCGCTCGGCGAGCTGGAAGGCCTTGGCGGTCTCCGTGCTGGTGCGCGGGTTGAGGATCGGAACGCCGGTCTTGGCGACCTCGTTGACCGGCTTGAAGCCATCCAGCAGGTCCCAGGTGTCGTCGCTGTAGGCGAGGATGCCCAAGCGGTAGCGCGGCGATACGATACGTCCCTTGGTCGACCGAAAGATCATGACGCGCAGCGAGTGGTCCAAAGCCTTGGTGACGACGTCGATACGTCGCTCCCGACCCAGCGGCTCCTTCATCGAGCCGCTGACATCCAGGATATATAGGATCAACGCCGGGCTCGCGGAGTTGGCGAGGATGGAGTAAGACATGGCAAGGCATCTCCGTGCAAGACGGCAGTGAGGGCTTCCAAGCCAAAGGCTCTACAACTTAAATACCATGTGTACGATCGCTTTGTCAAGAGCAGAAAGGCGCGATGCCTTTGAGTAGAGGATCGCGGTGGCTTTTGCGCGCTCCTTCGCGCGTCAGCAGGCCAATACCTTGCACCTTGACAAATGCTGCGCAAACACGCAAAGTATGTCATGCGTCGGTCCAAAAGCACGTTGGCTTTGCATGACGTCCTGCACTCGATGACTCCACCCGCATGAGCCCCCGCCCCACCCCCACCCGCTACGTCATCGTCGGCGACGGTGCCGCCGGCTTCACCGCCGTGGAGTATATCCGGCGGACGGATGGAGATGGGCGCATCCAAATCGTCTGCAACGACAAAAACGCGGCGTATTATCGGGCCGCGTTGACCAACTACCTGATCGGCGGGATCAAGGAGGCGCAGCTCTTCGCCGTGCCGCCGGACTTTTTCGCGGGTGTCGAGCGCATCCACGACTCCGTCGAGGCCGTCGATCCCGTTCGGCGCCACCTCGTGCTGAGGAGCGGCCGGCCGCCCGTGCCCTACGACCGCTTGCTGATCGCCACCGGCGCCAGCGCCAATCCGCCCGCCTTCCCGGCGAAGTCGCGGGCGAGCGGCGCCGATCTTCCGGGGCAGCCGGATGGGGTCACCACGCTGCGCACGCTCGAGGACGCTCGGCGCGTGCTGGAAGCCATCGATGGCTCGGCCGTGACCCATGCGGTCGTCGTCGGGAGCGGAACGCTGGGGCTGGAGTTGGTGCAGGCCTTTCACGATCGCAAGGTGCGCGTGACCTATCTGCTTGGGGGGCGGCCGCTGTGCGGCACCATGCTCGATCCGGTGTGCTCGGATCTGGTGCTCAGCCGACTCGAAGCGGCGGAGCGCGTGACCGTGCTGCGCGACGAGGAGATCGCCGAGGCACGCGCGGATCGGCAGGGCCGCCTGTGCGAGGTGCGGCTCAAGCCCAGCGGGCAGGTCCTGCTCTGCCAGATCGCCGCCGTCGCGACCGGCGTCCGGCCCAACGTCGCGCTGGTCAGCCATCTTGGGCGCGATGTATCGCGCGGGATCCCGGTCAACCACAACATGTGCACGGAATGGAAAGACGTGTACGCCGCCGGCGACGTCGCCGCGCTCCGGGATGCGCAGCGCGGCGGATTCCGCTGCACTGGGTTGTGGGAGCCCGCCCGGCAACAGGGGCGGGTGGCCGGCATCAACATGGCCGGCGGCGCGGCCGTCTACCAGCCCGGGGCGATCTACCATGCGACCAGGCTGTGGGACCTCGACCTTGCCGCTGTCGGCGAGACCAACCGGCCGGCGGATGACGACGATCTCCTGGATTTCCCGAAGGGCACGGGCCAGATCGCCTACCGCAAGCTGGTGATCCGCGAAGGCCGGCTGGTCGGCGCGCTCTTGCTCGGCGAGCACAAAACCGCGGTGCGGCGCGCGGGGCGCCAGTACAAGCGCCTGATCAGCGCCAACAGGGACTTTCGCGTGGACAAGGCGGCCCTGCTTGATCCGGATCTCGACGCCGCGAGCTGGCTGGATCCCGATCGGGGCGCGCGCCCCATTCACATCGCGGCCAAGCCGCCGGCCGCCACCTATAGCCCTCCCATGCCAAGCCAAATCATCCGACCCGTGTCCCCTCGGGCCAGGCTGACGCGCATGCGCGACGGCGTCGCGTTCGAAATGACGGACACCTTCCGAATCGGCCGTGCGCGCGACCACAACGACGAGCCCATCGACGACTCCTACGTTTCGAGCCAACACGCCGTCGTCGAATGGTGCGAGACGGGCTACTTCGTGCGTGATCTGAACAGCAGGAATGGAACATTCGTCAACCAATCCCGCGTGACCGGCAGCCGCGCGCTCCAGCCCGGCGACCTGATCGACATCTTCCAGCGCGGTTACCGCTACCGCTTCGACCCGGCCGACGCACCCCCCGGTGCGCCCGCCTCATCCGCCGACCAATCGCCCGCCTCATCCGCCGACCAATCGCACGCCTCGCCCCCCGGCGCTTCCGCCTCGCCCGCCGCCACCGACCCACAGGCCGACATGCCGCTCGCGGCGCTCGTGCGGTCCGATCGGCGCTTCCCGCTGGCTCTGCCCGAGACCATGCTCGGCCGCAGCCCGGACGCGGGCATCTGGGTTGACGACGACGACCAGGTCTCGTGGCGCCATGCCCAGATCTCGCTGCATCTAGGCGAGCTCTACCTGCGCGACCTGGGCAGCACCAACGGCACCTATGTCAACGACCGGCTCGTCACCACCCCGCATCGCCTGCGCGACGGCGACATCGTGCGCCTGGGCCCGCGATGCCGATTGGCGTTTCATTGCGACGGGCAAGCCGGTGGGTCAACCCCCAATCCGCAGCCTTTCGCATCCATAGACCCGCCCGCCGCAGACCCGCCCGCCGCGCCGGACCTGTGTCCTCACTGTGGGCGGCCGGCCCGCCCGGGCGCGCGATTCTGCGCGGCCTGTGGCAAGCCGCTGGCGGTTGCCGCGGGGGGAGGGACCTCATGAGCACGGCGCGGGATCCCTGGGAGAAGGAGCTGTGGGACAAGGTCGAGGGCGAGGTGATGGCCTGCATCGGCTGCAACGATTGCATGGCTGCGTGCCCCTTGATCGAGTCTCAGCAGGTGACCATAGCCGAGCTCAACTCCACCGTGCTGGCCGGGCGCGTCGGCCTTTCCCATGTCGCCGACTTCGTCGAAGCGTGTACCCAGTGCCAGCAGTGCGTCCCCGCCTGCCCGGCGGATCTCAGCCGCGCCGACATGGTGCTGTGGAACAAGCTCAAGATCGAAAATGCCAGGCCCGACCGGCGCATGAAGCTGCAAGTCGGCGGCGCCGCAGCGGAGTCGGACTGGATGCTGGACGAGGTCGCCGACTTCCTCGCCGGGATCGAGCTGTTCAAGCCTGCGCCGCGGAAGGCGCTGCGGCGGATGCTGCTCAGCGTGACGCTGCGCAAGCTGGAGCCCGGCGAGGTCCTGTGCCGGGCCGGACGTTACCACACGCGCCTGTACGTCGTTCTGCGCGGCCGCATCGAGCAGGCGGCGCACCGTGCCGCCGCCGATCGCACCCGCCTGCTCGGTCTCGGCCCGGGCTCGGTCCACGGCGAGGTGGCGGTGATGAACAACCAGCCCGAACCCTTCGACGTGGTGGCCCTGGAGCCGACGATCGTCGTCGAGATGCCGCGCCCGGCGGTCTTCCGCCTGATGCGCGAGGCGCCCGCGTTCGCGCAGGCGCTGGAAGCGCTTTACGCCCGCCGGGCTCTGTGGACCTACGCCCGATCCGCGCCGCTCCTCGCCAAGCTGCCGGAAAGCGTGGTCGAAGACCTGCTGCGCCGGGCGGCGCTGCGCGTGCTGAAGACAGGTGAGCGGGTCTACGCGCAGGGCGACCCGCCCGGCTCGCTCTACCTGGTGCGCTCCGGCTTCCTGCGCGTGGCCCGCAAGCGCGACGACGGACGCGAGCACGTTGCCGACTACTACGGCGAAGGCGACGTGGCGGGCATGCCGGCGCTGATCTTCGACCAGCCGCAGGCCTTCACCCTTTCGGCGGCCACCCGCGTCGAGCTGGTCGAAATCCCCGGCCCGGCGGTGCGGGAAGCCCTGGCGCGCGATCCGTGGGCCCGCGCGAAGCTGTACGACGAAGCCCGCCAGAACGAAGAGTCGCTGAGGCGCGATCCCACCTATCTGGGTCAACCGACCGGTCGTTCGACCACCATGCTGCTACAACACGAGGACCTGATCCGCGAGCAGGTCTTGCAGGGCCGCCACATCCTCGCGATCGACACGTCGATCTGCACCGATTGCAACAACTGCGTCGACGCCTGCGCGCGCCGGCACGGCCATGCCCGGCTGGATCGCAGCGGCCCGCAGCTCGGGCGGCTGCTCTTCCCCAGCGCGTGCCTGCACTGCGTCGATCCGATGTGCCTGCAGTGCCCGATCAACGCCATCCAGCGCGAGCCGGGCGGCGAAATCCGCATCCTGAACGACAAGGACGACCCGGTCGTCTGTATCGGCTGCGGCTTGTGCGCCGAACGGTGCCCTTGGGACAACATCCAGATGTACGACCGGGTGCCCGGCAGTGCTCCTGGCCCCACCGGCAGCACCACCGAAACCGGTCCGTTCACCCGGCTCATGGCCTTGGTGAACGCGGGGCTGGGCACGCTGTCGGGCCGCGCCCCTCGAGAACCGGCCGCGCCGGCCTACAAGCGGGTGGCGGTCAAGTGCGACCTGTGCTTCGGCCACGACGATCGGGCTTGCGTCCGCGCCTGCCCGGTCGGCGCGGCGCTGCGCATCGCCAACCCCGCCGGCGTGATCATCGGCCTGGAGCTGCCGGCGACCGAGGCCGGCGACATGGCCGCGGGCGGGGCGGCGTCGTCATGATGCCCCCCCGTGCCGGGCGACCGCCCGGGCGCGGCCGGCGCCCGACCGAGCAGGCGCTGATCGAAGCGATCGAGACCGCCTTCGATACCCAACGCCCGAGGAATGCGTTTGCGCAGCCCTGGCCCTGGCTCGTCTTGGTGCTGGCGCTGGCGTTGCTCGCAGCCACGGGTGCGGTGCTGGGCTACGGCTGGATCCGGCACCACGCCGCCGATCCATCCAGCGCGGTCTTCGCGCAGGCCGTGCTGCTCGGGCTTGGAGTGGTCGCCCTGCTCGGCGTGACGATGGTCTACTCCCTGCGCAAGCGCGGGCTGCAGGAGCGGGTGCCGGGCAGCCTGCGGGCCTGGCTCCAATCGCATGTTTTCCTCGGCGGCCTGGTGCTGGCCGTCGCGTTGATCCATGCCGCGCTGGTGCCGCCGGTCTGGACCCCGACCGCCGGCAAGGTCGCGCTCGTTCTGCTCGGGCTCTTGGTGGCCAGCGGCATCGCCTGGCGCCTGGTCTATGCCACGGCTCCGAAACGCGCCGCACGAGGCGAGGCGGTTGGCAGCCGGGTGGTCGTTCCGCCCGCGGATCGAATCCGCGATTTGCGGACGGGCATCGTCTCGCTCACCGCGGGCGGGTCGCGCGAGCTGCACGCCGCGGTGGCCGCGCGCCTGGCGCTGCCCTTCGACCAGGCTGCCGTTGATGCGGCGGCAGCCCGCATCCCTGGAAGCACGGACGAGCAAGACATATGGAGACGAATCCTGGACAAGGCGAGCCAGATCGACGCGCAACGGGCACAGGCGTCCCAACAGCGCAGGCACCACCATGTCTTGCAGGACTGGCGCTGGCTGCATGTGCCGCTGGCGCTGGGCTTGTGCGTGTTGATCGCCTGGCATGTCTGGTCGGTATCGTGGTCGGGCCCGCGCTTGTCGCCGAGCCGGCCGGCGGCGCTGGCGGCCTTCCCCTCTTCCGCTGAATGCGGCGCCTGCCATGGGGAGATCTACCGCGATTGGCAGCGCTCGCAGATGGCGGATACGCAACTCGACCCGGTGGTGATCGCGCAGACCAACTGGGCCGTCAAGGCGCATCCCGACCAGATCGGGCTGTTTTGCAACAACTGCCACGCGCCGGTCGGAGCGCAAGTGACGGGCGTGGCGACGCTGCCGCTGGATCTTGGATTCGGGCGGAACGATCGGCGCCACCCGGTGCTTGACGACGGCGTCTCGTGCGTGGCATGCCACGCGCTGGCCACGTCGCCGGGCGAGATGCACGGGGCATCCGCCGACTACTTCCGGCCGACCGCCGTCCACGACGCGCCGCTCGGCTATCGCGGCCGCGTCACCGGGCCGCCGCTGGGCGATCCGCCGGCGCTGCCGGTTCCCTACCACGGCGTGGCGACCGCGGCGATGGCTGACGGCTCGGTCAGCTCGCAGATCTGCGGTGCTTGCCACAATGTCAAGGTCGATCTCGAGGGCAACGAACCGGCGCAGCCTGAGATCGACGACTGCGAGGGGGTGCTCGACGAAAACCGGGTCGATCGCGCGGGCGACTTGATCTTGCAGACCACGTTCGACGAATGGCAGGACTACTTCGCTCGAAGCGGCGGCAGCGGCTTTGGCTGCGTGGATTGCCATATGCCCCCTCTGGCACCGGGGCCGATCGTCGATGCCGGCCCGGCCGGGCTGGCTCCGCCGGACCGTCAGCGCCGTGACCACAGCTTCCCGGTGCCGCTGGACCAGGCCGCTTCGCTCGACGTCGCCACTGGGTCCGTGGACGCGCGCGGAGTCCTGACGGCCACGGTCACGGTCAGCATCGGCAACGTCGGCCACAACATGCCGACCGGCTTTGCCTTCGCCCGGCAATGGTGGCTCGAAGTCGCCGCGGCGACCACGGATGGCCAGCCGATGTGCCTGGCCGCGGCGCTGGGTCTCGCCTCTCCTTGCGCTTCGGGGCGGCTGGCACAGCCGGCGGAGGATCTGGCCTATTGCGACGTCCCGGAGTCGCTGGCATGGCTGCGCGAGCATGCCCCTGGCGGACGCCGCGAGGTGAAGCTCGGGGATCGGCCCTATCCCGACATCGCGCTGGCGTCGGCTCAGCCGCTCGGCGCTTGTGATCCGTGGCTGACCAGCTTCCAGACCGTGCTGACCGACGGCCGGGCTGCGGATGGCGCGCAGAGGCATGAGGTGGCCTATCAGATCCCAACGGGTGACGCCGTGGTCCAACGCTTCCGTGCCGCCAATGGCCAGGTCGTGCGTGCGCTGCGACCAGCGGCGGTCGGTTGCGGCGACGCTTCGGCCACCTTCGACTACGCGTTCGATGCCGGCGAGCTGAGCGGCCGCGACGTGGTCGTCACGGCTATCCTCCACTATCGCCGGCTCCCACCCTACTTCGTTCGAACCCTGGCTGACCATCTGCCGGCCGGGACCAGCGTCGACGACATCCTGGCGGGGCTGGCCATCCAGGACATCGCGAGCGCTGCTTCGGCGCCGGCGCGGATTCCCTGAGCTTGCGGTGACGCAAGCTCGCTTCGGCGCGCGGGAATCGGTGCCGGGCAGCTGGGGCAGCCACGAGGGCTGCCCCTACGCGGCGGGATGGTCTCGACCTAGAACGTATCCGCGTCCAGCCAGTTGCTGTCGTACCAGTAGTTCCACAGCGCGGCCAGGCTGTAGAACATCGCGCGGCGGATCGTCGTCGCCTCGGTTGAGGCGCCGGTGCCTTGCTGCCAGCTCAGCATCGCTGGGGTCGGGTCGGTGGGATCGGGGTTGGTGCCGCTGCAGGTCGAGTTCTCGATATCCGGCACGTAGCCGTAGTAGGTCTTGTACAGGCTGATGATGCCGCTGGCCTGGTTGAAGGCCTCGTCATACCAGGGCTTGAGCACGTTGGTCCGCTCCTGGGCGAAGGCGGGATCGCCGGGGTTCAGCGGGTAGCGCTCGGCGATGACGCGCATCAGACCACCGGTGCCCTGGAGCATCTGGTTGTAGGCGCCGTAGCCGCCCTCGTCGTGCAGGTACAGCAGGTTGTCGCCGGCGGTGGCGCGGTCGTGGATGCGGCGCCAGGGCACGCCGGGCTTGCCGATGCAGGCGTTGTCCGATCCCGCGACGAAATCCGGCTCGAAGGCGGTCGCGTCGTAGCGCCACAAGTAGTCGAAGCGCAGGCTGGCCGAGGCCGGGTTGGGCGGCGTGAACAGGCGCTTGCGCACGCCGGAGCCGGCGGCGAAGCAGGCCGGGTCGAGCGGGTCGTTGGTCGGCGAGCCCGTGCAGCGATAGTAGCTGGACTGGTAAAGCCAGATCCAACTCTGGAACTCATCGACGTGGTTGCGGTGGATGGCATCGAACAGGGAGGGTGCCAAGCCCGTCGCCGAGCTCGAGCGGTCGGCGGTCTGGTCGCCGAGCAGGAGCTGGAAGACCGTCGTGCCGTAGAGCGAGCTCGGGCCCGGCGTGTGGTTCTCCATCCCACCCGGGTACTCCTGCTTGCCGGCGATGCCCCAGGTATCGCCGTCGATCGCGCTGGCGGCCGGAGATGACGAGACGTCGGTCTCACCGACGCTGTAGCGACCGTTTTGAGGCTCGTTGTCGTGGCGGCCGGCCGATAGCGTGCGCGTGGCGCGCACCTGTCCATTGGCGCTCCACAGCCACTCGAGGTCGTCGTTGTAGCCGGCGCCGCCGTTGAAGCCGGCCACGCCGTAGCCCAGCCGGTCGCTCAGGTTGGCATAGGGGCTCTCGACCGGGCCGGTGCCGATGCCGACCAGGTGGCTCGCCTTGCCCAGCGCGTTGGCCGGCAGGTCGGGATCGCCGACCGCGGCCAGGCGGTTCATGATGTACAGGCCGAGCCGGGCGCCGGTGAAGGTCCACATCCACTCCTCGGCCTCCGAGCCGAGGTTGGTGTTGCCGCAACTGAAGCCGGTGTTGGCATAGGCGCGGGTGTCGCAGGGGTTGCCCGGCCCGGTCTGGCCGAAGTACTGCCCGAAGGGGGTGAAGGGCCCGGGCGGCGTTTGCGACCCGGCCCGGCTGATGCGCGCCGCCTGGAGCTTGCACTGCGTGAGCGCCGGGCTGCCGGAGGGATAGGTGGCGAAGCACCACCATTCGCCGGGCGTCGGGTAGTCGGCGTCGAACCAGAAGCCGTCGGTGCCCAGCGCCGGGTTGTCCAGCCCCGGCGGGCGCAGGCTGGGGATCACCTCGGGGCCGGCGCCGGCGCCGAAGTCGTAGGTGAAGACGTTGGTGCCGTCGAGCAGGCCGCCGGGCGGGCGCAGGTTGGTGTAGGTCGCCTCGCTGCCGAGGTTGACGAAGCCGGCGGTGGCGGGGCCGTTGGTCTGGGTCCACACCCACTCCCACCAGATGCGCTGGTTCATCGCGTTGATCACGCCGAAGGCATTGCGCCGGTCGCGGTTGCTGGCCCAGAGCTGCTTGTCCTCCATGAACACGACCACCGGCACGTAGGCCATCTCCACCAGCCCGATGGTGCGCGTCAGGCTGGTCTGGAAGTCCGCGTTGGTGCGCGTGTCGCGGAACATCCGCGCGATGATGTCGCGCGCATGGGCCTCGTAGCCGCGTGCCATCGCGCGGTGATAGGCCTGGGCGTCGCGGGCATTGCCCGGCGTGAAGCCGGCGCCGGCGGCGATCGGCGCGTCGAAGTCGTGGGCGAAGATGTGGTACAGCGCATAGTAGCTGGCGATGCGGGCGATGGCGTCGTTGGTGTAGTAGCTGATGCCGGGATTGAAGAGCGTGGTCTGCGGGGTGACGCTGCTGGTCAGCGCGGGGCTGGAGAGCGTCAGGCCCGCGGCATAGCCCGAGCGGCCGAAGGTCGCCGCCAGCCGATGCCCGGTGCAGAAGATGAACTGCGCCTGGGTGATCGCGCCATGGCAGGCGGTCTTGAAGCCGGGGTTGGTGATCCCGTACTCCCACAAGGTGTCGGGATCTTTCTTGGCCGGTGCCTTCTCTGCTTCGTAGCGCGGCGCGAGCAGGATGGTGGACGTCGTAGCGTCGGCGCGTTGGCCATAGTATTGTTTGAGGAGGTTTTGGATGTCGGTCATCAGGCCCGGCGGTGGCCAGGTCGGCGTGGCGGGCGGAGCGCCGGCCGGTCTGGCGCCGGGCGCGGCGCCGGCCGGGCTGGCCGATCCGGCCAGGCTGGCCGACAGCAGCGCGGCGAAGGCGGCGATGAGGATGATCAGGCGCGGCACCGCGAGGCGCTGGCGACGGGTGGTCTGCTCTAGGGTGTGCATTTGTTTGGACCTCCTGAGGGTGTATTGACGTTCGCCGCCGTCCAGATGTTTGGGTGGATCGCCCGGCTATGCTGACAGTTGACTGTTTCCCAGCCCCTCACTCCACGTCGCTCACCGACACATTCGTCGCCAAATCGCTGCGCACGCGCTCGGTCAGGGTCTCGTCGGGTAGGCCGGCCAGGGCGTCGCGGATGCGGCGGACACCGCCGTGGGGGATGGCGAGGTGGCAGACCGGGTTGCCGGGTTTGATGGCGG
>CAZCJG010000065.1:0-16174 GCA_964498575.1 uncultured Anaerolineales bacterium | reverse complement strand
ACCGTCGTCGCGCTGGTCGGCGGCCCCTTCGCGCAGGTCGTGCGGGTTACCGATTTCGTCCGGCGCTTCCAGGCTTCGGCGGCGGGCTTCGGCGCGGCGAGCGTGTTGGCGCAGGGCATCGCGGGTAACGGTCCGCCGGTGACGGAATCCGCGCCGCTGCCCGGGACCGATGGCGCGACGGGCCCAGCGCAATCGCCCGCGCCCGCGGCCGTGGATCACCTGGACCGCTCCAATCGCCCGGCTGGTCTGGACCGCCTGGCGCAGGCCGGCGGGGGGACGGGCATTACCGCTTGCGGTCAGGGCAGCAGCGGGGTTGATACGGACGGCGACGGGCTGTCGGACTTCGAGGAAGGCTGCCGCGGCACCGATCCCAACCGCAACGATACCGACGCGGACCTGATCCCGGATGGCGCCGAGGTCGCCGGCTTCAGCGTGGGCGGCGAGACCTGGTACGGCAATCCCAACGCGGTCGACGCCGGCGGCGACGGGCTGATCGACAGCGCCGAGTGGCCGACGCCGGTGGGCAAGGGGCCGCGGATAGACGCCGACGGCGACGGCACGGCGACCGACGAGGAGGCCTGGGATCCCGACGGCGACGGCATGCCGAACATCTGGGACGACGACAACGACGGCGACGGCGTGCCCGACAGCGCCGACCTCTCCCCCTTCAGCCGCACGGCCTTGCTGGAAGACTACACGCTGAGCACGCAGGGCGGCGGCACCGATGGTCACCAGTACATCGAGCTGCAAGTGCGACCCGAGGACCCCGACCGCTTGCGCTACAACGTGTCCGCCCTGGACTGGCCGTCCGACGAAGAGGGCCAGATGAAGGACCTGGACAACAGCAGCGCGGACCTGCGCCTCTTCCCGATGCTGGAGGTGCTGACCAACGTCCGCCCGGACACCGAGCTGGCACGACGCTACGGCCTGGGGACGGTCGAGTCGGTCCCCGGCTCGCCCGAGCCTTACCGCCTCTACGCCCCGCTCCTGCCGGTCGCCGACAACGGGCGCATCGTCGCCTTCTACGCCCGAGTGGCCTATCCCCCCGCCCAGCAGAGCCAGATCCGCTGGAACGCGAAGATGGTCTGGGTGGCGCAGGCGCAGACCGACGAGTTCACCGGCAACAGCGTCCGCACCGACGCCCTCGCCCTCCAGACCTACGAAGAGCCGATGTTCCAGGTCACGGGCGCCACCGTCTCGCGCAGCCAGAGCTTCGAGAGCGCGCTCCTGGGCACGCCGAGCTTGCCGGACGACGACCGCCAACTGTTCAACCTGCTCTTCGGCATGAACGCCGCCTTCACCAGCGCGGACAACGTGTCGCTCGCCGACGTCGTCAACCGCTTCACCGGGGCGCTCACCCTGGACGTGGAGAAATGGGGCGTCACGGCGACGGTGGCGGTCGATCGGGCCGACTACGTCCACCACGACGAAGGCATCTCCGACACCGCCGGCCGGCGCCTGACGCAGTTCCTGAACGCCCACTACAGCCCCAGCGATACGCCGTCCGTCCTCATCGCCTTCGAGGAACGGTCCCGCGCCTACAACGTCGACCAGGTCGAGCGGCTCGATCCTGGCAGCGAGATCAACGTCAACCTGGCCGACACGCCGCTGGCGCGCACGCGCGGCCTGCAACTCAACCTCTACCAGGCCGCCGGCGCCGAGTGGCGCACGCTGCCGACCGAGGAGCGCGACGCGGTGATCGCCGCGCGCTACGCCGACGTCTCGGCCTCGCTGGCCGCGCTGCAGCCGACCTATCCGGGGCTGACGGCGGTGGACCTGCAGAGCGTCGTGCGCAACATGTACGACATCTGGGCCACCGGCCGCACCGCGGTCATGACGGCGGACGGGCTGGTGCTGACCGCGGCCGGACTGACGGATGCCCAGATCACCGCCCTCCTGGACCGGACCGCCGGCCTGACCCTGGACGCCTACTTGATCGACGTGGCGCGCCTGGCCGAGCCCGGCGGCGGCCTGCGCATGGGCAACAGCGCGGTCGGGGACTGGCAGTACATCCGCGCCAACATCAACGAGACCAAGATGGTCGGCATCGACTACGCCGGCCTCACCGTTTACACCTTTCGCTCGCCGCAAACCGGGCAGGGCGATCTTCTCAGGAAGTCCTTCAAGGTCGTCTCGGCGGCCAAGGATCTCGTCCAACTGTATCAGGCTACCCAGGCCTTCAACAACCTCAGCCGCTCGCAACAGATCCTCTACCCGCTGACCCGCTCGGCCCTGGAAGGGCGCACGCTGGGCGTTGTCGGCGTTGTGTTGGCCGTGGGCTTGATCTGGGTCACCTTCGGGCTGACGACCGACTTCTCCAACCCCATCGCGGTCAAGATCGCGGTGGCGACCGCGATCGTCGCCACCGCCTTCACCATCCTGATGTTCGTCATCAGCCTGAACCCGGTCGGATTGGTGCTGACCGCCTTGTTCTACCTGATCGACCTGATCGTCTTCTTCGCGACCAGCGGCGAGTTCAGCCTGACCGACACCATCGTCAACGCGATCACCCGCTTCTTCTACGATGTCAAGGTGCTGACCGAGGTCGAGGACGCGCGCTTCGGCGACGTGGACAGCGGCCTCTTCTCCCCGGAGTACGGGCTCAGGGCGGGCAACCTGTTCTTCATGACCTCCGAAGTCCAAGGGGTCGTCAAGAAGAAGTCGGACGGCGACCTCGGCGACCTCAGGGACAGCTACGTCACCGGCCGCTTCGATGCCACGTCCGCCCGCTCCGAGGTCCTTCCGCTGAACTTCGACAAGCGCTGCACGACCTCCGACAGCAGCACGCTCAACTGCCGGACCGCCGTCGGCGCGGGCTTCGTGTTCCGCGACGCGTCGCGGGATGTCGACATGTCGGTGGATGCGTTGATCCAGACCAAGGTGTTCTACGACGAGTGCACGCTACAGGGCGCCTTCTGTTCCCGCAAGAGCCTGACCGACACCCTGCCCGAGGACCGCGAGCCCTCCGAGATGACACTGGACGTGCTGCCGGCCAACATGGGTCAGCTCTGGGCCTGGGACGCCGCCCCGGTGGTCCCCGGCCACGTCTTCAACCCGGACCTGGACGGCGACGCCCGGCTCGACAGCGATGAGATCCCCGCCGCCCCCTGCACCGATCCGCCCGCCCAGCAGTGCACCCGCAGCGACAACTGGGACACCGACGGCGACACCCTGCCCGACGGCTACGAGGCGAGCCACTCTGGCAAGCTCGGCCTGAACCCCGCAGTGGCAGACACCGACGGTGATGGCCTTTCGGACGCCGAGGAGCTGCGCCGCCACACCAGCCCCGCCGACCCCGACACCGACGGCGACGGCCTGAGCGACGGCGAGGAGGTCTTCCAGGCGGGCGATGCCTTCTGGCAGCCCGGGACGGCCGCGACCAGCGTCGGCGGCTGGCTGGTGCGGCTCCCGGGCGGGCCACTGGTCCCTGTCATGTCCGATCCCCTGCGCGCCGACAGCGACGGCGACGGACTGACCGATGCCACCGAGCGCACCAACCAGACCAGCCCCTTCGCGCCCAACATCGGCCCGGTCCTGATCATCACCGCGAGCCCCATGCCACCCTCGCCGGCAGCCGCCCAAGGGATGTTCGTCCTTCCGGGCACGGCGATCACGCTGAACCTCGAGCTCCTCTCCGTCGGGAAGTACCGGATCGACCAGCCGCTGGAGCTCTGCCTGCCGTCGCTCCTCTCCAGCCTCTCCGGCGGTGACCTCACCGGCGCCAGCAGCCCCATCAAGAAGTCCGCCTCCACCGGCTGCGGCAGCGATCCGGCGGCGGCGCTGTGGACCTGGCCGTTCAGCGCGAGCGAGCCCCTGGCACTGGGCGACAGCACCACCACGACGATCACGGGCGTCGCCGGGGCCGGCGCGAGCGCGACGATGCGCGCCACGATCGGCGCCAGCCTTCCCTACCGCGACGACCTCGACCGCGATGGCAACAGTACGATCGATTCAGCCGACTTGGCGGAGCTGACCCCCTCGCTGTCGATCACCGTCGATGCCGACGATCCCATCGCCGCCATCACCACTCCCCTGGACGGCGCCATCCTCGGCGGTGGCACGACCACCCTGGTCATCGGCGGCACGGCCAGCGACGCGGGGAGCTGGGTCACCGAGCTCAGCTTGACCCTGCCGGCCGGCGGCGGGACGGCGACCGCCACCGGCATCAGCCCCTGGTCCTACGCCTGGACCCTGCCCGCCGACGGCGTCCACACGCTCTCCGCCACGGCCGAGGACGCAGTGGGGCACACGAGCACGACCGCCTCTGCTACCGTCACCGTGGACAACACCGCGCCGACGGCCGCCTTCACCAGCCCCGCCGACGGAGCCTTCATCAGCGATCCCAGCGGCCAGGGCGCGACGGTGACCGTCAGCGGCACGGTGGCGGACAACCTCTCCGGCGTCCAGCGCCTGCAGATCCAGATCGACGACCGCGCCTGGGTGCCGGTTGCGCTCGTCGGCGGCAGCCCGCCGGACTTCCCGACCTCCGCGAGCTGGAGCTACGACTGGCGCCTGCCCGGCGGCAACGCGGCCCAGGGCCGGCACACGGTGCGCGTGCGGGCCTTCGACCGCGCCAACAACCAGAGCGTGGTCGCCCAACGAGCGATCATCGTCGACGTGCTGCCGCCCGCGGACGGGCTGACCAACCGGCGCTTCGAGACCGATCCGCCGTCCTACGGTTCCGGGCAGCCGGTGGATCTGCAGGGCCTGGCCAACGATGCCGGCAACGCCCCGCTCGCCCCACGCCCGGCGGCGCTGGAGGGCACGGTGGACAGCCTCGGCGATGCCACGGTCTGGCTCTCGCCGGACAGCGTGGCCCAGGACGACGGCGGGATCTCGGCGACCTGGCTGGGGGACTTCAACGGCGACCGGCTGGCGGACCTGGCGGTCGGCCTGCCCGCCGCGGCAGGGGGCGCCGGGCGCGTGGCGATCGTCTACGGCCGGCCGGGCGGTTTCGCGCTGCCGCCGACGCCGGAGCTGATCGGCGACTCCCCCACGAGCTACGTCGGCGAGGCCGGAGCCGGCATCGGGGCCAAGGTCTCGGCCGTCGGCGACGCAAACGGCGACGGGCTGGACGACATGCTGATCGGAGATCCGACCAATGGCCGAGTCCACCTCGTCTTCGGCCGGCGCAGCGTGGCGGTTCCGGACGCGGTCTTGAACGCGAATGGCGGACCGGAGCGGGTGGTGCTCAGTGGCCCTGGCCTCGGCGCGGCGATCGGCGCGGCCGGTGACACGAATGGCGACGGGATGGGAGACCTCCTGGTGGGGATTGGCGCTGGATCGTCCGAGTGGGTTGTCTTCTTGGGCAAGATACAGACTGCCTGGCAGCCGCTGGAGGATGTGACGGTACAGGCGGCGGCGGTGGTGGACTTCGATCCCGGCGTCGCGCCCGCGCGAGGCGTCGGCGACATGGACGGCGATGGCGCGTCGGAGTTCGTCGTCGCCGACCCGACCGGGTCGGGCGGTCCCGCCGGGCGGTACTACCTCTACCGAGGAGACGCGATGCTGGCCGCAACGGAGCGCCGCGCAATCTCCGCGGCCACGTCCTATTCCAGCAGCGGCAACGGCACCCTTGCCGCGCTGGGCGACGTGAGCGGTGACGGCCGGGCGGACTTTGTCTACAACGATGGTACGGCACCGAAGCTCGTCTTCGGGTCCGCGGGTGGCAACGGCAACTGCTGCCTGTCTCTGGGCGGGTACACCCCCGCCGCTTCGGGCTTCCTCGCCGCGGTCGGCGACGTCGATGTCGACGCGGGGGGGCTGGGCGACCTGCTGGTCGGGGCGGCGGATGGCTCGGCCTACCTCCTACTCGGCCAGGCGGGCCTCAACCCCGCCTCGTCCTCCCCGGCCGTCGCCGCGCGCATCACCGACGTGGCCGGCGCGGCGCCGCTGGCGCCTCTGGCGAGCGCCGACGCCAACGCCGACGGCTCGGCCGACCTCGTCCTCATCCCCGGCTCGGGCGGCACGACCGTCCTGGCCACCTCCTACCTGCTCTTCGGCCGCCAGCCGCACATCGCGACCGACGCCCTGCCGCGGGGAGTCGCTGGCGATCCGGCCGGCGAATGGAATTCGCGCCTACCATTACAAAGCCGGCCTTCGCCGGCTACTCAGATGAACCTCCGGCGGCCAGCCCGCGAAGGCGGGCTTCGTAATGGTAGCCGCGAATTCATTCGCCAGGCGGGCGCCCCCGACAGCCCGGCCCGCCTGACCGCCATCACCCGCTACGTCGACGACGACTGGGCCGGCACGTCGGCCGGGGCGGACCCCGACGGCGCCGGACCGGCGACGAGCTTCGGCACGAACGCCTTCGCGACGATCCAGGCCGCGGTCAACGCCGGGGCGTCCGGCGACACGATCAGCGTCTTGCCCGGCGTCTACGCGGGCTTCGAGGTCACCGGCGCCGCCAAGAACGACCTGACGGTCGCCGGCGTCGACCCCGACGCGGTTTTCGTCAACGGCGCCAGCTTCAGTGGTTCGACCGCCGCCGCCTACGTCCACGACGTCACCGGCGTCTCGCTGGAGAGGCTGACGTTGCGCAATGCGGACCGCGGGCTGTGGTTGGAGAACGCCGGCGTCGGGGGCTACACCTCGCCGCTGGCCGGCTTCGGCAACTCCGCGCTGCGCATCGAGCTGAGCCGAGTGCTGGTGCAGGACTGCGCGTTCGGCGTGTACAGCGACCGCGAGAGCGCGCTGGCGGTGTCGGATAGCACGATCGCGGCCCGCGGGTCGGGCGACCGCCATGTCCGGGTGGACCCATCGACGCCCGACGCGCCGCTGAACCCGGCTTGGAGCACGACGCCGCCGGCGGATCTGGGGGTCGGCGATAACCTGGCCGACGGCGGCAGCGTCCAGATGCTGCTTGGGCGAGTCCGCGCCCTGCTCGGCGGCGGGAGCCGCGAGTTCTGGGCCTACGACCCGCCGCCGACCAACGCCTGGAGCACCCGCCCCAGCCCGCCGCTGGACGTGGTGGCCGGCAGCGCGACGACGGTCGATCAGGGCGCGAACTTCCTCTACCTGATGAGCAAGCAGGACCGCTTCACCAGCGTGCCCGGCGTCTCGATCAACGTGGCGGACCCGCGCGGGATCAACACCTTCGCGGTCAGCGGGACGTCGATCTACGCCGGCGGCGAGTTCGTCACGGCCGGGGGCGTGACGGCCCACGGCATCGCGCGCTACGACACCGCGGCGGGCACCTGGCACGCCCTGGGCCAGGGCCTACGACAGCTCAGCGGGGTGTTCTGCCCCTGCGAGCCGCACGTGGACTCGATCGCCATCGACAGCGGCGGCAACATTTACGTCGGCGGCTTCTTCGACCAGGCCGTCAATGGCGACGCCAGCACCGTCGCGACCGCCGGTATCGCCAAGTGGAACGGCAGCACGTGGAGCGCCCTGGGCGGCGGCTTGACCCTCAATTCCGGCTCCCCGCCGTCCGCCACCGCGATGGTCGCCAGCGGCACCGACATCTACGTCGGCGGCAACTTCGACAAGGCCGGCGGCATCACGGTCAACTCGATCGCCAAGTGGAACGGCAGCGCCTGGTCCGCGCTGGGCGGCGGACTCACGCGGCCCGATTCTCCCAGCGGCACGCGGACCGGCTTCGTGTGGAGCCTCAGCGTCCAGGGCTCGAACCTGTACATCGCCGGCAACTTCGACAACACCTCGACCGATCACATTATCCGCTGGGACGGCAGCGCCTACCAATCCGTCGGGCCGGTCGCCAGCGGCCTGAACTACCTCGTCGGCATGGCGTTCGTGGGCAGCGAGCTCTACGTCTCCGACGAGGGCACTGGACCCAGCCCCGTCGCCACGATCCGCCATCTGACCGGCGGCAGCTGGCAAGACATCACGCCGGTCGGCCTGGGCTTCTCCGACGGCCGCACGGACCTGATGAGCAACGGCGGCAAGCTGTACACGCTGACCCAGTTCTACCAGGAGGGCAGGGTGGGCGTCTACGACGGCGCGACATGGCGGCTCCTGGGCGGGAACCCGCTTGCCTTCGTCCCGCCTCCCTATGGCGGACAGGTCTGGGCGCTCGCCTTCATCGGCGCCGACACCTATGTCGGCGGCTCCTTCACCTCGGTCAACAACGAGGACATGACGTCCGTGTCCGCCGACGGCTTCGCCAGGATGACGCCGACGCCGCGCCTCCTGCGCTATCCGGAGGCTCCCACCTGGAACCCGCGCGCCAACCCGCCGCGCCTGCCCGAGGTCGGCGCCACGCTCGCCGCGGATGGCGCCGACGCCGTCTACGCCACCTTCGGCGGCGGCTTGCACTTCAACCGCTACAACATCGCCGCCAACAGTTGGACCTCGCTCGCCCCGGTGCCGGCGACCACCACCACCGGCGCCGCGTCGGCATGGGCCGGTGGCAAGGTCTACCTCCTGCCCGGCGACAGCACCGTCAACAGCAGCGCCGCCTTCTACCGCTTCACGCCCGACGGCGGGATGGGCACCTGGACCGCGATGGGCAGCGCGCCCTTCGACCTGGGCTCCGGCGCGAACCTGGAATGGGACGGTTCGGACGACATCTACGCCGTCCAGGGCGGCAACGGCCGCACCTTCGCCCGCTACAGCATCGCCGGGAACGCCTGGACCGTGCTGGGCTCGGGTGGCACCGGCCTCTCGACGCCCGGCGGCAGCAATCCCGGCGGCGGCCTGGCCCTCGACGGGCCGAACGCGACCCTGTACTTCGCGCGCGGCGGCGGCACGGGCTTCGACAAGATCAGCCCGATCGGCGTCAAGCCCGAGAAGCTGACCCTGGACCGCGTGGCCTTCGTCACGCCGGAGAACACCGCCGCGCAGACCTGGCTCAACACGGACCTCCTCACCGGCAGCGCGGAGCCGGCGGACTACCTCATCGGCGGCACCGGCAGCACGTGGGTCGCCGGGGTGGGGACGAGCTGGACGCCTTCGGGCGGCAGCGCGCCGCTGCCAATGACCTTCGTGACGACCACGGCGGCGCGCTTCCTCGACCCGGCCGGCGGCGTGCTGCGCGTTGCCCAGGGCACGGTGCTCACCGCCGGCTATCACGACGCCCACGCTGACGCGCACGTCTTCACCAGCATGGCGGCCTGCGCGCCCTGCGCCTTGCCGATGGTCGATCCGGACCACCTGACCTGGGGCACGGACGCCTTCGATACCGTCCAGGCGGCCATCGACACCGGCGCGCCGCGGGTGCTGGTGCATTCCGGTTCCTACGCCCAGGCCTTCCATCTGGTCACCGGTGTCCAGGTGATCGGCGCCGGCGCGGGCCTGAGCGTCATCACCCCGCCGCCCTCGCCGCCGATCGCCCTGGCGCGTGCCGAGGGCATCCGCGCCAGCCTCCTCGCGCGCCTGACCCTGGCGGGGAGCGCGGGCGTGGACGGGGCGCGCTTCGAGGACGGGGCGCGCAGCACCACGCTCTCGCGATCCATCGTCCGCGACAGCGGCACCGGCGTGCGCATCCAGGGCGCGGCGACCGACCTCGATCTGGTCAACAACACCTTCGCGCGCAACGGCACCGGCCTGGCGGCTGAAACCTGCGCGCCGGTGGACGTGCGCAACACGATATTCGCGAGCCACACGAGCGCGGGCCTGTCGTACCAGTCCTGCGCGGCGACCAAGCTGCACACCTACAACGACTACTTCGGCAACGCGGCGGACCTCAAGATCGACGGCTCGGCCGCCCAGGCGCCGGGCGTCGGCGAGATCTTCGCCGACCCCGCCTTTACCGACCCTGCGCCGCCGGCCAACGACTTCCGGCCGACGGACGGCTCGCCGGTGATCGATGCCGGCAATCCCTCGGACCCCGTGCCGCCGGGCGCGGGCGGGCGGGTGGACATCGGCTACGTCGAGACCGGCGGCGCGGCCTTCTTCGCGGACGACGACTACTGCGAGTTCTGCGACAACGACGGCCTGTTCTGGCAGGTCGATGCCTTCGACGTGATCGGCGACGCGCTCGATGCCGCGGCCAACGAGATCTCCGCGCTCGGCTGCGGCCCGGCCTCGGTCGGCGGCGTGCCCTGCGACACGCAGTGGACGGTCGGCGTCGGCCCCGGCACCTACCCCGAGCGGGTTGTGGTGCCCAGTCACGTCAGCCTGGTCGGCACGAGCGCGGACGAGGTGACGATCGACGCGGGCGGCAGCGGCGTGCCGGTAACCGTCGACAGTGGGATTTCGGTGGATGTGCGCGGGCTGACGTTGACCGACAGCGTCGCGACCGGCGCGGGCGTGGTGGTGGACGCGGCGTCCAGCGGCGTGCACATCTCGCGCAACCTCATCATCGGCAACGCCGGCGGCGGCGTGATCTTCGCCGGACGATCGAGCGGCACGGCGACCTTCAATACCGTGGTCGGCAACACCGGCGCCGGCTATCTCGGAATGGACAGCGGCACCTGGTTCGAGGCCGAGAGCAGCATCGTCAGCGGCAACGGCGTCGGCCTGCGCACCACCGGCGACGGGCAGGTCTTCGATGACTTCAACCTGGTCCACGGCAACGGCGTGGACTACCAGGACGACGCCGCGACCGGCCTCGTCCCCGGCCCCGACAGCATCGTCGGCCAGGCGCCGGGCTTCGTCGTCGGCGGGAGCTACGCGCTCACGCCGACGAGCCCCGCGGTCGACGCGGCCGACCCCTTGGCCGAGGTCCCGCCGGGCGGTGGCGCGCGGGCGGACATGGGCTACCTGGAGCTTGTCGCGGCACCGCTCGCGCTTCTTCTGGGGCAGGAAGGCATCTCGGCCGCGACCGGCAACTCCGGCATCCAGTCGGTCGAGGTCGGCTTCCGCCGCATCAGCGATCCGACACTGCCGATCACCGACACCGCCTCCCTGCCGACGACCTGGCTCTCGACGACGCTCGCCACGCCCGACCAGACGACTTCGTATTGGACGCGGACGCTCACGCCGTCCGACGGCGACGGCCTCTACCGCGTCTACAGCCGGGCGCTGGACCGCGCAGGCAACCGGGTGGACGATCCCACGGTGCAGTTCCGCGGCTCGTTCACGCTGGACACGGCGCCGCCGGTGGTCACCTGGCTCAGCCCAAGCACGGGCGTGTCCACCACCTCACCCCTGGAGCTGCGGGCCCAGGTGGCGGACTACGTGGCGGGCGAGTTCAACGTGGAGGACTTCGGCTTCGAGGTCGACAGCCTGCCGGTGGCGGCGGACTGGGCGCCGGAGCCGTGGGACCCGACCAGCGGCGCTCCCCGCGTCTTCCGCGCCTGGGTCAGCCTCGGCACCGGGCCGCACACGGCACGGGCGGTGGCGACCGACCGCGCCGGCAACTCCGCCGCGACGAGCCCGTCGGTATCGCTTTCCATCACCGGCACGAGCCCGCTGGACGGCGTGGCTCCCACGGGCACGGTGACCGCGCCGGCGGACGGGGCGGTGACGCGGGCGGACGTGACCTTCACGGGCACCGTAGCCGACACCGGCGGCAGCGGCGTGGCGGGCGTCGAGCTCAGCCTTGACGGCGGGCGCGCCTGGACCCCCGCCACCGTCACCGCCGGCACCTGGTCCCTGGACTGGACGGCGCCGGACGGCCTGGACCACGCGAGCTTCCCGATGCGGGTGCGGGCGCTGGACCGGGCAGGCAACGTCGCCGCGCTCGCCGCGCTCGCCGTCACCATCGACAGCGTCGCGCCGGCCGGTGTGGCGCCGCTGACCTTCAGCCTGCCGGTCGGTAGCCACCTGGACGAGTTCACCGACCTGGACATCGCGTGGACTCCCCCGCAGAGCGGCGGCGATGTCGCCGAGGTCCGGCTGGCGGTGGACCAGGCGCCGAGCACGACGCCGGTCGCCGTCGTGGCGGGTCAAACGGCGACCCGGTCGCTGGACGCGCCCGGCGACTGGTACGTTCACATCGCCACGGCCGACCAGGTCGGCAACACCCTCGTCCGCCACTTCGGGCCCTGGCACGTCGGCACGGTCAGCCAAACCACCTTCCTGGCCGCCGGGCGGCTCAGCCGGCTCCTCGGCCTGGACGTCTTGACTTGCGAGGATCGCCGCCAGACGATCGACCTGGACGGCGTGCTGGAGCTGGACCTGGACGAGTGGCGTGACGACACCGAGAAGCTGGCGGCCGACGAGCGCTCCGGCACCAGCCAGACGCTCTACTTCACCTGGGATGGCGTCAACAGCTTCCTGGGCTGGCAGGGTGCGCGCTGGGTCGCGGACGGGACGATGTTCGCCTACTTCGACGTGGCGGCCGGCGGCACGACGACACCGATGGCCACGACGCCCGGCGGCACCGCCCTGACCCTGCCCGCCCTGCCCTTCGCGGCGGACTACGCGGTGGCGGTGGACGGCCCGGCGACCGGCGGCCTGTGGCGCTGGAATGGGTCCGCGTGGACGCCCGAGAGCCTGCCGGCCGGCGACTTCGCCTTCGCGCACGGCGAGATGGCCGGCACCGAGCTCCGCCTGCCCTGGGGGGCGCCGGAGGTGGCGGGCGTGTTCCGCCTCTTCGCCTTCGCGGTGGGCGACGCGGGGACGCCCACCAGCGTGTTCCCGACGGTGAACGCAAGCGATGGTCCATGGTCCATCGGCTATGCCTGGTCCGACCGCTGCAACACCGACCCCACCACTGGCATCCCGCGCGCCCGCCTGGCCAACCTGTCGCTGAACAGCCCGCAGAGCGCGCTGGCGCCCTGGGGGCATGACATGGACCTGGACTACGTGATGACGGTGGAGAATCCCGAGGCCGACCCGCTGGTCGGCGCGCAGGTGGAGCTTTCCACCACGCCGGGGCTGGGTTACCAGACACTGACCGGCGGCGCGACGTGCGGGACCTGTCCCGTGAATGGTACGACCTGGACGCTCGACATCCCGCCCGTGGCGGCGAAGTCCAGCACCGTGTTCACGGCGACGGGGCGGCTGGCCTCGGTGCTGGCAGGGATCGACGTCGTGACGACGACGGCGCGGCTGGACTTGCCGATCACGCCGAGCGGCGCGTCGATCCTGGAGCGGCGCTTCAGCCACCGGGTGGACAGCCGGGCGCCGGCGGCGGGGGCGATGCTGCCGGCGGGGACGATCGGGCCGGCGGGGCTGGAGCTGATCGGCGAGGCCAACGACGGCGACGGGATCGGCGTGGACTTCGTGGAGGTGCGGGTCAACGGCGGGCCGTGGGTGCCGGCCACCGGCAAGGCGCTGTGGACGAAGCCGATCGTGCCGCCTAGTGGAGCGACGAGCGTGCTGGTCGAGGTGCGGGCGACGGACTACTACGGGCAGGTGAGCGTGGTGGAGAGCCAGAGCCTGGTAGTGGACGACGTGGCACCGGGAGTGCCGAGCTTCGTGCTGCCGCCGGTGATCATCGGGGACTACTTCGAGCTGGGGGGCACGGCGGCGGACGGCTTCCCGGCAGGCGGCGCGCTGCTGCGTGTGGAGGTGCAGATCGACGACGAGAACGGGCCGTGGCTGCCGGCGATCCTGAATACGACGACGGGCACGGTGACGTGGCTCTTCACGTGGGACGTGCCGGACGACATCGGCGGTGTGCATCGGATCCGGGTGCGGGCGGTGGACGCGGCGGGCAACGTCGGCCCGCCGACGGCGTGGCAGGAGACGACGACCTTCCCGCGCTCGCCGGTGGACGCGGGGCCGGACTTGATCGGCACGGTCGGCGTGCCGGTGCAGTTCCTGGGGAGCTTCACGCCCTGGGGCTCGGCGAACCCCTACTTCATCGCGTGGGACTTCGGGGATGGGGCGACGCAGAGCGCGGTTGTGACGAGCCCCAGCGACCCGGCGCTGTCGCCGACGCACGCGTACAGCCATCGCGGGACCTTCGAGGCGACGCTGAGCGTGACGCACGACGGGACTGTTCTGGTGGCGGCCGTGGCGGGTCCGCCAGGCGCTTCAACACGCGTCGCGGGCGTGGCCGGGGAACCCACCCCCGCTCGGGACGCACCGCAATCGCCCGCGCAAGCTGGCGAGGTGACGGTGTCCGACACCGCGCAGGTCCTGATCTTCGGCGGCGACCCGACGGGCGTACAGATCCTCTCGCTGACGGCGGCGGCGGTGGGCCGGCGGGCGGTGATCGCGTGGACGACGGGACCGGAGGCGGGCGTGGCGGGCTTCGTCGTGTACCGCTCGGCGGGTGGGGCGGGACCCTGGACGCGGGTGAATGCCGCGCTGATCGCGGCCCGCGGCGGCACGGCGGGCGGGCGCTACGATCTGGTCGATGCGCCGGGGCTGGGCACCTTCCGCTACCGGTTGGAGGTGGTCCACGACCAGGCACCGCCGAGCTGGCACGGGCCGGTGGCGGTGGCGGTGCGCGGCGGGCCGGCGCCCGGCGAGGCGTTACTGCCGTGGGTGGGGCAGAGGTAGCGGGTCAGCGTTCGGCCGCCTCTGCCGGCATGGAGTTGAGGCCGAGGCGCTACCGACCGACTGCGCCGAGGACCGGCAAGTACACGCGCCCCTACGCGAGGACCGTGCCGGTCGCCGCGGGATCACACGACAGGTTCGGCCTTCCTCTCTCGGGGCTGCGAAACTTGCCCTGACCAAACCCGTGGAGTAGGGGCGGGTTTGCATCCGCCGATGAACCTGCAAGACCCTATCGGACGGAAACCCGTCCCGGCTTGGACCCGATGAAAGTCCACCGTGGGATCGGACGGAAACCCGCCCCGGCTTGGACCCAATCCACCTCCCCCTGCCTGCTTCTCCCCAGGTCTGCCCTCGGGACGATTCCTGGCCACACCCATATCAGCATCCGGGGCACGTGGGCAGTGTTCATCTCACAGCGATAGCACAGCCACCCGCGCAACGCGCGCGCCCTCGCGTGGATCCAACACTCCAGGGAATCACGCCCCCACCCCCGCCCATGCGCAAATCGGGCAGCGCGCCGGGTCGTGGCCGCGGGCCGGGCAGTATTCGCGGCCGAAGTAGACGATTTGCAGGTGCAGCTTGTTCCAGTGCTCCTCCGGGAAGGCCGCCTTGAGGTCGCGCTCGGTCTTCTCGACGTTCTTGCCGTCCGACAGGCCCCAGCGCGCGGCCAGGCGATGGATATGGGTGTCGACCGGGAAGGCGGGGTGGCCGAAGGCCTGCGACATCACGACGGACGCGGTCTTGTGGCCGACGCCGGGCAGGCGTTCCAGGTCCTCGAAGCTCTCCGGCACGCGCCCGCCGTGGTCGGCCACGATCATCTGCGACAGGCCCTTGAGCGCCCGTGCCTTCTGCGGCGCCAGGCCGACCTGGCGGATCAGGCCGAGGATCGTCTCTTCGGGCAGCGCCGCCATCGCCTCGGGCGTGCGGGCCAGGGCGAAGAGCGCCGGTGTCACCTCGTTGACCTTCTTGTCGGTGGTCTGCGCCGAGAGCACGACCGCGACGAGCAGGGTGAAGGGATCGGCATGGTGCAGCGCGGGGTGGACCTCGGGGTAGATTTCGTCCAGCGTCGCCATGATGCGCGTGCTTTTTTCCGCCTGGGTCATGGGTGCGGCCTCCTTCGGATGGTCGTTCGTCATCGCCCTATTCCACCTTGTCCTTGCGCCGCCAGCGCATCACAGCCTTGGTGATCTCCGCGCCCGCCGCCGGGAGCAGGGCGAAGGCGAGGATCGGCCCCCACTGCTCGGCCGTCGGCGGCACGGTGTTGAACACCGGCTGCAGCGCCGGCAGGTAGAGCACCGCCAGGAGCAGGAGGAAGCTGCTCGCGGTCGCCAGCACCATCCAGCGGTTGCTGAAAATCCCCATCGCGAAGATCGAGCGCAGCTCCGAGCGCGAGGTGAAGGCGCGCAGCAGCTCGGCCGTGATCAGGGTGGCGAAGGCGATGGTCTGGGCCTCGCGCAGCGACTCCGGCCCGTCGTAGGCCCAGACGAAGGCGCCGAGCGTCGCGACGGCATCGACGACCGCCTGCACGCCGATCAGCCCCCAGACGTCGCGCGACAGGATCGGCTCGTCGCGCGGACGGGGCGGCCGGCGCATCACGTTGGGGCTGGGCGCCTCCAGGCCCAGCGCCAGCGCCGGCAGGCCGTCGGTGACCAGGTTCAACCACAGGAGCTGGATGGGGACCAGCGGCGGCGCGCCGCCGGCCAGGTCGACCAGGATCGCCGTGAAGATGATCAGGATCTCGCCGATGTTGCACGACAGCAGGTAGAACACGAACTTGCGGATGTTGGTGTAGATCGTCCGCCCTTCCTCGATCGCCGCCACGATCGAGGCGTAGTTGTCGTCGGTCAGCACCATGTCGGCGGTCTCGCGGCTGACG
>CAZCJG010000064.1:0-16203 GCA_964498575.1 uncultured Anaerolineales bacterium | reverse complement strand
CCGCGGTGTGCTGCTGCAACGGGCCGAAGAGCACGTTCGAGTTGGTGTTGCTGCAGGTGACGAAGGCGCCGATCGCCCCGATGAAGGGCGAGGCGAGCGGGAAGGCGTCGCCCACGCCTCGCGCGATGCCCTCGGCGAGCGCGAAGGTCATGCCGCTCTCGTTCATCGTCGCCGCCATGCCCACCAGGCTCAGGATGCCGATGGTCGGCGCGATCGACCCGCGCAGCGTCGCGCGCACGATCCGCCGGCCGGCGCCCGGGGCGTAGTGGCCGAGCCACAGGTAGGCCGCGAAGGTGATCAAGCTGGCATAGGCGATGAGCGCGCCCGGATGTCCGAGGACACTGAGCGTCCGCCCGGTCCCGGCGGGATTCTCCCAACCGAGCGCCGTCCGCGTCGCGGGGAAGGGAATCGCGACTTCGACCCGGTCCAAGTAGTCTCCGAGCGCCGTCATCCCGGCGAGCATAACGATGGCGACCAGCACGATGTAGGCGAGAAAGGCGATTGGGAGAGACATGAGCGGTCGATCGGTGGCCGGGTCGGGATCCGCTGCCGATCTCGAGTCCAGACACCCTCCCGCCCGGTATCGCCCCAGCCGCACCACCGCCGCCGCCGCGACCAGTCCGGCGCAGCCCCCGCCGAAGGCTGCCAGCGACCAGGCGCCGTGCACGGCCAGCGCGTACTGCGTCGCGCCCATGACGGTCCCGATCACCAGCACCGCCGGCAGCGCGTGCCGGAGTCCCGCCCAGCCGCCGTGCAGCCAGGGGGGAACCATTCCGCACAGGACGCAGCAGACGCCGAGCAGGGCCGCCGAAGCGGGCGCGAGCGCGTGCCCGTCCAGGCCGGTGACGGCGAGCATGGCGTAGAACGCCGAGCCGAGGCTGCCGAAGGTCACCGCCCAGCCGCTGCCGATGCTGGTCGCGACGACGCTCTCGACCGCGGGCAGCCCGAGGCCGACCAGGAGCGGCGCGACCTCGGCGACCGGCACGCCGAAGCCCGAGATGCCCTGGAGGAAGGACCCGAAGACCCAGCCCAGCACCAAGAGCTGCATCACCCGGTCCCCGGTCAGCCGTGTCACCGCGGCGCTGATCGACCGCAGCGCGCCGGCCTCGTCGACCACCCGGTAGAGCGCCAGCGCGAACCACACGATGTACAACACGTAGGCGCTCAGGAGCAGGCCCTTGACCTGGCTGTAGGCGAGGAGGGCCGGTCCCGCGCCGAAGGCGAGGCTGGCGACCACGAGCGCGACCGCCCAGCCGACCGGCCCTGCCCGCGTGCTGCCCCAGCGCAGACCCAGCATCAGCGCCAGGACGACGGCGATCGGCAGGGCGGCCAGCAACAGGGTTGCGAGGGGCGTGGATGCGAGGAGCGTGGCGGCGGACATGGGGCTTCCCGTACATTCTAACGCCGATGCGGAATACAGGCCGTGCGCGCCGTGTTCAGTCGCAGAGGCTGTTTATCTTGGCCAACTCAGCCCCCAAGCCGCCCCAAGCGCCGCCCCACCATCCCCACCGCCTTCCGCAGCTCGGCGATCCCCAGCAGCAGCCCGGCCGCGACGTAGACCGCGCCGCCGACCACGCCCCCGATGCCGGCGCGCAGCAAGCCCTGGACGAAGGAGCCGCCGATGCCGCCGCCCAGCGATTCCGGCAAAATCTGCAACGTGACGAGGATCGCGACCGCCATCGCCGCCGCGGCGATTCCCGAGCGCGCCAGGGTCGCGGCCAGCTCGCGCTCGCCGATGCCGCCGAGCGGGCGGCGCAGGAGCCACAGGCCGGCCAGCACTTCCAGCGTCACCGCGACGGAGTTGGCGAGCGCCAGGCCGCCTTGGGCCAGCGGTACGACCAGGGCATAGGCCAGGGCGATGTTGACGACCATCGCGAAGACCGCGAGGTAGAGCGGCGTCAGCGTGTTCTTCTGGGCGTAGAACAGCCGCGCGACGATCTCCAGCGTGACCTGGCCGACCAGGCCGAGCGCGAACATCCGGAGCGCCAGCAGGGTGGCGTCGGCGGCGGATTGATCGAAGCGGCCGGTCTCCAGCAGCATCTCGATCACCGGCGCGCCGAGCAGGGCCAGGCCGACCGCGGCGGGGACGCTGGCGACGATCATCGCGCGCAGGGTGGTCACCGCGGTCGCGCGCATGGCGTCGCGCTCGCCCCGCGCCGCCAGCTCGGCCAGGGTGGGGAAGGCGACCGTGGCGACGGCGGTGCCCAGGACGGTCTGCGGCATCTGGGCGATCAGCCAGGCGTAGTTGAGCGCGGACAGGCTCCCCCCGGCCAGCGCCGAGGCCAGGCGCGTGTTGACGATGAAGACCGCCTGCACCGTGCCCAGCGACAGCACGCGCGGCCACATTAGCCACAGGACCAGGCGGACGCCGGGATGGGAGAGGGCAAAGGTGGGGATGTAGCGGAAGCCGTAGCGGACCAGGCCCGGGATCTTGATCACCAGGTGCAGCCCCGCGCCAAGGACCACGCCATACGCGAGGCCGAAAATGCCGAAGCGCGGCACCAGCCAGATCGCCCCGAACAGGATGCCGAGGTTGTAGGCGATCGGCGCCAGGGCGGGCAGCAGGAAGTGCTGGAAGGCGTTGAGGATGCCCATCTGGATGCCGGACACGGCGAAGATCAGGGTGCTGACCAGGATGATCCGCATCAGATCGACCGTCAGCGCCTGCTGGGCCGGGGTGAAGCCCGGCGCGACGACGTGCGCCACCAGCCAGGGCGCGGCCAGCGCGGCGAGGGCGGCGAGGATGGCGGTGGCGGCGAAGATCAGGCTGGTCATCCCGCTGGCGACGGTCCATGCCTCGTCCTCGTCGTCGTGCGCCAGGTGGTCGGCGAAGACCGGCAGGAAGGCGCTGATCAGCGCGCCGCCGGCGATCAGGGTGAAAAGCAGGTCGGGGATCTTGAAGGCCGCGACATAGGCGTCCAGCTCCGGCGAGGCGCCGAACTGGTGGGCGATTGCCCGATCCCGCAGCAGCCCGACCAGCTTCGACACCACGAAAGCGGCCATGACCACCGCGGACGAGCGGATCAGGTGGACCGACCGGCGGTGGGGTGGTTGGGGTGGAGGGGGCGTGGACGCGGGTGGTTGATCGGGCATGGGCTGGTCGGCGCTGCTTAGGGCCAGTGTGCCAAACGATACAGGTTGATGGCTGTCGGCACCAATTCGACCCGGCGCGATTGCCATCGAATGAACGCTTTCTTACGACTATGGTACAATCCGCCCGTCTTTCCTCATGCGCCCACCCGCGCCGCCCTCGCAATCCGGGGGCCGCCTGGCGCGGGGCCACTTTTCCATGCCTTTTCAGCCCCAGGAGGAGGTCTCACGCATGTCCCACTCTCTTCGCAGAGCCGCATTGGCCGTCGGGTTGGCCGCCGCGGTCATCGTCGCCGGCTGGGTTTCCGGCCGCGTCGTGTCCGGTCGGATGATCGCCACGGCGCCCGACGCGCCCGGCATCGTGCCGCCGGCCGGACCACCGCCCTCGCTCGCCGCCGTGCTGGGCGACGTCGACGCCGTCGAGCCGATCAGCAAGATCGACGGCGCGCTCAAGGCCGCGGCCCTCGGCCAGACGGGCGCGGCGACCGACGAGCACTTCGTCTACGTCCAGTCCCTGGCCAAGCTTGACCTCGGCCGCTACGGCGACTTCGTCCACCAGTTCACCTGGCCGGCCGGCGAACAGGTCGCCATGCTGTACCTGAGCTCGGGCGAGCTGCTCGAGGTCGCCGCCCTGCCCGGCGTGTTCTCGATCGCGTCGCTGGACTACGCGCGGGAGGGCCGGGTCGCTACCACGCCGTCGCGCCCGGATGATCCCGACAACGTCCGCGACCTGCCCGAGCCGCTTGATCCCGAGGCGCTGCGCGCGCTGGTGCACGCCGCGCCGGCCTGGGCGCCGATCCCGCCACCGCCGGCGGCCTTCGGCAAGGCGGCGAGCGCGCCATCGCGTGATCTCGCCGGTCGGGCCAGTGACCTGGGCGATGCCGAGAATCGCGGTGTGTCGGGCCGCGGCGCGCTGGACCGCGGCGGTGCGGCGGCCGCGCCGGGCACCGACGGCTGGTGGGATGTCCGCCACGGCCACGCCGCCGAAGAGGCCTGGGCGATGGGCTACAGCGGAGAGGGCGTCAGCGTGGCGGTGCTGGACTACACGGTCGACTTCGCGCATGCCGACCTGATGGGCACATGGAAGGTGCTGCCCGCGGGCCATCCCTACGCCGGCTGGCCGCAGACCTTCGATCCGCTCGCCGGCTACCTGGCGGTGCAGGACAAGGCCCTGCCGCCGGAGCGCGTGATGGAGAAGTCCACCCGCACCGCGAGCAACGGGATGATCGAGCTCTACCAGGAGTCGAATGTCGTCGACCGCGAGGAAAACGGCGAGAACAAGCTGACCGCCTGCTTCCGGCCGCTCGTGTATCGCAGCGCCCAGCAGGCACGGGTGCTCGCCGCGGAATCGTGCGACTTCGTCATGCCCCCTACCTCCAAGAGCCGCAAGATCCGCTTCGGGCACCATCCGGACACCCGCTTGCGCGCGCTGGGCGCCAAGCCCAATGCGGATCCCAGCCTCGCTACCCTCGGCGAATGGGTCGGCGTGATCATCGTCGACGAGCACACCGTGGGCGAGTACGACACGGTCTACGTCGATGTCGACAACGACCGCGACTTCACCGACGAGAAGCCGCTGACCAAGAGCGATCCCCTGGCCTATCGCGACATCCGGATGCCGGCGGGCCCGGCCGGCGGGTCCGTGGCCGGCATGGACGGCATCCCGGACCTGGCCGGCGGGCTCTTGTATTTCATCTCGGACGGCGAGCTGCCCTTCCCCGGCGCCTGGGTCTGGGGGGTGGATAAGCCCGAGGACATCGCGCCGGCCGGGACGCTGATCGGCATCCAGTGGGCTCAGAGCGACCATGGGACGCTGTGCGCCTCGAACATCGTGTCGCAGGGGCGGATCAAGGTGCGGCCGGACCAGATCCTCGAGTTCCGCGACCTGCCGGGCAACCACCAGCCGCCCAGCGTCAACCGCGGCATGGCGCCCGACGCCGGGCTCGTGTCGGTCGGCAGCGTCTACGCCGCCCCGGCGGGCACCAACGGCCGGGCGATGTTCGCGCCCTCCTGGCACTACTCGATCTTCGGCCACGACGTGCAGCGCGGCGACGACCAGATCCAGGTGACCAGCAATAGCTACGGCTGGTCCGACGACGACCTGGACAACTGGGACCCCGACTCGCGCCTGATCGACTACTACGTGCGGACCTTCAATCCCGAGACGACCTTCCTCTTCGCCACGGGCAACGGCGGGCCGGGCTACGGCACGATCGCGCCGCCCAGCCCCTCGGTGGGCATCGACGTCGCGGCCTCGACCCAGATCGGCTCGACAGGCTTCGACTCGATCACCGACACGACCCAGATCACCTACGGCGACGTGATCCCCTTCTCCAACCGCGGCCCCGGCGCCGCCGCCAGCAACGGGCCGGACCTGGCCGCCGACGGCGCCTACGCCTCCGGCGCGATCCCGATCAACTTCTTCATCAGCACTGACGGCACGGACGCCAACGGCACCTGGGGCGGCACCAGCCGCTCGACGCCGGTCGCCGCGGGCGCGACGGCGCTGGTCTACCAGGCCTTCAAGGCGCGCGAAGGCCGCTGGCCGAAGTGGGAAGAGGCGCGTGCGATCCTGATGAGCGGCGCGCGCTACAACGGCTACGACACGCTCCAGGTCGGCGCGGGCGTGGTCGACGCCGCGGACGCGGTGCGCATCGCCAGTGGCAAGCACGGCGTCTACGCCACGCCCGCGGAATGGCGGGCCGGCGACTTCCACGGCCAGTCCTACGCCGCCTTCGCCAACATCATCAACCCCGGCGGGCAGTCGGCGACCCGGATCACCTTGCACAACCCGTCCGACGCGCCGGTCACGCTGCGCCTCGGCGCGCAGGCCCCGCGGCGCATCGGCTCCTACCAGGAGCAGGTGGTGACCGAACGGCCGGAGGAGGACGGCCCGGGCGCGGTGCCGGACTACCTGCGGGCGATCGACAAGAGCAAGATCCCGGCGGGGACCGAGATGATGGTCGTGCGCGGCATCTACCCGATGGCGGAGTTCGACCTCGGCAGCAACTTCTCGATCGACAACAGCTACACCCCCGGCGTCTACCAGCACACCGACATCGACGGCGACGGCAAGCTGTGGGAGGATCGCAACGGCAACGGCGTGGTCAACTACCGCCCGCCCGGCAACGCGGTGGTCGAGACGAGCTGGGACGGCGGCAAGGGGCTGCTGGACGGGATGCACGCGCCCTTTACCAAGGTGCTGGCGCCGGAAGGCTTGACCGCCCTGATCGCTTGGTATGGTCCAGCCTGCAACCTGACCACCCCTCAGGGCGCGCATCAGATGCCCGAACAGGACGTGCGTGAGAAGATCGCGGTGATCGAACAGACCAGCTCGGTGGCGGGGCAGACGACGTGCAACGCCACCGTCATGGTCAACAACGCACAGACCGAGGGCGCGATCGGTGTGATCATCGTCAGCAGCGGCGCGGCCAAGTCGGCGCTGGGCGGGACGGCGACGGGTGTCAACATCCCCGCCGTCATGGTGGACCGCCGGCCGGGCATGAAGCTCCGCGACCTGCTGCGGGCGGGCACCGAGGTGACGGGCAAGATGCTGCCGCGCGCGATGGGCCGCACCAAGGGCATCGACGGCGCGGTCCCGATCATCTACGCCGACAGCGAGATCGACCAGTACGAGTACGTCCGCCTGAGCTACCACTCCAGCACGCGCAACAATTGGCAGATCCCCGTGCACCATCCTCTGGAGCGCTGGAAGGACGGGCTGTACGTGGGACTCCTGCACGGCACGCGCTCGCAGGCGGTGACGAACACCCACGTCACGCTGCGCTACGACTTCTACGCCTACAAGCCGTGGAACGCGGTGCAGCTCTCGCAGACCTCCGTGACGATCCCGGCCAAGGGCCAGGCGACGGTCGACGCGACGCTGTCGGTGTCCGACGAAGCCGCGCCGGGCGCCTGGCAGGGGGCGATCTTCGCGGACTACGACCGCGGCGCGGGCGACCTGCCGGTGCCGACCGGCGGCGGCTACGAGCTGCCGAACCTGCGGACCGTGATCCCCATCCACGCCGCCATCGCGCCAGCCTACGACTGGCATGGCGCGCTGACGATGGGCGGCGCACCGGGGCGCGACGACGACGCGCCCTACAACAACGGCGCGGTCTTCGGCACCTTCAACTGGGGCTGGCGCGCCGAATCCGGCGACTGGCGCTTCTTCTTCGTCGACGCCGCCGAGCCGCCCGCCAACACCTACTGGCTCTTCCGCACCACGTGGAACGACCCGAACCCGCGCCAGGCCGACATCGACACGCGCGTCCTGGGCCCCACGGTCGACCGCTACAGCAACCCCGCCGACCCGGCCAACACGCCGGGCGACGAGCGCGGCGATCCCACCTGGTACGGCCCCTACACGATGGGCCTGATCGGCCGCAGCACCTTGTCGCACCGCGGCTCGGGCCAGTACAACTTCGTCACCAGCACCGGCGAGAACGAGGACTGGGTCCTCGCCCCGGCGCGCGCCGCCGGCCTGCACGAGATCATGCTGCACAACGTGCTCTTCAGCGGCACCCAGTTCGAGATGCCCTTCGAGACCACGGTCGGCGCGCTACGGGTGGCGCCGTCCGCTGTGGCGCTGCGCGGCCAGTACTGCTCGGCGGTCGAGCTGCAATCCGAGATCGACATGCCCGGCGCGGTCGCCAACGCCTTCGGCCTCTCCAAGCCCGAGGTGCTGACCGGCGTGCCGACCCAGACCGACCCGCCGACGGTCCCGCCGACGAACCCGCCCAGCCCGGTCAACGCCGGCTTCAAGCGCGATATCGTGCTGGCGACGGACGCGCCGCGCTTTTCGCTGACGCTGCGCGGCGAGGCCGACGACAACCTCAACCTCTACTTGATGTACGACGCGAACCGCGACGGCTCCTTCGTCTGGCCGGGCGAAGCGGTCGGCACCAGCGCCGGCGCGACCAGCAATGAGCAGATCACCGGCTCCCGGCCGGCCGGCGCCTACCAGATCTGGGTGTTCGGGCAGACGGTGAACGGCACCGACAGCAAGTTCAACCTGACCATCGACATCATCAGCGGCGACTCCGTCAAGATCTCGCCGGCCACCCTGGACCTGCAGGCCGGCGTGCCGGCCCGCTTCGAGGTCTGCGCCGACATAGCCAAGCTCACCGGCGAAGACGGGCCGCTCTCCGGCCTCGTCTTCCTCGGCCCGGCCAAGACCACGACGCTGATCCAGCTCCCGGTCACCTGGGAGCGCGCGCTGCCGACGATCCACCTGCCGATGGCGCTGAACAGCGAGGTGCTGGGCGCTGCGCCGGAGGAGCCGGCGGGGCCGCTGTTGCGGTAGGACGGGCTTCACTCGTGGCCCCCTCTCCCGGGATGGTTGGGGAGAGGGGGCGGCGGGGGGGCCGAGACGAACTGTGTCATGGGGTTCGTCTTGTCCGCGATCGACGCCCGCGTTCGGAGCGAGGCGGCTCCGTGAGGATTCAGGCCATGCGTCCTTCCGCTGTTGTTCTCTTCATCGCCTCCATCGGCATGTCGTCGGCGCTTGCCCTGCCGGGCGGCGAGACGGCGGACAATAGCGGTTCCCCAGCCGCCGACGACATCGGCGCGATCATTCCCGCCGATCGCCGGATCGACTGGACGCACACAACCGGCGTACCGGGAGGCATCCCCGAGTGGACGCGCATCTGCGCGACCATCGACGCCGCCACCTACGGCACCGGCGCGAGCGACGCCACCGGAGCCATCCAGGCCGCCGTCGCCAACTGCGCGACAAGCGCTCCCGGGACGAGCCCCGGCCCGGGCGTGATCGCCATCCCGGCCGGCACGTACAGGCTCGACCGCTCGGTCAACATCAACAAGTCCTACCTCGTGATCCGAGGCGCGGGGGCCGATCAGACGACGATCGTCGCCGGCGGGCAGGCCTTCAACATCGGCGTCAACGGCCTCGCCTTCAAGAACATCCCCATCACGGCCGGCGCCACGAAGGGATCGACCGATCTCACCCTGGCTGACATCTCCGACCTCGCGGTCGGGCAGTTGATCGCCATCTCGGCAGACAACGAGCCGGGCCTTGTCTATGCGAGCCACAGCTCCACCCACGACTCCAAGCAAATGGCGCTCATCACCGCTATCAGCCGGAGTACCATCACGGTGACCCCGCCGCTCATTTGGAGCTTCTTGCCGAACCCCGCCGTGCTCTACAGCTTCATCGGCATCAACCGGTTCGTCGGCCTCGAGGACATGAAAGTCGATCACGCGCAGGGAAAGAGCGGCGCCTCGTTCATGCTCGATCAGTGCTACGGCTGCTGGGTGCGCGGGATGTACTCGTACAAGCCGGGCGGCTACCACACCTACGTCCTCGATTCGCTGCTTGGCGAGATCCGCGACTGCTACTTCCTCGATTCGCAGACCTACGGAGCCAACAACGCCGGGCTCAACGTGCGGGGCACGACCAATGGCGGCGTGAACCAGGGCGCGGTGACGGGCTTCAAGTTCGAGAACAACATCTTCGACAAGACCTTCCCCGGAGTCGAGCTGCAGAACGCGTCGTCGGGCAACTACATCGGCTACAACTACGGCTATGCCGCCCAGGCGGGCGACTACACGCCGGGCGACACCTATGTCGCCTGGAACACGGGCATGTTCAACGACAACCACGGGCCCCACGACATGATGAACCTCTGGGAGGGCAACACCGGCGAGCAATTCACCTCCGACGGCTATTTCGGCTCGGCGAGCCACGGCACGCTGTTCAGGAACTACTTCACGGGCCTGAACCCACGCTTTCAAATCGCCTGGAACGCCATTTCGCTCAATCGCTGGTCCTACCACTACAACGTCGTCGGCAACGTGCTCGGCGTCTATTCGCCCGCGACCGCGACTTACCAGTTCAGCGATACGGCGAGCTGCAACGCCGGCAAGGGCATCTACCGGCTCGGTTTCCCCAACATGGGCAACTGCAGCCTGATCCCGTTCGACAGGGCCAGCCCGCCCGGAATCGACACCACCGTCATCACCACGCTCTTGCGCTGGGGCAACTTCGACACCAAGCACAACGACGCGGTGTGGGACGCCACGGAGATCCCGGCCGGCGTCCCGGTGCCGGCGACGCAGCGCCTCCCCGCGTCGATCTACTACGACCGCAAGCCGTCCTGGTGGCCGGAAGCCGTCGCCTGGCCCCCGATCGGCCCCGACGTGACTGGAGGCGAGCTCCTCACCGGCCATGCCTGGAAGATCCCAGCGCAGCGCTGCTACGAGTCGCACAATCTGGGCGGCGGCGGTGCATTTAGCCGTGCGGCGTGCTACGGGCAGGCAGTGGTGTCGGGCGACCTGATCTACCTGCCGGGGCTGGTCAACGACACTTGAAGCCCTTACGACGCTTGACCGGCCCGGCCTTGCGCCAGAGACTCTCTCAGATGAGCTTGATCATCCGCGGCGTGTAGATCTCGGTGGCCGCCGTATCATTAAAAAAAAAATGCGTCGTAACGCCCACCTGCGCCATGGCCGGGCCCAACCGCTCTGCGCCAAACGCGTTGAACGCCTCCATGCTTTCCCAGCCGTCGATGTTGTGGCAGTCCTCGCCTTCCCACCACGTCAGGTGAGCCAGACCGCCCACCGGTGCGACCTCCAGCCAGCCGACGGCCGAGCGAACCTGGTCGTAATTCCGCGCGCGACACTCCCCTGAGAATCACATGTGCTACGACAGCCATCGTATGCCTCCTTGAGGTTCCATGGAAAACGGTAGGCCGGACGGGGTGGACCCGGGCCTCAATAGGGTTGAAACACGTCGGACACGGCGACCTCGAAGCCCGCCATAGCGTGGGATCGCGCCACGTCGCCCGCGTGGAGGACGCCCTGGTCGAGCAGGTATTCGCCGTCCTCCAGGACGAAGACCTCGATGGTCCGCTTGCGGTAGTCGACGATCCAGTACTCCGGGATGCCGGCGGAGAGATAGACGGTGAACTTTTCCTTCCGATCGTAGGCCCAGTTGCTCGGCGACAGCACCTCGACCACCAGGTCGGGGGCACCCTCGATGTGGTCTTCATGAATGATCGAACGGCGGGCGGCGCTGACGAAGACGATGTCGGGCTGGATCGGAACATCCCGGCCGGAAAGCCGGACTCCGACCGGTGCGGTCAGGACGATGCCGAGCTGATGGGTCTTGACGTGATGCGTCATACGGTAGGCTAGCTCGTTGGACCGAACCTGGTGTTCGGGCGAAGGCGGTGGGGTCATGTAAAGCTCTCCGTCGATCACCTCGTAACGCCAGCCGTCGCTCGGCAGCCGCAGCCAGGCCTCGCGGGTCCACTGGCCTTGCTCCGGCCAGGTCTCGACGGCGGGGAGTGTCGAGGTTTGTGTTGTCGTCACGGTACCACCTCGCTTTGGATCCGACGCTCCGGCTTCGATAGGCGGTAATCATAGCACGTCCGGAACATCGCCATTGGCTCCAACCTCAGCCTACCCGGTTGCCATCGCGGGGCGGCCCGGCGCTCGCCGTTCGACCCGCGTGCCGAGCCGTGCTATCCTAGCGTTATGCCCCTCTCCACCCGCATCCACTCTGCCCCGATCCGCGTCCGCTACGCAGAAACCGACGCCGCCGGCATCGCCCACCATTCCGCCTACATCGCCTGGCTCGAAGTCGGGCGCGTCGAGTGGTTGCGCGCGGGCGGTGTCGCGTACGGCGAGATCGAGAAGCTGGGCTACAGCCTGCCGGTGGTCGAGCTGCACATGCGCTACGTCGCGCCCGCTCGCTTCGACGACGCGCTGGTCGTCCGGACCGCGCTGGCCGACCAGCGCAGCCGCAGCGTGCGCTTCATCTACGAGGTCGTGACCGACACCGCCCACCCGCGCCAGATCGCCAACGGCATGACGCGCCACATCTGCCTGTTCAAAGGCCAGATCGCCACCTTGCCCGAGGCGCTCAGAGCGCTGGTGCAGGCGGAGGGCTCCAAGTAGGCATCGTCGGGCGCTGGAAACGATTTAGCACCGCAGAGGCACAGAGAAATGCATTTTCTCTCTGTGTCTCTGTGGTAATGTCTCTGCCTCTCGCGCCGCGCGATATTCTTCAGGCCAACGCCACCACATCCACCGCCTGCAAGCCGCGCGGGGTGCGCTCGATCTCGTATTCGACCGGCTGGCCCTCTTGCAGCAGGCCGTTCTTGGCGCCGGCGATGATGCTGGTGGTGTGGACGAAGAGCTCGCTGCTGTCTTCGTCCTGGGCGATGAACCCGAAGCCGCGCTCGCCGTCGAACCACTTGACCGTGCCGAGATGGCGGATGCGCAGCTCGGTCTGGCGCGGGCCGGCAGGCCGCCCGCGACCGGGCGGTCCACCACGCCCACCCCCACCGCCGCGGTTCTGCGGAGGTCGGCGGTTGCCCGATCCACCCCCACCCCGGCTGCCCGACGGTCCGCGCCCCGGACCGCTATGCTCCCGGCGCGGGCCGCGATCGTCACCCGGCCGGCCCTGATATCCGCCGCCGCGTGGCGGACCGCTCGGCCCCCGGCGGTCCGGCCGCCCGCTCGACGACCCGCCGCCACCCTCGCGCCCCGGCTCGCGCCCGCGCGGCGCTACCGAGGTCGACGCCTGAGATTCCGCCGGCGCGGCCGGGCGTACGACGCTCGCGGCTTCGGCCAGCCGAACGTCGGCGCCCCGGCACTCAGGGCAAATCGCCGGCGGGTCCAGCGACAGCCCTCGCTCCGCCCGCGAGCGCTGCTCGCGCACGGTGTACACAAACGTCTTCCCGCACGCTCCACAGCGCACGAGCTGATCTTTGAAAACCATTGCATGTCTCCCGCGATCCCGGGCCAGCCACCGCGGCCGCCGGCGGGATCGCCATCAGTCCTGGTCGGAAGCCTCGGGATCGTCTGCCACCGGCGTCTCGTCGGTGTCGGTCTCGTCGGTGTCGGCTTCGTCAGGGCCGGCTTCGTCCATCTCGGCCTCTGCCACGTCGTCATCCGCCGCCGCGGCCGCCTCGTCCCCGGTATCCGCGCTCTCCCCCGTATCCGCGCTGTCGTCGCTGACCTCTGAGATCCCGTCGTCCGCGATCTCATCGTCCTCCGCGCCCCCGTCGTCCTGCATCGCCATCGACGCCGCCTCCGACTCGGGTTCCTCCGCCTCGGCAGCGTCAGCATCCGGCTCAGGCAGCGCTTCCGGCTCTGCGACTTCCTCCGCCTCCTCCGCCTCAGCAACTTCATCAGCCGCCGGCTCGGGCTCGGACGATCGCGCGGCCGCTGCCTCCGCGACCGGAGCGGGCTCGGGCTCGAGCTCGGGTTCGGCAGGCGGCGCCTCGATCTCGCCGGCCTCGTCTTCCGGATGCCACTGCCGGAGCTGGGGCGGCACGCGGCGGATCGAGAGGCCGATGCGCTTGTGGCGCGGGTCGATCGACAGGATCTCGACCGTCACCCGCTGCCCGGACTTGGCCGCCTCGCGCGGATGCTCGACGTGCTCGTCGGACAGCTCGGAGATGTGGATCAAGCCCTCCAGACCGTCGTCCAGGCGGGCGAAGGCGCCGAACTTGGTCAGGTTCGAGATCGTCGCTTCGACCAGCTCGCCGACGTAGTGGTCCTGCTCCACGCGAGTCCAGGGGTCGGATTGCAGGCGCTTCATGCTCAGCCCGATGCGGCTGTGCTCGCGGTCGATGCTCAGCACCTGCACCTCGACCTCCTGGCCGACCTGCACGATGTCGCGCGGATGCTTGCCCCGCTCGTGCGTCATCTCCGACACGTGCACCAGGCCGTCGGCGCCGCCGAGATCGACGAATGCGCCGAAGTCCGCCACCGAGTTGACCCGGCCGCGGCGGACGTCGCCCTCGCGCAGGGTTTCGAGCAGCCGCTGCTTGCGGGTCGAGCGCCACTCGCGCAGCGCCTGCCGCTCGCTCATGATCAGGCGGCGCTTGCGCCGGCTGACCTCGATGACCTTGACCGGGATCTTGCGCCCGTCGCCCGGCGCGGGCGCATCGCCTTCCTCGCCGGCGCGGCCGGCGCCCTCGGCCAGGTGGCTGCGAGGCACGAAGCCCTGCAGGTTGCCATACTGGACGATCGCCCCGCCCTTGTTGTAGCCCACGATCTCGAGCTCGAGGATCTCGCCGCTGTCCATCTGCTCGCGCGCCTTGTCCCAGTCCGCCATCGTCAGGGCCTGATGGACCGAGACGATGATCTCGCCTTCCGGGCGCAGGATGATGCCCTTGATCGCGTCGCCCACCTTGACCTGGTCGATGTAGCCCTCGGGCATCCTCATCAGGTCGCTGGCGGGCACGATGCCTTCCTGCTTGGCGCCGATGTCCAGAATGAGCTGGTTCTTGTCCTTGCGAACCACGATGCCGTCGACCGCATCGCCGCGCTGGAACTGCCCGGGGAAGTAGTTCCCCTGCTCCATCAGCAGCTCCATCATGCTCATCTCGGGCTCGGCGGCAGGCGCGACCTTCGGCGCCACTACCTGCTCGACCGCCGGCTCCGCCGGGCCGGCCATGGCCTCGACGGGCTCCGCGGCCTCCACCGCCTCGCGTGCTTCGTCCTCGGTCGCCTGGGCCGCGTCAGCCATCTCGGTCATCGCCGAGTCCGGTAGCGCGGGCGCTTCCGGTTCCGCCGGCACCGAGTCCAGCTCGGCCGGCGCGTCCGGCGCCTTGGCATCGACCGCGTCCGCGGCGGACGAGTCGGCGGCGGGCCGATCGACAGCCGCGCCCTCGGTCGGCATGACCCCATCGGGCAGCGCGTCCACCGACGCGGCGACATCGCCTGGGGCGGATTCCGCGCCGTCCGCGCTCGTCATCAGCGCGGCATCGAGATCGTCGCCGTCAGCGGCGCTGGCGGCGTCATCGTCCGGCGGGGGCGCGAGCGCCGGCTGGGGCACCGGCGGCTCCGCGGGTGGGTCGGCGGTTGGAAAATCGTTGGCTTGGTCCACTTAGTCCTCATCGTAGGTAGTATGGTCGAGGTCGGCGTCCTCGTCGAAGTCCAGATCGATCTCGTCGATCCGCTCCTCCTCATCGTCTTCCTCAGGTTCGTCTTCGGCATCGAAGAGGTCTTCTTCCTCTTCGTCCTCCTCTTCGTCGTCCTGCGCCACCACGCTGAGCTCGGGATCCACCGTCGCCGCCGCATCGTCATCGGCGTCGCCGATGAAGACGAAACGGTCGAGGTCGAGATCGTCCTCGAGCAGCTCGGCGAGCACTTCCTCGGAAAGGTCCAGGCCCGCGTCCTCGTCCGGCCGGGCTATGCCCTCGTCGCGCACGGGCTCCCGGCGCCGGAAGCCCGTGCCGGCCGGGATCAGCTTGCCCAGGATCACGTTCTCCTTGAGACCCACCAACCGATCGGTCTTGCCCTCGATCGCGGCGCGCGCCAGGATGTTGATCGTGTGCTGGAAGCTGGCCGCCGACAGCACGCTCTCGGTCTCCAGCGAGGCCTTGGTGATGCCCATCAGCATGGACTGGTAGGTCGCGGGGCGGCCGCCTTCCGCGACGACCGCGGCGTTGATGTCCTCGATCGCCGCCTTGTCGATCAGGTCCGCCGGCAGCAGGCTGGTGTTGCCCGGCCGCAGGATGCGCACCTTGCCCAGCATCTGGCGCACGATGATCTCGATGTGCTTGTCGTCGATCGTCACGCCCTGGCTGCGGTACACCCGCTGGATCTCGTCGAGCAGGTAGGTCTGGGCCGCCTCGGCGCCGAGGATCGACAGGATGCGGTGCGGGTTCTGCGAGCCGTCGGTGAGCTGTTCGCCTGCCTTGACCGCGTCCCCGTCGCGCACCCACAGCCGCGCCGAGGCCGGCACCACGTAGTCCTGCGCCTGGCGCACCTCGTAGCGGACCACCAGCCCCGTGTCGGTCACCTCCACCACCCCGGCGTGCTGCGCGGCGATCGTGTGCTCGCTGCTGCCGACCAGCACCACGCCGGCCTTTACCGTGTCGCCGTCCTTGACGCGCAGCGTGTAACCTCCCGGCTGCGGGTACTCGTCCACGACGACGCGCGCGTCGGTGATCGTCAAGGTCAGGACCTCACCGTCGCGGTTGAGCGATACCGTGCCCGAGAGGTCGGCCAGGATCGACTCGCCCTTCGGGTTGCGCGCCTCGAACAGCTCCTGCACCCGCGGCAGGCCGTGGGTGATGTCGCCGCCGCCGCCGCCGGCCACGCCGCCGGTGTGGAAGGTGCGCAGCGTGAGCT
>CAZCJG010000063.1:0-16282 GCA_964498575.1 uncultured Anaerolineales bacterium | reverse complement strand
ACGAGACCTGCACCCGCGCGCCCTCCTCGGCCTCGACGTAGCGCCCGAAGGGCGTGGCGAAGATCGTCACCTCGTCGGCCATGTTGTGCAGCTTCACGCCGATGATCTCATCCGCCTTGTACGCCAGCGGGCGGATGTAGGTGTCCTCCCGAAAGCCCTCGCAGCGCAGCAGGTCGAGCGTGATCCGGGTGAGGTCCTCGGTGGAGTAGGGCAGATCGATGCACAGGATGCGGCAGGACTTGAGGAAGCGCTCGTAATGCGCCTCGAGCTTGAACACGAGCAGTTGCTCCTCGTCCTCGCTCCAGTAGCCCCGGATGCCCTCGAAGCACCCGGTTCCGTAGTTCAGAGCATGGGTACGCACGCCGATCTTGGCCTGCTCGATCGGCACAATCCGGCCTTGGAAGAACGCGAATCGACCCTGCATGGGCTCACCTTTCCCTTCGTTTGGGGTAGTGCGGGGGTGACATGACGGGTATGAGCGTTGGGCGTTGTCGAAACGGAAACGGACCGCCAACCCAATGATACCCCGGGACCTGCGGCCACGTCAAGGGGCGGCCCGCCTGGCTACTGTCAGGGGGAGCGTTCACCCGTCCGCGGGAGATTGACCCGATGGCCGCCATCGTGCTATGATAATCGAGCTATCGTTTACCGTCCGGCCCACCGTACTTCCTACCTTCCGGCGCACACCGATCACTTGGACGCTCCCCACGACATGCAGCCCGCCATCGACACCCCCGAATATTGGATCGAGAGCTTCAAGCCGTCCGAGGCGGACTTGGATGTGCTCTACGAGCGCGTAGTGGAAGCCATGCGGCCGTTCGAGATCGAGGCGCTGGCCGAGATCGTCGTGCGCCATCGCGTGGATAAGACGCTAGAGGCTCACCGAGTGGCCGTACGCGCCGACGACGTGGTGTATCAGCCGATGGACCGTTTCGAGGTCGGCCAGAGCCTGGTCTTCCCGGCGCTGGAGGGTGCCCACGGGGTCGTCACCGCGGTTCGGCCGGGCAACAACCCGACCTACGGCTTGTACGACGTGATCCGGGTGCATCTGGGCGGCGGCGAGCGCGAGTTCGCGGCGGGGCTGACCTGGGAGCACCCGCTGAGCCACGTCGTGACCGACCTCGATCCGGACCTGCTGGTCGAGCGCTATGCGCCGGTGATCGCCCCCCAGCTCGCCGCGCGGCTGGGCCGGGATGCCGAATGGCTGTGCTACGGCGACCGCTGGTTCGTCCGCGCCTTCCTGCCCGAGGTCAACGCGGGGCACCGCAACCTGGCCGAGGCGATCATCATGCTGGCGGGCGAGCCCTTGCCGGTCGAGCATCTGCTCAGGGATGTCGATCTGGACGAGTCGATCCCGCTCGAGACGCGCTCGCTGGCCCTCGAGCTGTCGCTTGCCGGCGATCCGCGCTTCCGCAACGTCGGGGCCCTGGAATCGCCGCTCTGGACCCTCAGCTCACAGATCTGATCGACACCCATGCACGCACGCACCGACATCCACACCCCGTTCCACATCGACCTGCACTGGTGGCAGGTGCAGGGGCGCAGCTTCAGCCGCTTCCTGGTCGAGATCCTGGGCTCGGATGAGGTCGCGGCGCCGCCGGAGGGGCCGCTGGACTACATCGACCCGGCGACGGCCGAGATCTACCAGATGGACCCCTTGTGGGTGCGGGTGCTGGTCGAACGCGCCCACAAGCCGGACTACATCTCGCGCACGACGCCGATGACCAACGCGCTGCTGCGCGCGCTGGTCGAGAACCTGAACCAGCCGATGTCGGCCGTCGAGATGCACCGCCGGATCAACCGCTCGAACCCCCAGACGCTGCTGCGCGTCCTGCAGGCCGCGCATACCCAGTACGGCATCGTCCCCGTCGCCGATCACGCCGCGAGCTGAAGCGATCGGCGCAGCTTCCCGGCCGGCCTCCCGTCCGCCCGCCGCCCCGCCGATCCTCGCGGCGGCCATCCTCTGTCTCGCCCTCGCCCTCCGGCTCTACCATGCCGAGGCGCAGAGCCTATGGTACGACGAGGGCACCAGCGCCGCGCTGGCGACGCGCCCGCTCCTGGACATCGCGCGGGCGGCGGCCGGCGACATCCACCCGCCGCTCTACTACCTGCTCCTCGCGCTCTGGGTTCGCCTGCTCGGCGACGGCGTCTTCGTCCTGCGCGCCTTCTCGGCGCTGGCCGGGACGGCCCTGGTCGCGGGGGTCCTGGCCTTGGGCCGCCGCTTGTGGTCCTGGCCGCATGCCCTGGCCGCCGCGTTCCTGGCCGCCATGTCCCCCTACCTGGTCTGGTACAGCCAGGAGGTCCGGATGTACTGCCTGGCCGCGGTGTGGGGCGTGCTGCTGGTATGGCTGACCTTGGATAGGGTGGAGGGCTTCGGCGGTGGCGAGCGCATCGATGGGGATAGAGAGAGCACCGTCGGCGGCCGGGTGAGCATCGGCCGCGGCCGGGAGCGCGACAACCGGGCCGGCCTCCTCGGGTGGCTGGCCTGGATCGCCGTGGCGCTGGCCGCGCTGTACACCCAGTATTTCGTCGGCGGCAGCGTCGTCGCGATGGCCAACGCGATCGTCCTGCTGGCCGTCCTGCGGGCCTGGCGCGCGGACCGGCGCTTCCCGCGTTCATTCGTGATCCGCTGGATCGGGGCGCAGGTCGTGCTGCTCCTCCTCTTCATCCCCTGGCTGGCCCTGGCCTGGCCGGCGCTGCGCGACTGGCCGGCGCTCGGGCCGCCGGTCGGAGCCGGGTTCGTCGCGCGCGAGGGCCTGGGGACCTTCGCGCTGGGCACGCGCCTGCCGCCGTGGCTGGTCCCGTGGCCGCCCCTGCTGATCGCGCTCGCCGCGGTGGGGCTCGTGGTCCGCGGGCGGGACGGTAGCCGCTGGGCATCCCTGGTCGCGCTGGTCCTCGCGGCGGTCCCGCTGCTCTTGATGGGCCTGATGTCGCTCGTCCGGCCCGCCTGGAACCCGAAGTTCCTGATCGCGGGCGCGTCTGGCTTCGAGCTGCTGGCCGGCGCGGGGCTGGTGGGGATCGCGCTGGGCGCGGCCGGCCTGGTCCCTGCCACCCCTGAGACCGCCGACGTCCCGCTGGCCCGCTCGCGCAGCCGGGTCGCGGAAATCGTCGGACTCGCCGTGGCCTGCATCCTCCTGCCGCTCGCCCTCTGGCCGCGGGCGCAGACCCTCTCCGCGATGTACTTCGACCCCGCCTACCAGCGCGATGACTACCGCGGCATCGCGGCGCAGATCGCGGCGGAGGCGGGGACCGAGGACGCGGTGATCCTCGACGCGCCGACACAGATCGAGGTGTTCGACTACTACAACCAGGGGCGGCTGCGGTCTTATCCACTGCCCTTGGGGCGGCCGGCGGATCTCGAGAAGACGCTGGCGCGCCTGGAGGAGATCGGGCGGACGCATCGCGACGTCTACGCCGTGCTGTGGGCGACCGGGGAGAGCGATCCGGACGGGATCGTCGAAGGCTGGTTGAACGCGAACCGCTACAAGGTGTACGACGCGTGGCACGGCAACGTGCGGCTGGCGCTGTGGGCGGCGGAGCGGGAGCGGCCGCGACAAGGCGATGTGTCCGCGACCTTCGGCGCTTCGGGCCAGGAAGCCGAGCTGGAGCTGTTCGGCCCGCGGATCGAAGGGTGGACGGCGCGGCCAGGTGAGGTGCTGACCCTTGATCTGGCTTGGCGCGCGGTATCGCCTCCCCGTGCCGACTATGTGGTCTTCGCCCAGCTTCTGGACTCCCAGGGTCGCCTCGCGGCGCAACGCGACATGCCCCCGAGCGGTGGGACCGGGCGGATGTCGCGCTGGGAGCCCGGCTCGATCATCGACGACCCGATCGGGCTGCGTGTTCCGGCGAATCTTGCGCCGGGCGATTATCGATGGATCATCGGCTTGTATGATCCCGCGACGGGCCGGCGCCTGCCGGCGTGGTGGTCGGATCACGCCACGGATGATGCCCTTCCCCTGGGGGTGGTGGCGGTGGTGGCGCCATAGCGCCTGTCGACTCAGCCGCTTCGGCCGCAGCGTTCGCGTCATCCGCTTGCGCCGGGTCCGCCCGCACCAGCGCCAGCCGCGCCACGCGCAGCCCGTTCATCTCCTCGACCCGCAGGCGAATCCCGCCCTCCTCGACGCTGTCGCCTTTGCGCGGGATGCGGCCGAGCTTGCCGAGCACGTAGCCGGCGATGGTGTTGTAGTGCGGGTCGGAAAGCGCGAGGCCGAAGTGGTCGTTGACGTCTTCGATCAAGGCCGCGCCATCGATCAAGGCCGTGCCATCCGCCAAGGTCTGGATCTCGGCGGCGTCGATGTCGAAGGGGTCGCTGACCTCGCCGACGATCTCTTCGAGCAGGTCCTCCAGGGTCACCAGGCCGGCCGTCCCACCGTACTCGTCCATCACGATCGCGATGTGCTGGCGCTGGACACGGAACTGGTGCAAAAGATCGTCGGCCGCCATCGTCTCCGGCACGAACATCGCCTCGCGCGCCAGGCTGCGTGCGCTGCGGTCACGCCAATCCGGGTTTTCGATCATCGCCCTGAGGAGGTCCTTGACGTGCAACATCCCCAGCACGTGATCCAGGCTGTCGTCGTAGAGCGGAAACTTGGTGAAGTTGGTCTGCGTGAGGAGGCGCAGCAGCTCGTCCAGCGGCGTGTCCGCCTCGGCCGCCACGATTTCGGTGCGCGGGATCATCACCTGCTCGGCCGTCAGCCCGCCCAGGTCGATGATCGCGTGCAGCATCTCGCGCTCCGGCGGCTCGATGATGCCGCCTTCCTCGGACTCTTCGAGGATGCGCTTGATCTCCTCGACGGTGTAGATCACCATGTGCTCGCCGACCATCCGCAGACCCACCAGCCGCAGCACCTGCCGGGTCGCCCAGTCCAGTAGGTCGATGAACCACTTGAAGACCCGCGCGAAGGCCTGCATGGGCCGGGCCGAGATCAGGGCGAAGCGCTCCGGCTGGTGCAGCGCCGCCACCTTGGGCACTTGCTCGCCGAGCACCACGTGCAGGCTGGTGACGATGACGAGCGATACGATCAGCGGGACGTAGGCCAGGAGCGGCTCGATCGCCGCCACGCCGGGCGGCAGGGCCAGGTCGTGGAAGTAGGGCTCGAGCAGCGCCGCGAAGGTGTTCTCGCCCACCGCGCCGAGGGCGAGGCTGGCGATCGTGATGCCGAGCTGGGCGGCGGCGATCAGCCGGTCGCGCGCCGCCGGGCTGGCCAGCCAATCCTGCACGATCCGCGCCGCGCCGCTGCCCTGGTCCGCCAGAAGCTCGATCCGCGCCCGCCGCGAGGTGACGGCGGCGAACTCGACGCTGACGAAGAAGCCGTTCAGCAGCACCAGGCCAAGGATGAGGGCGATGTCCCAGAGGAACATGGGGCTATGGCGGGCAATCGTAGCACAGGGATGCCCAGGGGGCAATGCCTCGGGTCAGACAAGCGCGCTGCCATGCCAGGGGAACGCGGCATCGATGGCGGACAAGGTCCCGGTAGTGGGGGTGACCGACGCATCGAAAATCAGGTTCCCCGTGCCCGACTCGCCCGCCGCCGCGCCGCGAACTTCCGCAGCCGATCCTCCACCAGCCGGTTGACGCTGCCGGCCGGGTAGGCGCCGCGCGCGCCGCGGGCCCCGGCCGGCTTGCCGGTGAGGAGCGCGAGGCCCTCGTCGACGTGGTGGATCGGGTAGATGTGGAAGCGGCCGGCGCGGGCGGCGGCGACCACGTCGCCGCGCAGCATCAGGTGCTGGACATTGGCGGCGGGGATCAGGACCCCCTGCTCGCCCGTCAGCCCGCGCTGGCGGCAGACGTCGAAGAAGCCCTCGATCTTGTCGTTGACCCCGCCGATCGCCTGGACCTCGCCGGCCTGGTTGACCGAGCCGGTGACGGCCAGCGACTGGCGCACGGGCAGGCCGGAGAGGGCCGAGAGCAGCGCGTAGAGCTCGGCCGAGGAGGCGCTGTCGCCATCGACCGGGCCGTAGCTCTGCTCGAAGGTCAGGCTGGCCGAGATCGCCAGGCGGTCCTCCGGCAGGTAGCGCCCGGCCAGGAAGCCGGCGAGGATCAGGACGCCCTTGGAATGCAGCGGCCCCGCCAGCTCGACCTCGCGCTCGATATCGATCACCTCGCCGGCGCCCATGCGGACGCGCGCGGTGATGCGCGTCGGCAGGCCGAAGGTGAAGTTGCCGCGCGTCGCCACCGTCAGGCCGTTGACCTGGCCGAGGGCCGTGCCGGCGACGTCGATCAGCACGATGTCGCGGGCATAGGCTTCCAGCACCCGGTCGCGCGACAAGTCGGCGCGCTCGATGCGCGCGGCGATCGCCTGCTCGACCGCCGGGCAATCGACGCTGGCCGCGCCCGACGCCCGCGCCCAGTAGTCCGCCTCGCGTAGGAGGTCGGTCACGTCCAGGAAGTTGGTCGAAAGCCGCCGCGCGTCCTCGGCCAGGCGCGCGCTGTGCTCGATCACGCGCGCCATGGCGGACTTGTCGAACGGCAGGAGATCCTCGCGTTGGATCACCGCCGCCATGAAGCGCGCGTAGCGTTGGTCGTTCTCCGGCGTGCGGTCCATGCTGGCCGCGAACTCCGCGCCGACCTTGAACAGCTCGGGGAAGTCGGTATCCAGCGCGTGCAAGGCGAAGTACATGCCGGTCTCGCCGATCAGCACGACCTTGCAGCGGAAGGGGATCGGCTCGGGGTCCAGCGTGATCGTCGTCATCGGGCTGCTGTCCTCGCCCTGGGCCTCGATGCGGATCTCCTCGTGGCGCAGCGCGCGCTTAAGCGCGTCCCAGCTTGCCGAATGCTTGAACAGCTCCTCCATCTCGATCACCAGGAAGCCGCCGTTCGCCTGGTGCAGCGCGCCGGGCTTGATCAGCGTCAGGTCGGTCACCAGCGCGCCGTAGCGCTGCTCGTGCTCGATTCGCCCGACCAGGTTGGGCAGGATCGGGTAGCGCTCGACCACCAGCGGCGCGCCCGCGTCGCCCGCGTGGCCGACCAGCACGTTGACCTTGTAGCGCCGCAGGCGCGGGTCGATCCGCCAGCGCGCGCGGGCCACCGCCATCGCGTCGCCGCGGATCACCGGCATGCCGCTGCCATCCTCGGCCTCGCCGTCGCCTTGCTGCTGTCGCTGGAAGATGTCCAGCCGATCGAGCACGTCGCGCTGCACCGCGTCGAGGTAGGCGACCACGTCGGGCAGCTCGGCGAAGTCGGCGCGCAGCGAGTCCAGGTGCCCGGCGACCTCGACCAGCGCCACGTCGCGGTCCAGCGCGGCCAGCGCGTCCTGAGCCTCGCGCTGGATTTGCTGCTCGGCGCGCGCGGCGGCCTCGAGGTCGCTCTGAGTCTGCTCCAGCCGGGCTTCGAGCTCGGCCTTGGCCTCGGCGGGCAGGCCGTCGAAGTCCTCGGGCTTCATGATGCCGTCCTGATCGTCCATCGGGGCGATGTTGACGCCCTGGTCGCTCTGGATCACGGCGATGTGGCGCTCGGCGGCCGCGCCGCGCAAGCGCTCGAAGTTCGCCTTGGAGCGCGCGGTGAACTCGGCGGCGACCGCGTTGCGGCGGACGGCGTATGCTTCGGACTCGAACAGCGCCGGCAGCGTCAGGAGGAGCTGCTCCATCGCCTGGGTCGTCCCCGCCTGCAAGAGCGAGCCGTGCCCGGCCGGCAGCCGCAGCGCGCGCGGGCGATAGGCCTGCTCGAAGTTGTAGACGTAGCACCAGTCGTCCGGGATCGGCCGTGCCAGCGCCGCCCGCGCCAGGAAGTGCCGCAGCGTGGTCGACTTGCCGGACCCGGCCGGCCCGTGGGCGAAGACGTTGAAGCCCCGCCGCTCGATCTCGATCCCGAACTGCAGCGCCTCGACCGCGCGCTCCTGCCCGATGATCTCGTCGAGCGGATCGAGCTCGGGGCTGAGCTCGAAGCCGAGCGCCCGGGCATCACAGGGTTGGCAGAGCCGGTCGGCGGGAAGGGGCTGGGGGAGGATCAAGCAGGGCCTCGGGCGGGTTCGTGAGATCGGATGGGATCGGGGTGCCGTTCGCCATCGGTGTGACGGCAAGGGTCAAGATGATACGCACCGGGGGGTCAAGACACAAGATCGCGACCGCCCCCCAACCATTGACCCGCCGCCCCGCCCCGCCTATACTCCTGGCCACCACGCGGCGACGACCCGAGCGGTGCGGCCCGTCGCGCGTCTTGCCCGATCACGCGAGCGGGCCGGGATCCCGGCGCGTCGCAATCCCTGGCTGGAGGGGACCGCATATGGAACAACCCATCGATACAACGGCCGAAGCACCCACCGAGGCCCTTGCCGAAGCTTCGACCGGCGGCACGAGCTGGGTCCAGCTCGGCATCGTCGCCGGCATCATCCTGGGCCTCGTGCTCGCGATCGTCATCGCCGGGCGCCTGGCGCAGTCGCCTGCCGAAGCTCCGGCGCCGGATCTGGACGCCCCGGTGTGATCTCGGCGGGAGCGCAAGCGCCGCCCGAGCCGCGTGTACCGGCCGCATCGCGGACTCCCGCCGCATCACCGGCGCCGGCCCCCCTCGCGGCGCCGCCCTTCGCGGCGCGCGCCTACCGGCCCGCGGTGGCGACGCCGGCGCTGGTGTACGGGGCGATCGGCGGGGCGATCGGCGGGGCGATCATGCTCGCCTGCCTGGCGCTCGCCGCCGGCCCGCTCGGTCGCCAACCCGTCGCCGCGGCCAACGCGCTGGGGGCGTGGTCGGTGCGCTGGTTGCAGACCGCGGCGCCCCAGGCGCTGGATGACCCGTACGCCGACGCCACGCTCGGCGGCATCGGCCTGGCCCTCGTCGTCGGGGCACTGCTGGGGGCGGTGTTCGCCGGCTGGCTCGATCGCTTGCCGGACGATCACCCGCTGGCCTGGGGGCTGGTCTGGGGGCTGGGCCTCTGGGCCATCGCGCGCTGGCTCGTCCTGCCGGCGCTCGATCCGGTCCTGCTGCAGGCCTTCGATAGCCGGCCGATCCTGACCCTGCCGGAGGCGCTGGCGCAGGCTCTGGGCCCGAGCATCGCGAGCTGGCTGGACATCCACGCGCTGTGGCTGGCCTGGCTCGCTTACGGCCTGTGGCTTGGCCTGTGGGTCCATGCCGGCCGCGTGGCTCTGCACCGCCGGCCGGGGAGCCCGCACGCCGTCCCATCGGCAAGCCACGCAGACCCACCGTAACGCCCGCGGCGCTGCAACGTCGTCATGCTGCGGAAGCGCCATCCGATGACCCCCATGCACCACAAGCTTGTTCAGTCAGGCCTCGTGGCGGCCGCCCTCGCCTGGGCCGTGTGCCTTGTGATGGCGACCGGGGCGGCGAAACCGCGCGTCTTGGCCCAGACCGGGCCCTGGCGACCGGTGCTCAAGGGCCTGTACGGCGACCACGTGGTGACCCTGGTCCTCACCGGCGAAGCCAGCCAGCAGCATCGACCCCTGGTCCTCTTGCCGCAGGACCAGGGGTTGTTCCGCTCGATCGACGACGGGCAGACCTGGGCGCCGGTGCTGGCGGATCCGAATCGGCCGGCGGCGGTGGCGCTGGCCGCCACGCGCGCCTACGACGACCCGACGGGCGAGCGCCTGTATGCCGGGCTGCGCTTCGCGCCGACCCTGTCGATGTCGGTCGATGGCGGCCAGACCTGGGCGGCGCGCGCCGGCCCGGCCGGCCTGACCCGGCTGGATCGCCTGGCGGCGTCGAAGAGCGGGCGCCTCTACGTCGGCGAACGGTCGACCGCGGCGACCTTGTGGACCTCGACCGATCGCGGCGAGAGCTGGGAGCGGCATGATCTGGGGCCAACAGGCATCACCGGCCGCATCGACGACCTGTTCGCGGCGCCCGACGACCCCGTGGTCTACCTGATTTCCGGCCAGGCGCTCTACCGCAGCACCGACGATCCCGCCGACTGGACGGTGGTGCTCGGCCCCGCCACCGACCCCGCGGTCGCGGTCGGCCAGGCCGCGATCGGCCCGCGCGGCCGGCTCTACGCGGCCGGCAAGCGGGCCGCGGATTCGAGCTACGCCGTGCTGGCCAGCCCCGACCGCGGCGATACCTGGCCGAGCGCGGGCTGGCCGGCCGACGCGGACGCCGCGCCACGCGCGCTGGCCGCCGGCGAGCCCAGCGAGGCGCTGCCCGTGGTCTGGCTGGCCCTCGACAACGGCCAGGTGCACCGCTCCGACGACGCGGCCGCGAGCTGGCGCCGCCTGCGCACGCTGCCGGTGCCGCCGACCACCCTCACCGCGGACCCCGGCAACCTCAACGTCTGGGTGGGATCGGATGGCCTGGGCCTGTTCCTGGCCGACCCGCAGTGGGGCCAGACCGGCGCGGTGCCGGTCGAGGCGCTGGGCATCGTGGCGCCGAACTACAGCGTCGACCGCATGGTCTACCTCAACGCGCGCATCCGGCCCGAACGGCGCGAGGGGACGACGGTCCGCCCGGCGCTGCACGCGTTCTACCACGCGGTGGCGGGGGAGGACTGGACGCGCGTCGACAACACCGAGCTGCTCGGCGAGAACCTGCTCGCCTCGCCGGACTTCGCGCGCGACAAGCGGCTCTACAGCGGCAAGGTGATCTCGCACGACAAGGGCACGACCTGGGAATCCCTGCCGCCGCGGGCGCCGGGCGGCGTGATCCCGTCGGTCGCCGCCGTCGGGCCGCTGACCCGTACCCAGCCGGTGGTCTACGCGCTGGAGCAGCCCTACACCGGCGATGCCGGCGGCCGCGGTCTCGTGCGCAGCGAGGATGGCGGCCGCACGTGGGATCTCGCCGAAGCCGATGTCAACGGCATCGTCGCCGTCGCCATCTCGCCGGCCTATGCCGAGGACCGCACGGTGTTCTTCGGCACCGACCGCGGCCTGATCTACCGCGCGGTCAACGGGCTGGACTTCGACGTCCAGGGCCGCATCCCGGCGCTGGCGCCTCAGCGCATCCTGTACGACCTCGTGCTCTCCCCGAGCTTCCGCACCGACCAGACGCTCTACGCGGCGGTCGAGGACGCCGCCAACGAGGAGGACGGCGCGGCGGTCTTCGTCTCCAGCGACGGTGGCGAGAGCTGGGCGAAACGCGCCGCCGGCCTGGACGGCGCGGCCCGCCCGCGCCGGCTCATCCTCTCGCCCAACTTTCCCTCCGACCGGGTGCTCTTCCTCGGCGGCGAGCGCCGCGCCACCGATCCGCCGCTGGCCACGCTCTACGGCACCGACAGCGCCGGGGTGGAGTGGTTCGCCGAAGCCGTGCTGCCGCCGGCGGCCGAGCTGCGCGCCTTCGCCTGGGGCGGCACGCTGTTCAGCGGCCGGCTGTTCGCCGCCGCCGGATCGGCCGGGGTATGGCTGCGGATGCTCGACGGACCCCCCGGCGAGCTCCCCACGCCGGGGCCGACCGAGCTCGCCACGCCCGCCAGCCCGACCCCGACCGCCACCCTGTCCGGCACGCCGACGGACCCGCTCCCGACCGCGACCGGCGCGACGCCGACTCCGCCGACCCCCGACACGCCGACCGCGCCTACGCCCGTCACCCCGCCTGTCGAAACCGGCACCCCCACCGCGACGGAGGACGCCATAAGCGCGACGCCGACCGCGACCGTCGCCACCCAGGTCCCGCCGACATCGCCATCCCCCACGCCGACGCAGGGACGACCGACCAGCGCCACGCCCACGCCGTCGCGGACCGCGACCGCCTTGCCGCCGGCCACCACCGCCACGCCGCCTCCCGGCAAGATCTACCTGCCGCTCGGGTTCAAGGCCCGCACGTCGCGGAGGTAGGGAGCCGATGGTGTCGCCCCCAGCCCCCGCGGCGGAGCCGCGCCTGCCGCACGCGGATGGGATCACCCGGCACCGATCGCTCCATCCACCGGTCGGATTGCGCGCGCGCGGCGCTCATACCCTCTATCTCGGGCTCGGCTCCAACCTCGGGGATCGGCTGGCCATGCTGAACCTGGCCCTGCGGCGCCTGGGCGAGGTCATGGTCATCCTGCGCGTGTCGCCGCTGTACGAGACCGCACCCCTCGGCTTCGCCGAGCAGCCCGACTTCCTCAACCTCGTGCTCGAAGCCCGGACCGACCTCGCGCCGCGCGCCGTGCTGACGCGCGCCAAGGCCATCGAGCGCGCGCTGGGCCGGCCGGCGGCCGAGCCGCGCCGCTTCGGGCCGCGCCGCATCGACATCGATCTCTTGCTCTACGACGACCTGGTCCTCAGCGAGACGGGCTGCCCCGACGGGCTGGACCTGTGCTTGCCGCACCCGCGCCTGCACGAGCGCGCCTTCGTCCTCGCGCCGCTGGCCGACATCGCGCCGCGGCTGGTGCACCCCCAGCTCGGCCAAACCATCGCGGCCTTGCGCGCGCGGGTCGGCGATGATGGAGTGCGGCGGGTGATTCCGGAGCTGGGGATCACTGCCCCGATGCCGTAATCGCCCGCGGCAAGTAAATCGTTCCCCCCCGCTCAGGCGTCGTCGGCACGGCTGTCGGCTCGGTCGGGGTTGGTTCGACCGGGGTCGGTGCAGCGGGCGTATCTGTCGCCGGCGCCCCTCCGGGCGTCCAGGCGGCGATCGGCGGGCGGTTCGGGTCCGGCGCGGCGGGCGGATCGGCGACGATCGGATCGGGGCATTGGCTGCCGTTGCAGCGGTACTGCGGTGCGTTCCATTCCTCGCCCGCCCACCAGCCGCCGAAGTGCGCGCCGAGGTCGACGAAGGGAGCCAGGCGGCCCTGGTCCAACCGCACCGCACCGTCATCGGTGACCGTGAACACCCACTGCGCGGTCTCGATGACGTGCGGGCGCGTCCCCGAGAGCAGGGTTGCACTGATCCGGAGCCGGTTGCCCGCGTGTCGGATGTCCGCCAGCGGCACGGCGAAGGTCGTCTGCCAGCCGTGGATCGGGCCGCCGTCGGTCGCGCGCAGCGTCCGGCCGTCCCGCGCGTCCAGCTCGACATCCAGGCTGACCGGGAGCGCGCCGTCGTTGCCGAAGCGCAGGACGAGCTGGTCGCCCTCTACCGCCAGCGCGTTGAGCTCGATATTGGGCGTCGCGGCCAGGATGTAGAGCGCGAAGCGGTTCCAGCGGTCGGTCGAGGCCAGGATCTGGTCCGGAGCGGGGGTGAAGCCCCGGGCATAGCTCAAGGCCCGGCTGAAGACCCCCGTGCTGCCCAGGCGCTCGACGCGCTCCAAGTCCCCCGAGTAGACTTCCGGCGCCCAGTTCAGCGCGCCGAGCTTGCCGTAGATGTAGTCCACCGAGCTGCCGTGGGCCTCGTACAACCCGCGGGCGATCCACACCCGCGGGCTGCCGGCAAAGCCGTTGACCTCGGTGAGCTGGCTGCCCTTGCGCCCCAGGAGCTCGTACAGCGGCGCGGCGGGCAGCGTCGCGGTCACCGACCAGGCCCAAGGGTAGAGGATCACGTCGGCCCCGGAATGGTACGACAGCGCTGTCGCCAAATGGTCCAGCTCGAGGGTAAAATCCCGCACCGCCCGGGTCTCGGGCTCGGACCAGACGGCCGGGCCGCGGTAGGCGTCGGACTGCACTTGGCGGGTGCCCCGTTTCCAGTTCCAGTCGTAGTTTCGGTTGGGATCGACGCCGCCGACCTCGTCCTCGTTTTGCCGGCCGTCCCCGTCCATGTCTTGCTGCGGCAGCAGGCGGCGCGGGCCACCGTAGGCGCCGGTGTAGCGCGCCGGCGGCTCTTGGCGGACGATGTGGGCCCGCCAGTCACCATCGAAGGGATTGGTCGGATGCTGGTCGGCCCAGGACTGGTCGAACTCGAAGACCGTCACGGTCTCGCTGCCGAAGCCGTAGCCGACCGAAGAGTCCTCGTCGAAGCGGCCGTCGCCGTCGTCGTCGCAGCAGCTCGGGTTGGCGGTCTTGCGGGTGTTCTGGTTGTCGACCAGCGCGACGGCGGCGCCGTCCGGGTTGACGCTGGGGTTGACGTAGAGCGTGCGCGTGTCCAGCAGGTAGGTCGCCAGCGGATCCTGGCCGTAGAAGTGCACCAGCCACCACAAGGTGTACAACGCCACCTGGTTGCTGATCAGCTCACGCGCATGGTGCTGGCCGTCGATGTACATCACCGGCCGGTCCGCGATGCGATCGCCCGCCTTCTCGCTGGCCACCCGCATCGCGCGGATCGGCCGGTCGTGCCAGGTCCTGCCGATCTCGTAGCCCTCGACCAGGTCGGGATAGTCCCGCTCCAACGCGTCGAGGAAGGCGTTGATCTCGTCGGGCGACGGATAGTGCTCGAAGTCGACCGGATAGCCTGCCGGCGCCGGGATGTCGTCGGTCCGGATCGGCTCCGGTGGTGCGGGCCGCTTGCTCAGCACACCGGGCGGCAGGCTGTCCAGCGGCGGCCCATCGCCTTCGAGCATCTCGCCGAAAAGGCGGCCGTCGACGGTCTGGATCTCGTCGGCGCCGGCGCGCTGCGGCTGACCAGTCGGTGTCCGCGCGGCGCGGTAGGGGAGGGCGAGGGCCGTGATCAGGAGGGTGGCGGTGATCAGCGCGACGGCGGCGATGCGGCGCATGGCGAACCTTTCTATGGAGGACGGCGATCCGGCGGAAGAGCGGCGGACGCGCTGGGTGCCGGGTGGATGCGGCGGGGACCTCAGCGGTCGGTAATGATAGCGGGATCGCCGTCAAACCAGACGGGCCGGCCTACGGCGTCGGCCAGGGCTCGGCGCGCACACCCAGCGGCTCGATCAGGCGGATGCCGGCGCCGGACAGCACCGCCAGGTCCTCCGCGTCGGCGTAGACCGTGATTCGCCCGTGGGCGCTCTCGGTCGCGAGGAGGACGGTGTCGCCCAGGTAGAGGACGGGATCCTCGGGCATGCCGGCCTTCCACGACCAGGCTTCCAGCCGCGGGACCGAGCGGATCATCCGCACGACGCGCGGCGTCAGGCGCAAGCGCAGGAACTGCGCCGGCTCGTCGCGCAGCCGATCGCCGCGGATGTGGCTGACGTGGCGGTCGACCACGTCGCCGCGCAAGGTCTCCACCGCCCGCGGCCACAAGGGCGCGCGCGCGATGTCGCACGAAATGTAGCGGTACGGGATCGCGCACTCGAAGGCATCCGCCCGTTCCAGCGCGAAGTCCAGCAGGCGCGCCCACTGGGCATCGCCAAAGTCCGTCGGGTGATAGCTGCGGCGGGCATCCACGTCATCGCTCCTTACACGCACAGGGCGCCCGCCCAGGCGAGCCGCGCCGATCGCGGTCCCCGAGGCGGGCAAAGCTTGGGCGAAGGCTAGCAAGAAGCGTGCCGGGTAGGCGGTGTCTGTCTCCGCCACCATACGACAGTCCGGCCAAGACGGTATCGGCTGTGGGGGCGCTGTTGCCAGCGGAGACGATCGGCAGGACGCCGGCCGCGCGCAGGGTGGTGAATACCGGCCCGAGCGCGGTGTCCGGGCAGGCGGCGGACAATCTCCGGACAGGCGGTGTGGGCCCGGCCCCTGTTGAGGGTCGGCCAAGCACCTGCCAAGAGTTGGCGGTGGCCGGCGGCCGCGATATCATGCGCCGGATGGAAGCACAGCTAATCCGTGCATGAGGACCTCTGATCATCGTGGCCACGGTTTCCCTCCCCACCGGCACCCTGACCCTGCTGTTCACCGACATCGAGGGCTCGACCGCCCTGGTCCAACAGCTCGGCGCGGAGCGCTACGCCGAGCTCTTGGACCGGCACCGCGTCCTCTTGCGCGCCGCCTGCGCCGCCCACGTCGGCCACGAGGTCGACAGCCAGGGCGACGCGTTCTTCGTGGTCTTCGAGCGGGCCGCCGACGCGCTCGCCGCTGCGATCGCTGCGCAGAGGGCGCTGGCCGCCGAGGCCTGGCCCGGCGGCGCCCCGCTGCGGGTGCGGATGGGCCTGCACACCGGCGAACCGGCGCGCACGGCCGAGGGCTACGTCGGGGTGGACCTCAACCGCGGGGCGCGCATCTGCGGCGCGGCGCACGGCGGGCAGATCCTCGTGTCGAGCGCGACCGCGGCGATCCTGGTCGGCGATCCCCCGCCCGGCATCCGCTTCCGCGAGCTGGGCGAGCACCGGCTGCGGGACCTGCGCTACGCCGAGCGGTTGTGCCAGGTCGTCGCCGAAGGCATGCCGGACGACGCGCGGGCGCCGCGGGCGGCGGGCGAGATCGCGGCGCGGGACCGGATCATCGTGACCGATCCGCTGGCGCCGGCGGGCGACGAGAGCCGTGTGGACGCGGGCGCGACGGTCGTGGAGCGGAGCGTACCGGAGACATTGGACGCGCTGCGGTCGGTGGTGCGGGGCGACACGCGGTCGGTGGTGCTGACCCCCGAGCAGGTGCGGGCGGTGGCCGAGAACCGGCCGGCGGACCTGGAGGCCTACCGGCTGGGGCGGATCGCCGAGTGGAGCCA
>CAZCJG010000062.1:0-16376 GCA_964498575.1 uncultured Anaerolineales bacterium | reverse complement strand
CATCGGTGACGGCCGTTGGAACCAGAAGCGGCGGTCGAACGCCAGGCCAGCCAGGGAGGGGGAGGGCCCAGCCCGGGCAGGGCAAGCGATGCTGGCCGCCCCGGGACAGGGCTGCAAGTCGCCGTGGGTGGGCTGTGAGGTGAGCTAAACGTTAGCGCGATCGCGCGGGATGGGCAAGTCGCACAGCCACGGGGGCTTGAGCAACGAGAAGGTCAGCAACCCCGGGGTTGACCTTCCTCCTCACTTTGCGTTGTCCAAGCCCGCGCACGCCGCGAACCTGCTACACTTGGCCCGTCACACTCCCGCCCCGCCAATCGTCACAGGGTGCAGCAGGGTGAAAGAGAGATAGACTGATGCCGCCGGACCGGCCGCAAGTGAGATCGACATGCAGGTGAAGCTGACCAGCGCGCCCGCGCCCGCGGCGCTTTCGGGCGCGGCGCCGGCCTCCGACGCGCTCGACACGCTGTACGTCGGCCTGGTCCGCACCTACCACGGCGCGCTGGTCGGCTACATCCACAGCATGGTGCCGGTGCCGCAGCAGGCGGAGGACCTGGCCCAGGACACCTTCGTGCGCGCCTTCCTGGCCCTGCCGCGGACCGGCGTGCCGGACAACCCGCGCGCCTGGCTGTTCAGGATCGCGACCAACGTCGCCATCGACCACATCCGGCGGCAGCGGCGGGTGGCCTGGGTGGGGCTGGACCGCCTGGCGCAGGTGCTGCGCGGGGCGGATGGCACCGAGCGGATCGAGCTGGCCGACCCGATCCAGCGCGCGCTGGCGGCATTGTCGCCCGAGGAGCAGGCCGTGCTGATGCTCTTCGTCCATGCCGGCCTGAAGGCGCCGGAAGTCGCCGAGGTGCTCGGTATCAGCCCGGCCGCCGCGCGCAAGCGCCGGCAGCGGGCGCGGGCGGCTTTTATGAGCGCTTACCGGAAGGCGGCCGCGCCATGATGCGCTGCGACCAAGCGCGCGTGCTGATCGGCGTGCAGGACGAGCTCGACGCCCCGACCCGCCACACCCTCAAAGCGCATGTCGACGCCTGCCGCGCCTGCGCCGACGCCTGGCTGGAAGAGGCCGAATTCCGCCGGCTGCTACAGACCCGGCCCACTCCCGCACCCTCGCCCGAGCTCGAAGCACGCCTGCTGGCGGTGCCCGCCGCGGATCTGGGCCTGGCCCGATTGCGCGCACAGGCCGCCCGCTTCGGCCCGCCCACCCTGCTCGTGCTCGGCGTGGCCCTGGGCATGCTCTGGGCGACCCGGCAGGTCGCAGGTCCAGATCACCGCGCGGATCGCCCGGCTGCCGTCGTTCAGGCGCCGGCAGGTCGACCTGGGCATGGCGTACCCTCCGCCGCGACCGTCGCCGGCCAGGCGACAGCCGTCTCGCGACAGCAGCCGGTCGGGCGGTTCTGGATGGATTCATCGGCACGGGGCGCGGTGCCGGGCACCCAGGCCGAGTCAGGCCGGCTCGGTCGCCCGAAGGCATGGGTGGATGCGGACGCCCGCGGTATTCGCGCCTCCACTCGCGGTCCCGCCGGCGATCGACGGGCGAGCGGGCAGCCGGTGGCCGTGGCTCCCGGGGAGAGCCCGGACGGCGTCCCGATTCCGCAAGCACTTGTGCCGACCGCCGCGCCCCAAGACTCGGAGCGATCGGCCGACCCCGGGCCATCCCGCCGCCCGCCCGGCGACCTGCCGGCCCCGCCGACCGCCACCCCGCCGGGCACCGATGTCCCGCCGCCGGCCAGCCCCCCGCCGCCGGCCAGTCCGACCGCCGAGGTATGGCAGCTCCACGTGGCCGTGCAGGTCGACGATCCCGCGGCCGACCTGACCGGCGCCCGTGTTGTGGTCCAGATCGAGGCGGCGGGCGAGGACGACTGGCGGACGCTGTACGAGGAGCCGCTGGTGTTCGCCGGGCGCGTCGCCGAGGACAGCCCGCGGCTCAGCCTGCCGCCGCCTTACGAGATCGAGCTCTTCGCCGGATTGCCGGGATACGCCCTGTGCGCGGGCGAGTCGCGCGTGCGGGCCGTAGACGCAGCGATGCTGGCGAGCCGGCGCGGAGAGGTCCGCTTCCGGCTCTGCGCCGAGCCCACCCCGACGCCGCTCCCGCCGACCGGTGTGCCCGGCACGCCCGAGCCGGCACCGACCGTGGCGCCGCCCACGCCTGAGTCACCGCCGACGGCGGCGCCGGCCACGCCCGTGGCGCCGGCCACGGACCCGGTCTTGGACGACGGCGCCTAGCCGGGCGCGGGACGATGCTGCCGCAGGTTCGCCCGCGACCGCCGGTGTTCGCTTTCGCGCGATGGGCACGCGCCGCACCGCTCCTGCTGCTGGCCGCCGTGGTCGCCATGGCCCGCGCGCCGGAGCCGGGATCGGCGGCGCCGCGCGACGAGACGCCTTGCGTGTGCCGTGGCCTGGTCGACATCCGCACCGATCCCGACCCGCTCGCGAGCTGCCAGGCCGGCCGGCTGACGATCGCCTTCCACCCGATCTGCGCCGCGCAGCGGGTGCACATGGTGTATGTGGTCAGCCCGTCGACCAACGCGAGCTGGTCCCTGGGCCTCGGCCCCTCCGTGCGCCAGCTCAACCTGCGCGCCAACCCGAACATCTACGTCGCCACGGTCCTGGCGCCGGAGCAGGGCGAGCCGTTCATCCAGCCCTTCACCAACGACAACACCGTGATCCAGCACGGCCTGGACTACCTCAGCCGCGGCCAGCCGCCCACCCCGACGCCGACGGCCAGGGCCACTCCCCGCCCGGGTCCCACCCCCCGCCCCAGCCCGACGCCGGCCGGCGAGCGCGAGACGCTGCTGCTCGGCTGCGCCGACTGCGGCATCCGCGAGGCGCTCGCGCTCCTGCGGCAGCACCGCCGGGACGTCGCGCCGGACAGCGTGGCGGAGTACATCGCCTTCTTCGGCGTCACGCGCGCCGACGACCCGGATGCTCAGGACGAGCCGGCCTACCGGGCGCTCGCCGCCGAAGTCGAGGCCGCCCGCCGCGAGGGCGTGACGTTCATCGCCGCGGACCGCGACATGGCCAGCTCGGACGCCTACTGGACCGGTGGCCTGACCGGGCTGGGGGTGGTGTTCAGCAAGGTCGCGGTCGACCACAACGGCACCCAGCTCCGCGATATGGACCTCGAGCTACGGTTGCCGGAGGACACGGTGCCGATCCCCTACTCGATCCAGCCCGGCGGCTATCAGATGGACGGCAACCGCCTGCGCTGGACCGACCCGCCATGGACCATCGACGGCGTGACGCTGACGCTGTCGGTCGACCTGGGCGCGGCGGATCGGACCGCCATCGACTGGCCGCGCCTGCACGTGCGGCTGGCCAGCTTCCGCGGGCGCGAGCGCCGGCTGGTGCTGCCGGACCCGGCGGTGGTCACGCAAACCCTGCGGCTCGCCGACGGCTGCCGGATCGAGCCGACGGCGACGCTGGAGCCGGTCACGCCCGCCCTGCCATCCCCTCCCCCGCCGCCTTCCCCCACTCCCTCGCCCAGCCGGACCCCCTGGCCCAGCCCCACCGCCGGCCCGACGCCGACCCTGCCCGGTCCCCGGCCGGCGGTCATCTACCTGCCGCTGGCGCCGCACCAGCCCTGCGCGTATCGCGCGCCGGGGCTGGACGTGGTGTTGCTGCTCGACGCCTCGTCCAGCATGCGCGGCGCGAGCTGGTCCGCCGCGCTGGACGCCAGCCGGGCCTTCCTGGACGTGCTGCGCGCTTCCAACCGCGACCTCCCGCCCGGCACGCGGCGGGCCAGCCTGGTGCGCTTCCACGATAGTGCCGCGACAATCGCCCCCTTGACCGGCGACTGGGCGCTGCTCGACGCGCGCCTGGACGAGCTCGCGCGCCAAGGCGAAGCGGCGCTGGCGGCGGGTACGCGCATCGACGCCGGGCTGCGCGCGGCGCGGGCGGAGCTTTCGACCCACGGGCTGCCCGGCCACCAGCCGGTGATCGTCCTGCTCACCGACGGCGTGCTGCCCGCGCGCTATTACGCCGAGGCCCTGGCGACCGCCCACGCGGCGCAGGCGGCGGGCATCGCGGTCTACACCGTCGGCCTGGGCACGCTCTTCGACGCGCGCTTCCTGGAAGAGATCGCCGGCGATCCGGCCCACTTCACCCCGGCCATCGATCCGGCCAACCTCACCGCGACCTACCGCGCGATCGCGGGGGCGCTGGCGTGCGAGCCGTAGGGGAGGCGATCAATCCTCGACGACGTAATCCGAACTCTTTGAGACAAGACCGCGAGCGTTCGCAAGCGCCCACGCAAGGTTCAGCCCATGGTTTTATGCGGGCGAGGACGCGGCCGTCCCAGCCCTGATCAACCCGCTTCCTTGGCCACGAACTTCAAGGTCAGCGTCACGCCGTCCTGCACCGTCAACATGCCCATGACCTCCGGCGGCTCGATGCCGAAGTCGGCCATCATGATGTGGGTGGTCGCCGTGCCGGTCACGGTGTCGCCCTCGAGCTTGGCCGTCACGTCCCAGGTCACCGGCAAGGTCTTCTCGCGGATCGTCATGTCGCCGGCCAGCTTGAAGCTGACCTCCTGGCCCTCGGTATAGCTCTCGGGCCCGCCGACGAGCTCGGTCGACACGAACTTGGCGTAGGGATAGGTGTTGGACTCGAGCCAGCGCTCGCGGATGCGCATGTCGCGGCGGTTCTTGTCGCTGGTCAAGGTGCGCAGGTCGACGGTGATCTCGCTGACCTGGCCGGTCGGCTTGCCGCTGGCGTCGAACTGGAAGCCGCCCTCCACCGCGCTGGTCTTCCCGACCGCCATGTTGGGCAGCGCCTGGTCGAGGAACTGCTCCTGGACCTCGTAGGAGGCCTCGCTCTGCTCCGGCACGATGACGAAGTTCCGCAGCGCGCCGGTCGCGGCGGGCTGCTCGGCGGCGGTCGTCGCGCCCGTGGTCTCGCCGGCGGCGGTGGGCTGCTCGGCGGCCGGGGCCGAGGTGACGGCCTCGGGCTGGGCGGCGTCCGGGGCGGAGGGAGCCGTGGTCCCCCCGCAAGCGGCCAGCATGGCGGAAAGCGACAGGGCCAGAACGACGATCGGCGCGATGCGCAGCGACATGATGCAGAACTCCTTACGACGGCTCGATATGAGCGCAAACCGGCGATGGGCGACTCCCTTGCCGAGTGCGGAAGTATAGCGCGCGTCCGCTTCAAGCAAGCGTTCAGCCGATGATCCGCACCGTTGAGGGCGCGCAAATGCCACCGGCTGGAGGCTGGCCGCTATAATTCGGCTCACGGAGCAAAGTCATGACCCATCCGATTATCACAGCCATTGACAACGCGCCGATGCTTCAGTTGCCTCAGGAGGTCTTGGACCAAGTGGGGGTCCAGATAGGTGACGAAGTCGACGTGACGGTCGTCAATCGGACCTTGATCGTGCGCCCTCTTGAGGAAGTGGAACGCGAGCAGACGATCGCGGCGCTGACGCGGGCGCTGTTCGAGCGGCGAAGGCGAGTCTACGAAGCACTCGCCGCGGGGGCCGAGTGAGCGGTGGAGCTCCTCTTTCTTCGCCAGGAAGAAGGGCTGGACCTTCAAGCGCAAGCAATCGACGCCTTTGGTGGCCTGCATGGTCTGCGCGACGAAGGCGCGCTGGTCTCAGCCTTGTTGGCTCCTGAGCCGCGTGCGTTCTACGAAGGCGCGGATCTCGCGGTCTGCGCGGCCACCTATGCCTTCCACCTGACACAGGCACACGCCTTCATCGACGGCAACAAGCGTATCGCGGCGATCGCCACCGAGCTCTTCGTCGAGCTAAACGGCGCGCGGCTTGACGCTTCGGACGAAGCGGTCATCGATCTGTTCGTGAGGATCGCCGCGAGCACCATCCCACGCGACGAGGTCGAACAGGTCCTCGGAGGCTGGATCGTTCAGCCGGGCTGAAAGGCTGTCCGGCGAAGCATCTGGCTGGCAGCGACCCCGTGTCTCGCCCCGTCCCACGCCTACTTGAGGGTCCGCACGTAGGCCACGATGTCCGCCAGATCCTCGTCGGTGAACGCCGGGTTGCCGCCCTTGGGGGGCATGGCGACGCCGGTGGTGTTCAGCGGGTCGGTGGTGTCGCGACCCTTCTTGAGGAAGGCGAGGGCCTCGGCGTCGCTCAGGCCGGCGAGGAACTGGTTGTTGTGCAGATCCTTGCCGAGGTTCGGCAGGCCCTTGGCGTCCTGCCCATGACAGCCGGCGCAGGTGGTGAACTTGGTCTTCCCCTCCTCGGGATCGCCCGCTTCGGCGGCCTCCTCGTCCTCCTCACCCTCGACCTGGCCCGCCTGACCGGCCGGCGCTGCCGCGCCCGGGTCGACCGGCGCGGCGGGCTGGGCGGTGCAGGCCGCCGCGCCGATCCCGAGCCCGGCTAGCAGCAGCAAGGCCGCAAGCAAGCGCAGTCCTGAAAGCTGTCGCATGATGATCTCTTCCTCCTGAAGTTTGAATGCCCGATATCGTAACACAAACCGATGCCGCGCCGGTCCTTTGCCGATCAAGGTCCGGTCATGGTGCCGCCGCTGAGCGCGTCGAAGCTCAGCACCTCTCCCGCCATCTCGCCCGCGAACGCCTCGGCGCGCGCCGGATCGCGGAAGGCCGCCAGGCCGTGGCCCATCGGGGTGGACAGGCGGGCGGACCGGACATAGGTGGCGGTCGTCGCGTCCAGCCACTCCAGACTGTCGTAGTCGTGCGCGTACCAGCGCAGGATCTCCAGGTCGGGGTTGCGCTGGTGGTGCTCGATCATGTCGCCGATGTCGTCGAAGCGGCGCGGCGCGGGGCCGTCGTCCCCCTGGATGATCGTCGCCGCCGCGAAGCGCTCCTCGGAGATGATCATCCCGCAGGCATCACAGACGTCCTCGCCGTAGACGATCTCCGGCGGCGCCAGTGGGTCCGGCGCCGGACCGCAGGCGGCGAGGACGGGCAGGACGAACGCCATCACCAGCAGCGCGAGGGCACGGACGATTCCCGGGGTCCTCATGCGATCGCCTTCCTCTCGAACACCCAGGCCGCCACCGCCAGCGGGAGCACGATCCAGGCGACCAGCACCCCGATCAGGAGCGGGGTCAGCGCCTCGCCGTAGGTTCGCGTCGCGTAGACCCCGGCCGGCCCGAGCGCGTCCAGGGTGCCGGTGATCGCGCCGACCGCGGCGATCTTGTAGGTTTCCAGCGGGTTGAGCAGGGTCAGCGCCACCAGCGTGCCGACCTTGAGGCGCAGCGCCAGCGCCGTGCCCATCAGGCCGAGGTCGCCGGCGAACACCAGGGCGAGCCAGACGAAGAGCGCCACGCCGGTCGCCGCCCCGACCCGCCGCGCGGCCGAGGAGATCAAGAGGCCGATCGCCAGCGTCGCCAGCGCCAGCAGCATCGCGAAGCCGACCAGCCGCAGGTAGGCGGCCGCCTCGACCGCCGCGCCGCCGAGGGCGACCAGCGCCCCGGCCAGGCCGAAACCCAGCGCCAGGGCCGAGCCCAGCGCCAGCGCCAGGCCGGCGTACTTGCCGACCAGCACTTCGCGCCGCCGCACCGGCTGGGCGAGCAGGGTCGCCAGCGTCCCGCGCTCGCGCTCGCCGGCCAGGCTCGCGGCGCCCAGCGTCAGGCCCATCAGCGGGACGATCAAGAGCACCAGGTTGACCAGGCTGGCGGCGGTCCGCCCGAAGCCGGCGAAGCCCGCGGTGCTCCCGTCGCCCAGCGACATGCGCGACAGCATCAGGGCCAGGCCGGCGAAGGCGGCCGCGTACAGCAGGAACCAGCGGCTGTGCAGCGCGTCGCGCACCTCCTTGCGCGCGACGAGCAGGGTCACGCGGACGTCCATGATCCATCCTCCACCCAGAGATCCTCGATCCCCACCGCCGCCTGCACCAGCGCCTCCACCGGCGCCCCGCGCTGGCCGGGCGCGACGCGCACGCGGAGGCCGCGGGCATTGGGCTGCGCCTCGAAGCCGTGCCGGCTCAGCACCCCGATCGCCGCCGCCATATCCGTCGGCGCGACGACGACGTGCAGGGTCGTCGCCGGGAACAGCGCCGCCTCGAGCTCGCGCGCGGCGCAGGTCAGGCGCAGCCGGCCGCGCTCCAGCACGACGGCGCGATCGGCCAGCGCGATCACCTCGGCCAGGCGGTGCGAGGTGACGACCAGGGTCTTCCCCGCCGCGCGCAGCTCGCCCAATAGGCGCAGGAAGTCACTGCGCGCGGCGGTGTCCAGGCTCGCGGTCGGCTCGTCGAGCATCAGGATCGGCGGGTCGCCGAGCAGCGCGATGGCCAGCGCCAGGCGCTGCTTCATCCCGCCGGAAAGCGCACCGACGGGCTTGCCGGCGTGTTCGGACAGGGCGACACGGTCCAGGAGTCGCGCCGGCTCGTCCGCCGGCGTCTTGCGCAGCGCGCCGAAGTAGCGCAGCAGCCCGAGCGTGCTCATGTCGTCGTAGAAGGCGAGCTGCTGGGGGACGTAGCCGACCCGCGCGCGGACCGCGCGGCCCTGGCGGCGGGCGTCCAGCCCGGCGATCCGCACCTCGCCGCGCCAGGGCACCAGGCCGAGCAGGGCGCGGATGGCGGTGGTCTTGCCCGCGCCGTTCTCGCCCCACAGGGCGACGCTCCCGCCGGCGGCGACCTCGAAGCTCACGCCGTCGACGACGGTGGTCTTGTCGAAGCGGATGGTCAGGTCGTGGACGGTGATCATGAGGGGGTGGGGCCTTGGGGTGGGGTGGGCTTTGTGGACCTAGTGGACACGGTGGACATAGTGGACCTAGTGGACATAGTGGACACGGTGGACATAGTGGACGTTGGACCGACCGGGATGGGGTTGTGGGGTTGGCCCCAGGAGTCCATCCGCCGCCCCCAGGCCACCGTGCCGGCGGCCAGTGCGACCAGGCCTGTGGCCAGGAGGGCCAGCGGGCGGCTGTCGCCGGGCGGCACGGGGATCGCCGAAGGAACGGCTTGGATGCGCGGGGCGGTGTCGACCAGGGTTGGCTTGGGGCGGAAGACCGGGAAGGCGCGGGCGGCGAGGTCCAGCGCGGTCTGGGCGGGGCTGAGGGAGAAGAGGCGCAGGTCCGGGTGGCGGTCGAGCAGGCTGTGGAAGAGGCTGACCTCGGCGTAAGGCAGGTCGCCCAGGCCGTTGCCGTCGGCGTCGTAGCCGGCGTAGCCGCTCCAGTAGTTGCCCGCGCCGCCGGGCGTCCAGTCGTTGCCGCCGAAGTCCCCGCCGGTGACCACGGCGACCTGCTGGCTGTTCTCGACGAAGCTGTTGGCCTCGAAGACGTTGTGCTTGACCGAGGGCATGAAGAGGGCGCCGATGTCGTTGTAGGCGATGACGTTGCGGGCGATGTGGTTCTCGGCGCCGGGCTTGGACGGGCTGTTGTCGAAGTACAGGCCGGTGCGGTTGCCGGCGATGACGTTGTCGAGGATGTCGACCTCGTCGGTGTCCTTCAGCGACATGCCGTAGCCGCTGGGCCCGTGGTTGCCCGCCAGGACGTTGCGCCGGTAGACCAGGTCCGAGCTGTACATCGCGTAGGCGCCGGCGGCGTTGCGCTCCAGGCGGTTGCCGGTAACGCGGCTGCCGGTGGCGTACATGAAGTGCAGCCCGTAGCGGCTGTCGGTGACGGTGTTGTCCTCGACCGTGACCCGCTCGGAATACCAGATCACGACGTCGCGCGAGTGGTTGACCGCGTTGCTGACGACGCGCGAGCCGTGGCTCTCCCAAAGGCGCAGGGCGTCGCCGCGCCGGGCGATGTCGATGTCGCGCCCGGTGACGCGGTTGCCGGCGACCGTGCTGTCCGGGGCGATTTGCAGGTCGATCCCGTACAGCACGTCTTCCAGGATGTTGTGCTCCACCGTCACCGTGCCGAAGGCCGCGATGCCGGCGTCCTCCTTGTCGCCGCGCGCACCGCTGCCGCGGACGACGAAGCCGGCGATCCGCCCGCCCGGCGCCTTGAAGGTCACCACCGTGCCTTCGCCGCCGCCGTCGATCACCGGCATGCCGACGCCGACCAGCGCGACGGCGCGCCGGACGACAATCGGGCCGTGGTAGGTGCCGGCGTGGACCTCGACCGTGTCGCCGTCGCGGGCGGCGGCGAGGGCGGGCGCGATCTCGGTGAAGGCGGCGTCGGGGGCGACGACGAGGGTGCGGGAGGCGGGAGCCTGTGGCGGCACGGTCCCCAGGACCAGGGCGAGCGCGGCGAGCACGGTCTTCACGTCGCGACCACCTCTTGTCCGGTGGATCGGGCCGGCTGGGACGCCTCGCGGGCCGCGCGCAACTCGCGTTGGGCGGCAAGGCGGGCCCGGCGGCGGTAGTGCAGGCCGACGAAGATCATCACCGAGGCCGCGACGGACATCCAGAAGCCGAGCTGGACCGAGGCATCGGTCGAGAACTGGCCGATCGTGCCGTGGCCGAGGATGGTCGGCGTGAAGGGCTTGACCACGTTGGACAGCGCCGCGCTCGGGTCCAGGTTCCGCCCGTAGCGCGACAGCCAGAAATACATGTCGCCGAGGAAGATGACCGGCAGGAACATCGCCGGCAGGACCAGGGGTGCGAACCACTTGCGATGGATGAAGGCGGTGGCGGCGATCATCAGGACGATCGCGACCATCGCCATGGGGGCCAGGGTGCGCTCGATCTGCGCCGCGTCGGCGAGCCTGGCCATGCCGATGTAGTGGTTCAGCCCGTCGATCTCGCTGATGTCGCCCTGCATGTGGTCCAGGAACACCGTCAGGTACAATCCCTTGGGATACTGCGGCGCGTTGAGCTTCATCTCCCAGTAGGGGAAGAAGATCGACGCGACGATCAGTGCCGCCGCGGCGATGAAGAGCACCGTCGAGAGCAGGAAGCCGCGCTGCTGGACGATGGCGGAGATGTGCGGGATGTCCTGTTCGCGCGCGCCGACCGCATGTCGTACCGATTCCATTGCGATTGCCTTGTATGCTTTCCGTTGCTGCCGGCAGCGTTTGACGCGCCGTCATTATACCTGGGTCGCCTGGCCCGAACACCCGGCCAAGGCGCTCCTAGAATAGCCGTCGTGAGGCAAGAAGGTCGTTGCGCTGGAGCAAAATGCGACTGCCATCGCTATCCAGCGGCATCGCCGGCACGACGGCAGTCCGCGCTGTGTCCACCGTCAGGAGGAAAGGCCGACTTCGCCCCTCTGTTGCACGAGCCCGACGCCTGTGGTTCAGCTCACGGCTGCCCGCTCAGCCACGCGACAAGCCGCGCCTACAGGCCCCCACCTCCGGAGTTGAGGGCATCCCCGGCCGACCGCATCGCACTCGACGCGACGTCCGCCGACCGCACCGCCGCCGGCAGGAAGAGCCGCACCCCGTCCCAGCGCAGCGTCACCGGCCCGAACACGTCCGGCGCACCGTCCCGGTTGACCACTTCCAGCCGGTAGAAATAGGTCCCGGCGGTCGGCGGCACGTCCCGCAGCCGGTAGGCGGCAGCCTCCGCCGCTCCCCCGGTGGCCGGGATCAGCGCGGGGTTGACGCGGATGCCCCGGCTGTCCGCCTCCGCCGAGCGGTAGACGTTGAAGCCCAGCACCTCCGCCTCGCTTGCGGTCTCCCAGGCAAGCGCAACGTGGTCGTCCAGCGCGGTCGCCTGGAAAGAGCGCAGCAGGGCCGCCGTCGGCGAACAGTCGACCGCCGTGCACGCAGTGGCGGAGGCGCCGCCCCCCCCGCCATTGTCGAACACGGTGTTGATGCACAGCGGCGCCCCGACCGGCACGCCGGCACCCACCCGCACCTGGTAGTCGATGGTCAAGGTGCCACCGGCCGGGATGCCGCCAGTCCACGTCACATCCCCGGCGGTGACGACGCAGCTCTGGGTGCCCGAACCTCCGGCGAAGGTGCAGCTCCCGGCCAAGCCGGTCAGGCCGATGGGCAACGTGGCTTGAACCGTGGCGCCGGCTAGCGCAGCTCCGGGGTTGTCGACGACGACGTGGACGTCCAGCGTGTCGCCGTTGTCGGTGCAGGCGAAGGGGTCGGAGATCGACACGGACAGCGGCAGGGGTATGGGTGTCGGCGAGCTGACGGGCGTTTGGGTGGGGGTGCCGGTGGCGGTCGGCGTCGGCGTGTTCGTCGGTGTGTTCGTCGGCGTGGCGGTGGGCGTGCGCGTGGGCGTGTTCGTTGGGGTCGCTGTGTGAGTGGGCGTATCGGTCGGCGTCGGCGTCGGCGTGTCGGTCGGGGTGCTCGTCGGGGTGGCGGTGGGCGTGCTTGTGGACGTGGCTGTTGGGGTCGCCGTGTCGGTGGGTGTGCTGGTCGAGGTGGCGGTCGACGTTGGCGTGGGCGTGGGAACGAACGGGACCCCGCCGTAGACCACGTAGCTCTGCCCGGATCGGTCCCCGTTCGGGTCGGCGTAGCGCGCCCCGATCAGGATATCGTCGAAGCCGTCCATGTTCACGTCGCCCGCCCCGCTCACCGCCCAGCCCGAGAAGTCGCTCGCCGAAACGCCGTTCAGGCGGAGGCCGTTCGAGCCGTTCAAGGCGGAGAGCTCGACGATGCTCGGCAAGCTGCCGCTCCCGTAGATCACGTAGCTCTGGCCGGAGTCCGCTCCGTTCGGGTCGGCACCGAAGGCCCCGATCAGGATATCGTCGAAGCCGTCCATGTTCACGTCGCCCGCCCCGCTCACCGCGACGCCCGAACGGTCGCTCGACGAGATGCCGTTGATGCGGAAGCCGTTCGTGCCGTTGAGCGCCGAGAGCTCGACGACGCTCGGCAGGTTGCTCCCGCCGTAGACCACGTAGCTCTGGCCGGAGATGGTGCCATTGGGGTCGGCGCCGAAGGCCCCGATCAGGACGTCGCCGAAGCCGTCCATGTTCACGTCGCCCGCGCCGCTCACCGCGTGTCCCGCGAGGTCGATGCCGTTCATCCGAAAGCCGTTCGTGCCGTTCAGGTCCGAGAGCTCGACCGTCGCCGGCACGGCGCTGCCCCCATAGACCACGTAGCCCTGGCCGGAGTAGCTCCCATTCGGGTCGGCACCGACCGCTCCGATGAGGACGTCGTCGAAGCCGTCCATGTTCACATCGCCCGCGCCGCTCACCGCGCGGCCTGAGTAGTCGAGCGCCGAGATGCCGTTCACGCAGAAGCCGTTCGTGCCGTTCAAGTCCGTGAGCTCGATGATGCTCGGCAAGCTGCTCCCGCCGTAGACCACGTAGCTCTGGCCGGAGCGGAACCCGTTCGGGCCGGCGCCATCCGCGCCGATCAGAATGTCGTCGAAGCCGTCCATATTCACGTCGCCCGCGCCGCTCACCGCGCGGCCCGAGTAGTCGTACGAGAAGAAGCCGCTGACGCGGAAGCCGTTCACGCCGTTCAAGCCCGACAGCTCGACCGTCGCCGGCACGGCGCTGCCCCCGTAGACCACGTAGCTCTCGCCGGACCGGAACCCGTTCGCCCAGGCGGCGTAGGCGCCGATCAGGATGTCGTCGAAGCCGTCCATGTTCACGTCGCCCGCGCCGCTCACCGCGAAGCCCGCGCGGTCGCCGACCGAGATGCCGTTGACCCGGAAGCCGTTGGTGCCGTTCAGGTCCGAGAGCTCGACGGTCGCCGGCACCGCGCCGCTGCCGTAGACCACGTAGCTCTGACCTGAGTAGACTCCATTCGGGTCCGCGAGGTAAGCCCCGATCAGGATGTCGCCCAGGCCGTCCTTGTTCACGTCGCCCGCGTCGCTCACCGCGATGCCCGAACGGTCACCCGTCGAAATGCCGTTTGCACGGAAACCGTTCGTCCCATTCAGGCCCGAGAGCTCGATCACGCTCGGCAGCGGCGCGTCCAGCTTCAGCACCGGCAGCGGCCCGCCCTTCCACAAGCTCGACGCGCTCCCTTCCCAGTGCCCCCCCGCCGCCCGCATGCGCTCGCCGGCTTGCCACAGCGACGCCAGCGCTCCCAGCGCCAGCACCAGCCCCGCCGCCGCGTGCGCCAGCCGCTGCCACGCGCCCCGAAGGCGGCCGCGCTCACGGCCGCGCGCCGCCCGCAACCGGCGCCACTCGTCCACGACCTCCGTGCAGCGCGCGAGGACGTGGCGGGCAAGGATCAGCCGCAGCCAGCCCAGAGGTGTCGGCTTGGTCTCAAGCGCTGGCGTGGCGGCGTGAGCGTCGGGCGAGGGTGCGGCCGGTCCGGACTCGGGCATGGGGGACTCCTGGCATTCCTGAGGACGGCGGATGCGTGGGTTGTGCTTATTAACGCGGGCAGGGGGGCGGAAGATACGGAGGGTGGCAAGCTACCGCGCAGCGAAGCGATCACCCGGCTGAATGCCTGTACTCCCAGGGTTCTTTGGATGGCCCGACGAGGGGTTGAACGTTAGAATAGCCGCCGGAGTCGGCTGAGCTCGTTGCGTTGGAGCGGGTCGAGCACCCCGTTGCCGCGTCCTGGTCGGGCGAATCACCGGCCCTCATCGCGATCCTCGGTTCCAAGCATCAGGAGGGATCATGAAAAGGCCGTCACCGGCCGAGCTTCAGCTCTACAGCCAGTTGGCACCCTGGTTCCCACTGCTCACGCACCCGGACGACTACGCCTACGAGGCCCGGATGATCGCCCTGAAATTCTGGGAAGCGTGCGTCCACCCGCCGCGCAGCGTGCTCGAGCTGGGCTGTGGCGGCGGCAACAACGCCAGCCACCTCAAGGCGCGCTTCGCGCTGACCCTGGTCGACCTGTCGCCGGCCATGCTGGCGGTGAGCCGGGCCCTCAACCCGGAATGCGAGCACCTGGAAGGCGACATGCGGACCCTGCGGCTGGGACGACAGTTCGACGGCGTCTTGATCCACGATGCGATCATGTACCTGAGCGAGGAGGGCGATCTCCGGGCCGCCATCCGGACCGCCTTCGCGCACTGCCGGCCCGGCGGCGGCGCCGTCTTCGTGCCCGACTGCGTGCGCGAGACTTTCGAGCCCCGCACGCGCTTGGGAGGGCACGACGGCGCGGACCGCGGCCTGCGCTATGTCGAATGGACCTGGGACCCCGACCCGACCGACAGCCAATACCTGGCCGACTTCGCCTACCTGCTGCACGAGCCCGGCGGCGGCATGAAGGTCCACTCGGACCGGCACGTCTTCGGCCTCTTCGCCCGTGGTGATTGGCTGCGCTGGATCGGCGAGGCCGGCTTCGAGGCGCGGGTGTCGGTCGACCACTACGGGCGGGATGTCTTCATCGGGGCGCGCCCGGTCGGCTGAGCGCCCGGCGCGTCACGGCGCCGCCACCGGCAGGAACAGCCGCACCCCGTCCCAGCGCAGCGTCACCGGCCCGAACACGTCCGGCGCACCGTCCCGGTTGACCACTTCCAGCCGGTAGAAGTAGGTCCCGGCGGCCGGCGGCAGGTCCCGCAGCCGGTAGCCCGCCCCCTCCGCCGCCCCGCCGGTCGCGGCGATCAGCGCGCGGTTGACGCGCACGCCCCGGTCGCTTTCCTCCTCCGAGCGGTAGAGGTTGAAGCCCAGCACCTCTGCTTCACTGGCGGTCTCCCAGGCCAGCGCGACGTGGTCGCCCGGAGCGGCCGCGGTGAAAGAGCGCAGCTCGGCCGCGGTCGGCGCGCAGTTGAGCGTCGTGCACGCCCTGACCGAGGGGCCGCCGCCGGTGCCGGGATCGAAGACCGTGTCGATGCACAACTGCGTTCCCAGCGGCACGCCGGCGGCGACGCGCACCTGGTAGTCGATCGTCAGCGTGCTGGCAGCCGGGATGTCGCCGGTCCAGGTCATGTCGCCGGGGGTGACGACGCAGGTCGGCGTGCCGGGGACGCTGGTGAAGATGCAGGTGCCGGCCAGGCCGGACAGGCCGGCCGGCAGTGTGGCCTGCACCGTGGCGCCGGAGAGGGCGCCGCCGGGGTTGTCGAGGACCACCTGGACGTTCAGCGTGTCGCCGTTGTCGGTGCAGGCGAAGGGGTCGCTGATCGAAACCTGCGGCGCCGAGGGCGTGGGGGTCGGCGTGGGCGTCGGTGGCAGCACGCCATCCCCGTAGACGACGTAAGCCCGGGCGCGGTAGGTGCCGATCAGGATGTCGTCGAAGCCGTCCATGTTCACGTCGCCCGCCCCGCTCACGGCAAAGCCCGAGCCGGAGCCCGCCGTGCCGATCTCGCCGTTGGCCCGAAAGCCGTTGGTGCCGTTGAGGGCCGAGAGCTGGATCGTCGCCGGCAGGCCGCTGCCACCGTAGACCACGTAGCTCTGGCCGGACGCGGAGCCGTTCGGGTCGGCGAGGAACGCGCCGATCAGGATGTCGTCGAAGCCGTCCATGTTCACGTCGCCCGCGCCGCTCACCGCGAAGCCGGCGAAGTTGCTCGTCGATATGCCGTCGACGCGGAAGCCGTTGGCGCCGTTCAGGGCCGAGAGCTCGACCGTCGACGGCACGGCGCTGCCGCCGTAGACCACGTAGCTCTGGCCGGAGTAGAACCCGTTCGGGTCGGCGTTGGGCGCTCCGATCAGGATGTCGTCGAAGCCGTCCATGTTCACGTCGCCCGCCCCGCTCACCG
>CAZCJG010000061.1:0-16542 GCA_964498575.1 uncultured Anaerolineales bacterium | reverse complement strand
GAAGGCGAGCTGGGGAGCGAGCCGCTGGCCCTCATGCTGCCGCCGATGGATGTCGTGTTTGATTGGGCGAGCTACCGCCTCCGCCTGCTCGGCCTGCCGCAGCACCCCTATCGTGTGCGCTATCCCGCACTCTTCGACTGCTGGGGCGGGTCGACCGACGCCTTGCGGTCCCTGCCGGGCGTCTACATCTCGACGGCCGAGCGGACGACCGACGCCGGCGGCGAGCTGGTCTACGACGCTTCCTCGCTGTACGCGCTCGGCGCTTCGCCCGCCCAGGGAATCGCGGTCGAGACGACCGATCCCAGCCTGCACCGGCTCTTCACCTTCGTCTACGCCCTGCAGGCCGAGGTCCACCTCGGCACCGATCGCGTGACCGGACAGTCCTCGCCCAACCGCGACCTCACCGGCCGGCTGGAACGCTCGGACGGGGCGCGTCTGGCCGGCGGCGCGAGCGCCACCGACGGCGACGGGCGGTTCACCCTGCGGCTCGCCGCGGCAGGCGGCGCCGGCGCGGTGATCTCGGCGGGCGACGTGCTGATCCTGACGACCGATGGAGACACGGTCCGCCTGGAAGCACCGCCGCTGGACTTCGACTTCAGCGCCGCGGCCGGGGTCGCGGGACATGCGGCCCCGGCCGCGGAGGTCACGCTGACCTTCCGCCTGACGGATGGCCGGGCGCTGACGACTACGGTGGCCAGCAACGCGCGGGGCCGCTTCGCCTTCGCGCCGGCGGACCTCCCGCCGCGTGAGGGTTGGACCCTGGCGGACGTCCGATCCGTTCGCGCCGAATACCCATTCGCGCGCTACCACCGCGTGGTCAGGGACACGGCGGACGCGGTGGGGCCGGGGCCGGGGCTGAACGAGGGAAGGATCTTGCACCTGCCTTGGGCGGGGCGGATGCGCTGAGGCTGATCAGCATCCATCAGGCTATCTCCCTGGGACCGCCCTTCACATTTTCTGAACCATCCACCCACGCCGATCGGATATACTTCTGCCAAGTCCGCCCGCGCCCCGGCCGGGCAGGCGTTGCGGCACACGGTGCGCGGCCGAGGCGCGGCGCGGATCTACGCCCCGCACGCATAGGGCAGCGGGCGGCTTGTCCACCGGGACCCGCCCCCACGTTCGACTGTTCGAAATGTTCAGGAGGTATTGCAATGAAGATGGAACGCAAGAAAATCGTCGGCATCACCGCGGTGGTGGCGGTGGCGGCAGCGTTGGCGCTCGGCGCGGTGACCGCGCTGGCGACGGTCGCGCCGCGCGTGGCCCTGGCGCACGGCGGCTTCGGGTTCATGGGCGGCCGCGGCGGCTTCGGCGGCGGCGACAGCGCGCTGGCCGCGGCGCTGGGAATCACCACCGAGGAGCTGCAGGCCGCGCACGAAAAGGCGCGCGACGCCGCGATCGACCAGGCCGCCAGCAAGGGCCAGATCACCGAGGACCAGGCGGACGCGCTCAAGGACGGCGACCTGCGCGGCTTCGGCCGGGGCGGCCCGGCCCTGCGGGGCTTCGCCGCCGAAGTCGACAAGGACGCCCTGCTCGCCGAGGCGCTCGGCATCAGCGTCGAGAAGCTCCAGCAAGCGCGCGACAAGGCCTTCGAGACGACCCTCCAGGCCGCGCTGGACGCCGACCGGATCACCGAGACCCAGGCCGAGGCGGCGCGCGCCCGCTACGCGCTGGGCAAGTACCTGCGCGACCAGGGCGTTGACGCCAAGGCGCGGGGAGTCTACCAGGACGCGATCAAGGGCGCCGTCAGCGCGGGCGTGATCACCCAGGAGCAGGCCGACCAGCTCCAGAGCGGCCCCGGCCTGGGCGGCTTCGGCCACCACGGCTTCGGCGGCTTCGGCGGGCACGGGATGCATCACGGCTTCGGCCGCGGCTTCGGCGGCCCGGGCTTCGGCCGCGGCTTCGAGGATCGCGCGGCGCCGGGCACCGACGGCAGTAGCAACGGCACTGCCAGCCCCGCGCCCGCCCCGTCGGGCTTCGACCTCTAAATTCTCCCCCGGGTTTAGGGTGGGCACGCCCCCCCCAAGGCCGTGCCCACCCAGCCACCTACCCTAACCATGCCCAAGACCATCCTCGTCGTCGACGACGCCACCAACATCCGCGTGATGGTGGCCAGCTACCTGGAAGGCGAGGGCTTCCGCGTGCTCTCCGCCGCGAGCGGCCGCGAGGCGCTGGAGCTGGCGCGGCGCGATCCGCCGGACCTCGTCGTGCTGGACATCATGATGCCCGAGATGGACGGCTACGCCTTCCTGCGCGCCTACCGCCGCGAGGGCGACGCGCCGGTGATCATGCTGACCGCCAAGGTCGAGGAGGTCGACAAGGTCCTCGGCCTGGAGCTCGGCGCCGACGACTACATGACCAAGCCCTTCGGCCTGCGCGAGCTCGCCGCGCGGGTCCGCGCGGTGCTGCGGCGCGCGGACAAGGCCCCCGCCGGCCCGAGCGTCCTCTCCGCGGCGAATGTCGTGCTCGACCCAGGCAGCCGGATCGTCACCGTCGGCGAGCGCCGGGTCGAGCTGACGCCCTCGGAGTTCAACCTGCTGGCCGCCCTGCTCTCGGCGCCCGGCCGCGTCTTTTCGCGGCTGGACCTTTTGGCCAAGCTCCAGGGCAGCATCTGCGAAGGCTACGAGCGGACCATCGACGTGCACGTGCGCAACCTGCGCCTCAAGATCGAGCCGGACCCGCGCGCGCCGCGCTACATCCACACGGTCTACGGCATCGGCTACCGCTTCGCCGCGGATGGCGAGGCGGCTACGTAGCCGTCGGGACTCGATCGAGACACCACGCATGACCACGCTGACCGGCAAGCTCACCCTGGCCTTCCTGGTCGTCGGGCTGACCGGCATCGCGCTGGTGGCGGTCTTCGTCGGCCTGCGCACGCGGGCGGAGTTCCACCGCTTCGTGCTGGACCGCCACCGCAACGAGACCGTGGAGGTCCTGGCCGACTTCTACCTCCAAAACGACGGCTGGTCCGGCGTGACCGGCCTGGCCTCGCCGGACCCCCACGGCCGCCATGGCTGGCGCAACGCGCTCGGACCACCGCTGGTCCTGGTCGACGCCTCCGGAACCGTGCTGCTCGGGGGCCGGCGCTTTCCCCAGGGCACGGCGCTCAATCCGGTCGATCTCGACCAGGCCGTGCCGATCGAGGTCGACGGGCAGGTCGTCGGGCGGGTGCTGTTCCCCGCTCCGCCGGGCCAACCCGCGGAGCTGGCCTTCCTGGCGCGGGTCAACCAGGCGATCCTGCTCGGCGCGCTGGGCGCGATGGCGGTCGCCCTGGCGCTGGGCGGGCTCCTGGCGCGGACGATCACACGGCCGGTGCGGGCCCTGACGGCGGCCGCGCATCGGGTGGCCGAAGGCGAGCTCGGCACCACCGTCGAGGTCGCCGGGCGGGATGAGATCGGCGAGCTGGCGGCGGCTTTCAACCGGATGAGCGCCGACCTGGCCCAGGCCAGCCGCGCGCGCCGGCAGATGACCGCCGACATCGCCCACGACCTGCGCACGCCGGTGACGGTGCTCCTCGGCTACACCGAGGGGCTGGCGGACGGCAAGTTCAAGCCCGACGCCAGGGTCTACGCCAGCATGCACGAGGAGGCGCAGCACCTGGCCTACCTGATCGACGACCTGCGCACCCTGTCGCTGGCCGACGCGGGCGAGCTGGCCTTGCAGCGCCAGCCCACGCCGCCGCGGGCGCTCCTCGACCGGGCCGCTGCGGCGCATGGGCCGCTGGCCGCGGCGCGCGGCGTGGCGCTGGCGGTCGACTTGGCTCCAAATCTCCCGGAGGTCGAGGTCGATCCCGAGCGGATGGCCCAGGTGCTCGGCAACCTGATCGGCAACGCGCTGCGCCACACGCCCTCGGGGGGGCGGATCACGCTGTCGGCGGTCGCGGCGGGCGGGGAAGGCGCCAGCGGGAGCGGAGACGTCGCGACGCCACGGACAGTCACGAGCAGCGGAAGCGACGCGGACCGCGCGATCCTGTTGCGGGTGGCGGACAACGGCGAGGGGATCGCGGCCGAGGACCTGCCGCATGTCTTCACCCGCCACTATCGGGGCGACAAGGCGCGCCAGCGGGCTGGGGACGAGACGGCGGGCACCGCGGGCCTGGGCCTCGCCATCGCGAAGTCCCTGGTAGAAGCGCACGGCGGTACGATCGGCGTCGCGAGCACGCTCGGCGCGGGGACGACGGTGACGATCCGGCTGCCGCTGCGCGGCTTTGGCATCGATGGCCGCCCACCCCTATAATTCTGCGCTTTGCGATCCGAGGCGCCAGCTCACGTGTCGCCTTGCCATTCGAGAACCCAGGAGTCCAGTTCCATGTCGGAAGCCCAGTCCCTCACCGCCTCGCCCCGCACCATCACGCGCAAGCGCATCGGGCAGCTTCGCCGCGAAGGCGCCACACCGGCCGTGCTCTACGGTCCGGGCGTCGAGCCGATCTCCCTGCAGGTCCAGACCAAGGCGCTGATGCGCTTGTTCACGCACGGCCGGGCCTACGCGTCGCTCAACCTCCACATCGACGGCGAGGCCGCGCCGCGCCGGGTGCGCATCCAGGACATGCAGCAGCACGTCACGCGCCTGACGCCGCTGCATGTGGATTTCTACCAAGAAGGGCGGTAGCCCCGCCGAGGCGGGCGTGCGCTCGGCCGGCCTTGTGGTATAATCTCCGGCACCGGCCCGTCGCCCGCGGGGAAGACCCTCCGCCTTGCCCCAAGCGCCGCGCCAAGCAGCAGGGAGCAGCTTTTCGTGTTCAGTCCGCTCAACGCCTTCCTCGGGCTCTTCTCGCGCGACATCGGCATCGACCTCGGCACCGCCAACACCCTGGTGATGGTGCGCGGCGAGGGCATCGTGATCAACGAGCCTTCGGTCGTCGCGATCGACAAGCGGACGAAGCGCGTGCTCGAGATCGGCAGCGAGGCCAAGAAGATGGTCGGCCGCACACCGGCCAATATCATCGCGATCCGCCCCTTGCGCGATGGCGTGATCTCGGACTTCGACATTACCGAGAAGATGCTGGTCTACTTCATCCACAAGGTCCACGATCAGGGCCTGCGTAATCCCATGCCGCGACCGCGCGTCGTCATCGGCATCCCCAGCGGCGTGACCGACGTGGAGATGCGCGCGGTCAAGGACGCCGCGATCAACGCCGGCGCGCGCCAGGCCTTCACGATCGAGGAGCCGATGGCGGCCGCGGTCGGCGCGGGCCTGCCGGTGATGGAGTCGATCGGCAACATGATCGTCGACATCGGCGGCGGCACCACCGAGGTGGCGGTGATCTCGCTGGGCGGCATCGTCGTCGCGCGCAGCCTGCGCGTCGCCGGCGACGAGATGAACGACGCGATCATCGCCTATGCCCGGCAGCGCTACAACCTCAGCATCGGCGAGCGCATGGCCGAGCAGATCAAGCACGAGATCGGCTCGGCCTTCCCGCTGGACGAGGAGCTGACGATGGCGATGCGCGGCCGCAACCTTCTGACCGGCCTGCCGCAGTCGATCGAGGTCTCGTCGATCGAGATCCGCGAAGCCCTGGCCGGGCCGGTGCAGACGATCATCGACGTCGTGCGCGACACCCTGGACGAGACGCCACCCGAGCTGGTGGCGGACCTGATGGAGCTCGGCGTCGTCCTGGCCGGCGGCGGCGCGCTCTTGCGCGGGCTGGCTACGCGCCTGGAGCACGAGACCCGGATGAAGGTCCGCGTCGCCAAGCATCCGCTGGCGTGCGTGGCGCGCGGCGCGGGCCTGGTGCTGGAAGATCTCGAGCGGCTGGCGCCGGTGCTGGCCAGCAGCCAGCGCACCGTTCTGCGCGCCGGGGTGAGGAGCGGCCCCTAGCCGATGAACCGCCGGCACGATCGCCAGTACTTGTTGGCGGCGCTGGTCTTCCTCGGCGTCGCCAGCGTCGCCGTCCAGTCGATCCCCGGCGCGGGCGCCGTCAGCAGCGCGGCGGGCCGAGTGCTGACGCCGGTGCAGCGCGGTCTGTCCGGAGCGGCGCTGCGCGTGCAGGGCTTGCTCGCGGGCAGCCGTGACCTGGAAACCTGGCAGGCGCGCGCGATCGCGCTGGAAGAGGAGAACGCGCGCCTCGAGACCGACAACCTGCGCCTGACCAGCCTCGAGCGCGAGGTGCGCGATCTGCGCGAAGGGCTGGGCTTCAAGAACGCGCGGCCGGACCTGGACTTGATGGGCGCCAGCATCGTCGGCACCACCGTCGCCCACGAGCCGGGCCACCTGACCCGCGCGATCAAGCTGGACGTCGGGCGCGCCGACGGCGTGGCGGCGCGGATGACCGTGGCCAGCCCGCGCGGCCTGGTCGGCCAGGCCGTCCGGGTGACCGATCACTGGTCGGACGTGCTGCTCATCACCGACCCGTCCAGCGCGGTGGCCGGGCGCATCGACCGCTCGCGCGAGGCGGGCATGGTGTTCGGCTCGCCGTCGGGCGAGCTGGTGATGCGCTACATCCCGCAGGATCGGCCCGACGCACCGCCCAACGTGCAGGTCGGCGACCTGGTCTACACCAGCGGCCAGTCGCAGCGCTTCGCGCCGCGGCTCCTGGTCGGCCAGGTAACCCTGGTCCGCCAGAACGACTTCGAGACCTTCCAGGAAGCCGTGATCCGGCCCTCGGTCGACCTCAACGCCATCGAGAGCGTGTTGATCATCACCGCCTGGCTGCCGCGGGAGGACGAGGCGCCCGCCGGCTTGCCATGAACCCCTACCTCGCCGGGGCCTTCCTGGTCGGCCTGGTGATCGTGCAATCGACGGTGATGCCCCATGCGATGATCGCCAACGCCCCGCCGCTCCTGCCGGTGATCGCCGTGGTCTGCTGGGGCATCCTGCGCGGCCCCGTGGCCGCGGCCTGGTGGGCGCTGGGCCTGGGCATCCTGCTGGACGCGATCTCCTTCATGCCGCCCGGCTTCTACACCTTGCCGATGCTGTGCGTGGCGGCCCTGGTGGCGCTGGTGGGCCGGCGCCTGTTCGAGAACAACTTGCTCCTGCCCCTGGGCCTCACGGTGGCGGCCACCCTGGTGTTCACCCTGGTCCAGTACGGCCTGCTCAGCCTCGAGGCGACCTATGTGCCGCTCTCGACCGTGGCGCTGGCGCGCGTGACCCTGCCGGTGGTCGTGCTCAATCTCTTGTGGCTGCCCGCGCTGTACTTCCTCCTGCGCCCGCTGGCCCGGCGCGGCGGGGAGCCGCGCATCGGCTGGGAGCGCTGATGGGCCAGGTTCGCGCCGCGCGCCTGGCGAGCCGGCTGCGGCTCCTGCGCTGGCTGGCGCTCGCCGCCTTCGGCTTGCTCCTGGTCCGCCTGTGGCATATCCAGTTCGTCCAGGGCGCCGCGCTGCGGGCGCAGGCGCGCGCCAACCGCTTCGCCCAGCGCGAGATCCCGGCCGACCGCGGTGTGATCTACGATCGGCAGGGCCGGCAGGTGGTGGTCAACCGCCCACAGTTCACGCTGAGCATCGTGCCCGCCGCCCTGCCCGAGGACGCCGCCCTTCGGCGCCGCGTGCTCCAGCGCGTCGCCACGGCGCTGGAGATGCCGCTGGACCAGGCCGACGCGGGCCAGCCGACGCTCGACAGCTTCCTGCCCTACGACGCGGCCGGGCGCCTGATCCCGACCTGGAGCAGCGTCCCCATCCCCCGCGCGCTCGGCCGGCAGGTCGCCTTCGACCTGATGGAGGACGCGCTCGACCTGCCCGGTGTGATCGTCGGCGAGTCGTCGGTGCGCGAGTACCGCACCGGGCCGACCCTGGGCCACGTGCTCGGCTTCACCGGCAGCATCCCGGAGGAGGAGCTGGCGGACTACCGCGACCAGGGCTACGCGATCTACGACGTGGTCGGGCGCACCGGGCTGGAGTATGTGTACGAAGAGCAGCTGCGCGGCCAGAAGGGCGAGAAGGTGGTCCAGGTCGACGCGGCCGGCCGCGAGGTCGGCGGCACCATCGCCGCCGAGGCGCGATCGGCGGTGCCCGGCCATTCGCTGCACCTGACGCTGGACGCGAAGTTCCAGGATCAGGCCGAGGCGGCGCTGCGGCGCGGGCTCAGCGCCATCGGCGCGCGCTCGGGCGCGGTGGTGGCGCTCGATCCGCGCGACGGCGCGGTGCGGGCGCTGGTGTCGCTGCCGAACTACGACAACAACATGTTCGCCACCGGCGCCAGCCCCGAGGACTGGGCGGCGCTCCTGGCCAACCCCGACAAGCCGCTGATCAACCGCGCCATCGCCGGCCAGTTCGCGCCCGGCTCGATCTTCAAGCTGATCACCGCCTCGGCCGCGCTGCAGGAAGGCGTGATCACCCCGGCCACCCGCATCAGCGATCCCGGCATCATCTACTACCCCAACCAGTACGATCCCTCGGTCCGCTACGCCTTCTACTGCTGGCTGCGCGGCGGCCACGGCAGCCTGAACGTCGTCGGCGCGATCACCCACTCCTGCGACACGTTCTTCTACGAGGTGTCCGGCGGCAACGTGCCCGGCCGCCCGGAGATCCACGGCCTGGGCAGCGAGCGCCTGGCGCGCTACGCCGAGCTGTTCGGGCTGGGCGCGCCGACCCAGATCGACCTGCTGGGCGAGGCCGGCGGGCGGGTGCCGACGGCGGCTTGGCTCAATGACTGGTCGGGCGAGTTCTGGGGCACCGGCACCACCTTCATCATGGGCATCGGCCAGGGCTTCACCCTGGTCACCCCGCTGCAGATGGCCAACATGACCGCGGCGGTCGCCAACGGCGGCACGCTGTACCGCCCCCACTTGGTCGACGAGGTGCGCGACGCCAGCGGGGCGCGCATGCCGGTCACCTTGCCGGATGGGACCGCGGCCGATCGCCCCGGCGGGGTGATACGCCAGATCCCGGTCGACCCCGAGCACCTCGCGCGGGTCCGCGAGGGCATGGTCGGCGCGGTGCGCTCGGGCACGGCCCAGGCGGCGTGGACCCACCTGCCGGTCGAGATCGGCGTCGCGGGCAAGACCGGCACGGCCGAGTTCTGCGACCCGGTGCAGATCAACGGCCAGCCGGACTGCCGGCGCGACCGTGACGGGCACCTGCTGACCCACGCCTGGTTCGTCGCCTTCGCCCCGGCCCAGAACCCCGAGCTGGCGCTGGCGGTCTTCGTCGACGGCTCGGGCCTCGACCACCTGATCGAAGGCTCGCGCGAGGCCGCGCCGATCGCCGCCGAGGTGCTGCGCGCCTACTTCCGACTGCCGGAGCGCAAGCCCGCGCGCCCCGCCGCCGCGCCGGCCACCCCCTGCGCCGGCTGCCCCACCGCCACCGCGTGCGCGAACTGCCCGGCGCCCACGGCCTGCCCGGACTGCCCGGCCGCCACGCCCTGCGCGGATTGCGCCGCGGCCACGCCGTGAGCAGCCGGGTTCGCGCCGGCGCGCCCGGCGAGCAGCCGACGCCGCCGCGGCCGCCGGTGGCGATCAAGGGCCGGTCCGACGGCCTGCGGGTCACGGTCCACGCCGCGGCGAACCCCGAGGCGATCGAGGCCAGCCTGCGTGAACAGATCGAGCGGCGCGACGACGCGTTCTTCGCCGGCGCGGCGGTGACGATCGAGCTGCCGCCCGGCCCGCTCGACCTGGCGCTGGCGGCGCGCCTGGACGAGATCCTGCGCGCCGCGGGGATGCGCGTGGTCATGGTCGTCGCGGGTGACGGCGCGGCCGGGGGGCGGGCGAGGACGCCCGAGGTCGGACGCGGCCCGGGCACGCCGGCGGCCCTGTCGCAGGCCAAGGCACCGGCCGCAGCACCGGCGGACCAGGCCCTGATCGTGCCGCGCACCCTGCGCAGTGGCCAGCGCGTGGCCGCCCCCGGCAGCGTGGTGGTGCTGGGCGACGTCAACGCCGGGGCCGAGGTGCTGGCCGGCGGCAGCGTGATCGTCTGGGGGCGGCTGCGCGGCATCGTCGAGGCGGGCCTGGACGACGGGCCGGCCGGCGGCCGCGAGCCGATGGTCTGCGCGCTGGACCTGGCGCCGACCCAGCTCCGCATCGGCCCGGCCCTCGCCCGCGCGCCGGAGGAGGAGGGCCGCGTGCCCGTGCCCGAGGTGGCGCGCGCCCAGGACGGGCGGATCGTGGTCGAGGTCTGGCGGTGAGGCTCCTGGGAGCGCCGGCCGCCCCCCACTTTACAAAATCGCGCATCGGGTGTAAAAGTAACGTTGGATTGTGGTTGTTTTTCGCGCTGACCCCAACATCTTGTGGTATACTGGGGTAGAGGAGCACAAGCTATGGCCGCACGGGTCATCACGGTGACGTCGGGCAAGGGCGGGGTGGGCAAGACCACGGCCACCGCCAATATCGGCGCGGCCCTGGCCAGGCGCGGGCGCGGGGTGGTGGTGATCGACGCGGACATCGGCTTGCGCAACCTCGACGTGGTGATGGGGCTGGAGAACCGCGTGGTGTACAACCTGATCCATGTGATCCGCGGGGTGACGACGGCCGAGCGCGCCCTGATCCGCGACAAGCGGGTACCCGGCCTGTCGCTCCTGGCGGCCGACCAGCACACCGACAAGGATGAGGTGACGCCGGAGGACATGGCCGAGCTGTGCGACGAGCTGCGCGGCCTGGCGGACTACGTGCTGGTCGATTCGCCCGCCGGCATCGAGCAGGGCTTCCGCAACGCCCTGGCGCCGGCGGACGAGGTGATCCTGGTGACGACGCCCGAGGTGTCGGCGGTGCGCGACGCCGATCGGGTGATCGGCCTGGCCGAAGCCAGCGGCAAGCCCTCGCCGCGGCTGCTGGTCAACCGCATCAAGCCCGAGCTGGTGGCCCTGGGCGACATGATGACCATCGACGACGTGCTGGACGTGCTGCGCGTCGAGCTGGTCGGCGTGGTGCCGGAGGACAGCGCCATCGTCGCGGCGACCAACCGGGGCGAGCCGGTGGCGCTGCAGGCCAGCTCGCGCGCGGGCCAGGCCTTCCACCACGTCGCGGCGCGGATCGAGGGCGAGGTGGTGCCCTTCATGACGCTGGAGGTCGAGCAGCCCGGCTTCCTCACCCGGCTTTCCAGCTTGTTCCGGCCCGGCCCGGTGCCGGGCGGGGGGGCGCGATGAGCTGGCTGGATCGGCTGTTCGGCCGGCCGGAGCCGGCGGTCCAAGGCTCCGGCACGGTGGCGCGCGAGCGCCTGAAGCTGGTGCTGGAGTACGACCGCGCCCAGATCAGCGCCGCGCAGCTCGACGAGATCAAGGGCGAGATCATCGACTCGATCTCGCGCCACGTCGCGATCCAGCGCGAGGACGTGAAGATCCGGCTGGAGCATGACGGCCGGCTGGTGGCCGAGATCCCGCTGGACAGCGCGCGCGCCACGCGTCCAGGCGCCGAGGACCGTGCTGGCGGACAGCCGACGGGTGCGCCGGCCAAGCCGGGGGCGGGCCGATGACAAGCACGGTCGTCACCCAGCCGCAGGCGCGCCGGGTCCCGCGCCTGCCGTGGCGGCGGCTGCGCGCCTTCGACTGGCCGCTCTTGGTGGCGGTCATCTTGGCCCAGCTCGCCGGCCTGGCGATGATCTACAGCGCGACCCAGCGGCTCGAGGTGAGCGCCGCCTGGGAGGACCTGGTCGTCAAGCAGCTCGTCTTCGCGGGGGTCGGTCTGGGGGCGATGCTGCTGGTGGCGCTGACCGAGTACCGCGTGCTGCTGGCGCTGTGGGTGTGGATCTACGCGGCCGCGGTGGCAGCGCACCTGGCGCTCCTGTCCTACGGCACGGTTTTCGGCGGGGCGCAGCGCTGGTTCAGCGCCGGCTTCATCGCGATCCAGCCGAGCGAGCTGTCCAAGATCGTGCTGATCATCGCGCTGGCGGCCTTTTTCGAGCGCCACCCGGTCGAGCGGCTGACGAACGTGCTCATGTCGCTGGGGCTGACGGGCGTCCTGATGTTCCTGGTCCTGCTCGAACCCAACCTGTCGACGGCGCTCCTCCTCGGCGTGATCTGGCTGGGCCTGGTCTTCGCCGCCGGCATCCGGCTCTTGCACCTCAGCCTCCTGTCGCTACTCGCCGCGCCGCTCCTGGTGCTGGTAATCAAGAGCAACGTCTTGCACGACTACATGTTGACGCGCGTCGCGACCTGGCTCAACCCGAACGTCGACCCGGCGGATACGGGCTATCAGAGCATCCAGACCTTGATCGCGGTCGGCAACGGCGGGCTGTGGGGCCGCGGCTTCGCCAGCGGCTCGCAGACCCAGGGCGGCTGGTTGCCGCTGATGTACACCGACAGCATCTACGCCCTGGTCAGCGAAGAGCTCGGCTTCATCGGGGCGGCGGCCTTCCTGGCGCTCCTGGTGTTCATCGTCTGGCGCGTGCTGCGCGCGGCCTCGATCGCTCAGGACGTCGGCGGGTCCTTGATCTGCGCCGGCGTGGCGACCTACCTCCTGACCCAGACCTTCGTCAACGTGGCGGTGGTCTTGCAGCTCCTGCCGGTCACCGGCCTGGCGCTGCCGCTGATGTCCTACGGCGGGTCGAGCCTGATCGCGGTGATGATCAGCATCGGCCTGGTGCAGAGCGTGCTTCTCCGGCGCAAGCCGCTGGAGTTCGGGGAGTGACGGCCGCCCCGGACACCGCTCCCGTCCGCGTCCGCATCGCGCCCTCGCCGACCGGCTACATGCACGTCGGCACGGCGCGCACGGCGTTGTTCAACTGGCTCTTCGCGCACCAGCAGGGCGGCACCCTCGTCCTGCGGGTGGAAGACACCGACCGCGCACGCTACGCCCCCGAGGCGCTGGACGATCTGCTCGGCGGCTTGCGCTGGCTGGGGCTGACGCCGGACGAAGGACCCGGTCTCGGCGGGGCGCATGGTCCCTACCAGCAGAGTGAGCGGCTGAGCCTCTACCGTCCCTTCGCGGATCAGCTCCTCGCCGCCGGCCATGCCTACCGCTGCTTTTGCAGCCCCGAGCGCCTGGCCGCGGTGCGCGAGGCGCGCCAAGCGGCCGGTCAGAAGCTCGGCTACGACCGGCACTGTCGCGCGCTCGACCCGGCCGAGGCCGAGGGGCGCGCGTTGGGCGGCCAGCCGCACGTGATTCGGCTGAAGATGCCACGCACCGGCAGCCTGGTGCTCCGCGACCTCTTGCGCGGCGACATCGCCTTCGACGCGGCCGAGATCGAGGACGTGGTCCTGGTCAAGAGCGACGGCTACCCGACCTACCATTTCGCGGTGGTGGTCGACGACCACCTGATGGGCATCACCCATGTGCTGCGGGCGGACGAGTGGATCCCCAGCGGGCCGATCCAGGTCCGGCTCTACCAGGCCCTGGGCTGGGACGAGCCGATCTGGGCGCACCTGCCGCTGGTGCTCAACCCGCCGGACCCCGAAACCGGCCAAGTGCGCGGCAAGATGTCCAAGCGCGTCGGCGGCGAGCGAACGCAGGTGCGCTGGTACCGCGAGTGCGGCTACCTGCCCGAGGCGATGTTCAATTTCCTGGCCCGCCTCGGCTGGGCCTACAGTGGGGACGAGGAGGTTTTCTCGCGCGAACAGGCGCTCGAACGCTTCCGCCTGGCGGACGTCAAGCCCACGCCGGCGGCCTGGAATGCCGAGAAGCTGGACTGGCTGAACGGCGTCTACATCCGCGCCCTCGATCCTGACGACCTGGCTGCGCGGCTCCTGCCCTTCCTCCACGCCGCCGGCCTGCCCGCGACCTTCGACCAGGCGCTCGACATCGTCCCCCTGGTCCGCGAGCGCCTTACGACCCTGGCCGACGCCGCGCCGCTGGTCGACTTCCTGTGGGCGGAGGCGGTCGCGCCCGAGGTCGACGACATGCTCCCGAAAGGCATGGACCGGGCGGCGGTCGCGGGCCTCCTGGCAGCGGCGGAGTCCAGGCTATCCGATATCGATCCCTGGGCGCACGACGAGATCGAGGCGGCCCTGCGGGGCCTGGCGGCGGAGCGCGGGATCAAGGTCGGGCCGGCCCTCCAGCCGATCCGCCTCGCCGCCACCGGCAAGCCGGTCAGCCCGCCGCTCTTCGAGTCGCTCGCGCTGCTCGGCCGCGAGAGAACGCTCGCGCGGTTGGCGGCGGCGTGGGGGCGGGTGGATGGGGTGGCGTAGTCGGGTGGCGAGGAGTGATCTGGATTCGGGGTCCTGGGAGTGGATGTCGACAGAGCCTCCGTCGCGACTTCGGCCACCAGCCAGGCGGTTGGAAACCGCGGCTAGGGGCGGCGGAGCCGCCGAATGTCGCCCTTCGGCGACATAGGAGCCCATGTCCGTCTGATAGACCAAGTCGGCGAAGGCCGACAAGCCACCCCAACGCGCCAACGGCAGGCGCGCCGGGGGCCCCGACGCTCGGCCGCAGGCCCTTAGCCGCGAATTCCATTCGCCTGGCTGGTGGCCGAAGTTGTGACGGTGGCTGCCGACAGATCGCTGCCTACGTCGGTTGATAGCGCACGCCGGGAACTCGGCGAAGTCGGCATCCTGAGTCCACACAAGGATGTTTATACCCGGTCCGACTCGAGCTCAATCGTTGTGTCGATACCCTCGAGAAATCCGCGAAATGCGCGGATCGACGAGACCGGGATCAGCACCAGGCGACCGTCGTAGACGATCGCTTCCAGCTTTTGCCCGACCGTCAAGCCGAGCTCCTCGCGGACGGGCTTGGGAATGACGACTTGAAATTTCGGTGAGAGTGTCACGGTGGTCACAGGCTGTCTCCCAAATCGATTATGGTAAAGTTATACCAAATGATATCGATGCGCTATTCCTAAGTCAAATCGCCGAGCCCGCCAGCGCAGCTTTTCACTTCAGTGGCTGCATTCATCACCATAGGACCCTCGGCCCGCCCGCTCCGACACGCCATGTCCCTCTACCTCGCCCTCGCCCGCACCAGCTTCCGGCGCATGGTCGCCTACCGCGCCGCGACGCTGGCGGGGCTGGGCACCAACTTCTTCTTCGGGCTGCTGCGGGCGGCGATCTTCATCGCGCTGTACCGGCAGAGCGAGGCGGCGAGCGTCGCGGGCTACAGCTTGCAGGACGCGATCACGTATACCGGCTTGACGCAGGCGCTGATCGCCCCGCTGATGATCTGGGGCTCGTACGACATCGTGCAGAGCATTCGCACTGGCCAAATCGCCAGCGACCTGACGCGGCCGATCGACTTCCACGCCTTCTGGCTGGCGCAGGATCTCGGGCGCTCGGCCTACAACGGCCTGGCGCGCGGCCTGACGGTGATGCTGGCCTACGCGGTGGTGTTCGACCTGACCTGGCCGGCATCGGCGGCGCAATGGCTGGCCTTTGCGCTGTCAGTGGTGTTGGCGCTGTTGGTCAGCTTCGGCTACCGCTTCATCATCAACCTGGCGGCGTTTTGGACGACCGACGCACGGGGCATCGAGCGCATCGCCTACCTCGCGGCGCTCTTGTTCACCGGCCTCGTGCTGCCCCTGGCGTTCTTCCCGGACCGCCTGCGCGAGATCGCGCGGCTGTCACCCTTCGCCGCTTACATGAACACGCCGGCCGAGGTCTACCTCGGCATCGCCACGGGCCGCGCGTTGTGGCTGGCGCTCGGCATGCAGCTCTTCTGGGCCGTCGTCTTCGTGCTGGCCGGGCGGGCGCTGTACCGGCGCGGCATCCGGCGGCTGATGGTACAGGGCGGGTGAGTCATGTCCGAGTCCGGCCCCCGCGCCGATCACAACCCGGCGGCATCCCGCGGCGTCCCGATCGCCCCGCCTGTCTCGGCACCCGCTGATCTCGCCGACGCCGCCCGGCTCTACCTGCACCTGATCGACCACCAGGCGCGGGCACAGCTCCAGTACCGCGCCTCCTTCCTGCTCCAGGTCGCCGGCGTCTTCTGCGGCGGCTTCGTCGACTTCCTGGCGATCCTGATTCTCTTCGGCCGCTTCGAGTCCATCGGCGGCTGGACGGTCGCCGAGGTCGCCCTGCTCTACGGCCTGGTCGCCGTGCCCTTCGCGATCGCCCACCTGGTCGGCCAGGGCTTCGACGAGTTCGCCATGACGATCCGCACCGGCAGCTTCGACCAGGTGTTGATCCGCCCGCGCACAACCTTCCTCCAGGTCCTCGGCTCCCAGTTCTCGCTGCGCCAGCTCGGCCGCGTGGCCGAGGCGCTGGTGGTGCTGGGCTTGGGGTTGGCCTGGCTGGATGTCCGTGCCTGGTGGAGTGTCGGGCACTGGCTCTTCATGCTCTGGTCGATAGCCGGCGGCGTGCTCTTCTTCCTGGGCATGATGCTGGTCGGGGCGACGCTGTGCTTCTGGACGGTGGAGTCGATCGAAGCGATCAACATCTTCACCTATGGCGGCGCCGAGATGGCGCACTACCCGATGCACATCTTCGGGGACTGGCTCAGGCGGGTGTTCATCTACCTCGTGCCGCTGGCCTTCGTCAACTATGTTCCGGCGCTGTGGCTGCTGGGCAAGCCTGATCCGCTGGGGCTGCCGGCCTGGGCGCCGCTCTTGGCGGTGCCGCTGTGCGCGGTGGTCTTCGGCGTCGGGCTCTTGGCGTGGCGGACCGGGGTGCGGCATTATTTGAGCACCGGCAGTTGATCATCCAGGGGACATCGGCTGACGACGGACGCGCCATGACGATCATCCACACCCGCGACCTGTGCAAGCACTTCACCGTCGCCCGGCATCGGCGCGGGCTCGCCGGCGCCGTGCG
>CAZCJG010000060.1:0-16609 GCA_964498575.1 uncultured Anaerolineales bacterium | reverse complement strand
CACTGCTCGCGCTCCACCAGCACGCGGCCCATGCTGAGCTTCGCCGCGGCCACGAGCCCGGGATCCGTCGCGCTCGTCGCCAGCTCGGCAAGCTCTGCCTCGCCGCCGTCGCCCGCGTGATACCGTTGGCTCAGGCGCGCCGCGTAGTAGCGCGCCCAGCCCCGGCCGAGCGGTGACAGGAAGGCGGCCTGTTCCGCGGCGACCTCGACGTAGCGTTCGGCCAGGCCGAGCTGATGATTCCACACCGCCGCTTCGAAACGCTCGCCGAGCTCCGTCAGCGCGGCCGGCTCGTCGACGACGAGACGGTGATACAGCGCCTCCACCGCGTCTGACAGCCCCCCCTCGGCCTCCGCGGCGGCCGCGCGCGGGCGGAAGAACGCCCATGCCGCCGCGTTGGACGCCCGCCAGGACTCAGGATCCACGGTTTGGAGCTGCTTCCGCAGATGACGCCGTGCCTCGTCGTGAAGCCGAAAGCGCCCGTCGGCCTCCCAGCTCACGATGCGCAGCCGCCGCAGCAGCGCCAGTCCTGGCTCGACCTCGCCCGCATCGCCGAGCAGTGCCGCGAGCAGGTCGCGATCCACCCAATGCGGCACCGCGCACAGGCGTACCACGTGGGCGGACCCGGTGGGCAGAGCCGACAGGAGCTGATCCAGCGCCCAGGTGAACGCGTCCTCGGGTCTCGCGGCCGGTGTGGGCATGGAGACCGGGCTGGGCGAGATCACAGCCCGCCCTGCATCTCGTGCAGATCCGCGATCATCGCCAGCGTGAGGGGGTGGCCAAGGCAGGCTTGCGCCACCCACGCCAGCTTGTCCTCGCCCAGGCCGCGCTTGTCGACCCAGTAGACGCGGATCTCCGCTTCGGTCAGGGTGGGCATGTCCATCGGATAGACCAGGGGATGCCGGCCCTGCAGCTCCGGCACGGCCGCGTCGTCAGACAGGATCGCCGCTGCGCCGGTGAGCTGCTTGTCGCGAATCCACGCCAATAGGGTCTGCATCAGCCAGTCGCGGGTGGGGTTGGAGGCCTTGAGCCAGGCGTCGAAGACGAACGAGACTTTGCGTGTCGCCGAGAAGGACGCCAGGCTGCTCTGGAAGGCCTCGGTGATGCGTGCCTGGTAATGCTGCTGAACCGCTTGGTCGGTCTGCTGCCCCCCCTGGTTGACGACGTAATAGTTGACATCCCCCTGGGCCATGACGATGTTGCTGCCGATGGCGACCTGAGCGCCCATGCCGATGTCGCCGGCCAGGATCTCGAAGGTGTCACCGGCGCGCGCGCCGCCTGGCGTCGCGGCCGGCGCGGCGACCGGGTTGCCCATTTGCGTGGCGAAGGGGTCGGCGAGTCCCAGCCCGGCGCCTTCCTTGCGCACCTGGTCGATCAGCTCGCCGAGCGCATCGAACTCCGCTCCACCGAGCTGGGCGCGGCTGGCCTCGACGATGTCGAGATAGCCCCATTCCGGCTTGCCGAGCGGCGGCGTCGCGAAGTCGACCAGCACGCCCTCGATGCCCACCTCGTCGCGGATGGCCGCCAGCTTATGCAGCAGCCAGCTCTTGCCGATGCCGAAGGGACCGAGCACCAACAGGATGCGCTTGGGCGTCTCCTGGCGCGCCACCTTGAGCAGGTTGGCTAGCACTTCGTCGCGGCCGACGAACTCGTCTTGGATGAAGGGTCTCGCCTGACCCGGTCCCATCATGGCTTGCTCTCGCGGCTTGCTGATGCGCGGCTACTTGATCGTGATGCAGCCTTTGACGCGGTCGACCTTCCAGCAGATCTTCTTCGATCCGGGCTCCTCGCTGCAGACCGCCGCCACGGTCGACTCGGAAGGGATCGGCGCCTCGAACGCCAGGTCCAGGCCCGTCTCGGCCGCCGCCGCCGCCGCGTCCGCCTCGCTGCCGTCCGGCCGCACCAGGCGCAGGCGGCGCTCGCCGCCCTGGGACTCCCACAGCACGGCATAGAAGCGATAAGGGTTGGGCCTGGTTGCCTGCCAGGCCAGCTCCGACCACGGCAGGTAGATGCGGTTCGGCCAGGGCACCGCGGTGGGCACGGGCGTCGGCGTCAGCGGCACGCTGCCCGGCGCGTAGAGGCTGATCTGGCCGACCAACATGCCCTCCGGGCGCGCCAGGTAGGCGTCCATGGCCGCGCCGTCGATGGGAACGCGCACATCGGCCTTCACCGCGGCAATCTGCACCCAGTCGCTTGTTTCCATGTCGGACATGCCCTCGCCCAGCGTTCCCACTCCCGACGTGCCCGTGGCGGCCGTCCCCTTGCCCGGCGTCACATACAGCACCTCGGCCACGTCCGGCCCGTCGCTGTAGTCGTCGGCCTTGCGATCGTGCCAGACCTTGGCCAGGTACTGCGCCGCGATTCCCGCGATGCCGACCGCGTCGTGCACCGCGCGCGGGTCCGGCGCCGGGAGCGCGAAGCTGGCGCAGGGGGGCGGGACCCAGCCGCCGGCGGCGTAGGGCTCGCGCAGCGTGGGATAGGCCAGCCGTGCGCCGTTGGCGGCGATCGCGGCCGGGTTCTCGAAGTTGACGCGCTGCGCGGGCTCCCGCACCAGGAAATCGACCAGGCTGTAGGCGGTCGCGGGGGCGCCGGCGCTCGCGCGGGGGATGGCCAGGTTGGTGTAACTTTCGACGCAGCCCGCCCGCAGCCAGGGCAGCGCCACTCCCACCTCCGCGCCGCCCTGCGGCATCCGCGTCAAGGCCCAGGCCGTCGGCAGGAAGTCCGCCGGCTGCATGCCGCCGCCGGCGATGAAACCGTCCAGCGCGACGAGCCCGTCGCGCAGCACGGCCAGGTCGTCGAAGCTCGCGCCGATCACGAAGCTGGTCGCGCAGAAGCCCGGCCCCGCGAAGCCGTTGACCATCGCGCTCTTCAGCCATTCCCGGTAGGGCTGGCGCGCATCGTCGGCGGGCCCGTACACGCGATAGACCAGGGTCCGGCCGGACTGCTGCTGCCAGGCGGTTCGGTGGACCGTCAGCACGGCTTCCAACTGCGCCTTCTGAGCCTCGTTCACCGCATGCACCACCAGCCCCACATCCGCCGGTGCCGGGCAGGACGGTGTGGCGCTTGTGGCGGTGGGCGTGCGGGACGTGCCGGTCGGTGTCGGCGTGCGGAGGGTTCCGGTGACGGTTGGAGTCGGTGAGCGGAATGTGCCAGTGGGGGTCGGAGTGTGGAGCGTACCGGTCGGAGTCGGCGTACGGGGCATGCTGGTGGCCGTCGGCGTGCGCAGTGTGCCTGTCGGGGTCGGCGTCGCCGTGCGACCATTCTCAGTTGGCGTCGCGGTGCTTGTGACCACGGGAGTGGTGGCGATGCTGGTCGCGGTGGCCGTAGGTGTGGCGGGCGCCGTGGCGGTCCACGTTGCCGTGGCGGTAAGGGCAGAGGTCGCGGTTGGGCTTGGCGCGGATGTCACGGTTAGGCTTGGCGTGGGTATCGCGGTTGCCGTGGCGGTCCGTGTCGCCGTGGACGTGAGTGTCGATGTCGCCGTGGACGTCGATGATGGCGTGAAGGTCGGTGTCGGTGTGGACGTCGATGATGGCGTGAAGGTCGGTGTCGGCGTGGACGTCGATGATGGCGTGAAGGTCGGTGTCGGCGTGGACGTCGGCGTGGCCAGCGCCAGGTAGCGGGCCAGCGCGAAGTCGAAGTCGCTGTTGCCCCCGGTGTTGGCAAGGCCGGCGACGACGATCTTGGTGTCCGGCTGGAGCGCCACGGCGTTGCCCGTGTCGCTTCCCCCGAGGTCGGTGGTGACCTTGCCGCCGCTGCCGAAGCCGCCCGGCCCGCAACTCGCGCCATCGTCCAGGCGCCCGTCCGAGCAGTAGCGCACCACGGCGAAGTCGTTGGTGGCGGCGGCGGACCCGGCCTCGCCGGCGACGACCAGCTTGCCGTCCGCCTGGATCGCGAGCGCCAGGCCGCGGGCCAGCTTGTCGATGAAGCCCGTGGTGACCTTGCCGCCAGTCCCGAAGCCCGCGTCCAGCACCCCGTTCGCCGCGTATCGGGCCACGGCGATGCTCGACGTGGCGTTCATGCCGGTCGTGGCGGAGGTGCCGGCCAGGACCACCTTCTCGTCGCTCTGGATGGCCACGCTGTGGCCGATGTCCGTGGCGCCGATGTCCGTGATGACTTTGCCGCCCGTCCCGAACCCGGCCGTGTCCAGCGTGCCGCCGGCCAGGTAGCGCGCCAGGGCGAAGTCCGTGCCGGACGCGCCGGCCACGACGATGCGTTGGGGCGAGCCCTGGAGGGCGACCGAGTTGGCGACGTCGTTCCCGCCGAGGTCGGTGGTGACCTTGCCGCCGCTGCCGAAGCCGCCGGCCCCGCAGCTCGCGCCGTCGTCCAGTCGCCCGTCGGGGCAGTAGCGTGCCACGGCGAAGTCGTTGGACGCGCCGACCTGCTTGTTGCCGACCACCACGATCCGGCCGTCGGCCTGGATGGCGAGGCCCTTGGCGCGCGCCGGCGCCCCGAACGAGGTGGTGACGATGCCGTCGCTGCCGAAGCCACCCGCCCCGCAGCGCTCGCCATCGTCCAGCCGCCCGTCCGGGCAGTAGCGCGCCAAGGCGAAGTCGACCTGGGAAGGTGGCACGTCCAGAGTGCTCTTCGTCCCGGCCACCACGATCTTGCCGTCGGCCTGGATGGCCACCGCCATGCCCTTCTCTTCGACACCGAAGTTCGTCGTGACCTTGCCGCCGCTGCCGAAGCCGCCGGCCCCGCAGTGCGTGCCGTCGTCCAACTGCCCGTCCGGGCAATAGCGTGCCAGGGCGAAGTCGTTGCCGGCCGTGCCGACCGCCACGACCTTGCCGTCGGTCTGGATCGCCACGCCCTGAGCGTTGTCGTTGCCGCCGCCAAAGTCGGTGATGACCGTGCCGCCGGCTCCGAAGCTCGCGTCGAGATCACCCGCGGCCGCCGCGGCCAGGGTCGTGCAGCCGGTCAGGACCAGGGCGACCAGGATCGTCGCGTGGGTCCACGGGGCCGCTGGGCGAAGCGTCGATCGAGCCAACCCGGTGCTCCTTCAGCCCACCTTCATCCACCGCACCGCATCGTAGGCGATCTCGCGTTTCAGGCCGCCCGCTTCGCCGGTGAGGTCGCTGAGCCGCACCGCGCCCGTGTTGGCGAAGCCGAAGACGCCGAGCGGCACCCACTGGTCGTCGAAGCGCCCCTGGTTCACCCGCGCCGTCGCCTGGCCGCCGGCATGGGTGATCGTGTACACCGCGTTCTCGGTGGTGGCATGGACGCGCGGCACGAAGACCGCCACCTGGTAGTTGCCCGGCTCGGGCAGCGCCGCCGTCCAGGTGGCGATGTTCGCCTCGCCCGTGCGCGAGCCGAAGGTGTACCAGGCGCCGCCCCCGAAGCCGGTGCCCACCGCCAACCAGTTGGGCACGTCGGCCTTCTGGAAGCCCGGCCCGGCCTCGTCGACGATGACCTTGACGGCGTTGGCCATGGCCATCAGCCCCGGCCGATTGGCGGCGATGAAGTCCTTGCCCTCGCGGTAGTGCTCCAGCACCTTGGCCTTGTCGCGCACCATGGGGGACCAGTTGCCGGCCGGCAGCTCCGTCACGCGCACCTCGAAGTGCAGATGGACCTTCATCTTGGCCTTCGGGTCGCCCCGGCCCATGGTGCCGACCTGCTGCCCGCGCAGCAGCACGTCGCCCTCGGCGACATGGATCGCGTCCAGGTGGGCGTACTGCGACCACATCGGCGTGCCGTCGGGCAGGCTGTGGCGCACCAGCACCACGTTGCCCCAACTGCCCGGGATGAACTTCGCGTGGAGCACCAGGCCGTGGGCAACGGCGAAGATCGGGTCGCCCAGGTCGGTGTCGCCACCCCCCCGGCCATTCCAGTCCTCGCCTGGGTGCCACACACCCTTGAACTGTGTGAAGTAGCCCGGATCGCACAGCAGCGCGTCGATCTTGTAGTCGCGCCAGGGATCGTCGCGATCCCTGAAGCATGGGTAGTCGAAGCCATCGACGACCGGCACCTCGCCAGGCGCGGCGCGCGTGGCCCCGTCATCGTCCGCCTCCGGTGCGAACAGAACGAGGCTGACCGGCGCTTCCTCTTCCTCACCTCCCCGAACGGCCGCGTCCGACTCCGGCATGGATCGCGGCCCCATGTCGGCGGTGGCCTGGGCGGCGAGATAGGCGCGCGGATCGTCCGCGATGGCCTGCTCCGCCGCGGCCAGCGCCCCGTCGAGGGCGACAGAGACGTCACAGAGCGCATCTTGCGCCACCCCGGCCAGCACGAACCCAGACACCAGCACCGGCTTGCCGGCGCCGGCCGGGCCCTCCATTCGATCGAGCGCGTCCTCCAGCTCCTCCAGCTCCCCCGCGGTGGCCCCCGGCGACGGGGGGCCCGCCAGATCCAGCGCCAGGCGCAGCGCGACGCCGCTGAGGGGAGATCCCCCCGTGACGCCCGCCGCGGGCCAACCGAAGCCGGTTCGCCCTGCCGCGTACACCGCCTCGAGATAGGCCGCGCCGCCCCGCGGCCCGGCCGGCAGGCAGGCGATCAGCCGTGCCTCCGCCGCGCGCGCGTCCTCACCGACCGACTGTCGCAGATCGCCGAGCGCCCGCGCCATCCAGACCGCGGCGACCCGCGGCCCGCGCTCGGATGTGGTCTCGGGCTGCGGCAAGACCTCGAAGGCCGCCACGCGGTCGGCGTAGCGCGCGACGACCCGCGCCGCGTGGGCTACGTAGCCCTCCAGCCATGCCTCGGCCTCGGCCGTGTCGCTCCCGCGTAGGTGCTCGCCCAGCGGCGTGGGGGCCAGGCCCGGATCGAGGACGGCGTACACCGCCTGCCCCGCCAGGCCCGCCAGGGTCTCGTCGTAGGCCCACTGCCAGCCCGGATCATCCGGCGAGGGCCAGGGCCCAAGCTCGAACGCCACGCGGATCAAGTCGGTGGCTGGGAGGGGGTGCGTGGATGCGTTCATGGGGTGATGGCTCCTGCTTTCAACTCAAGCTCGTCAGACGGATGGAAGGTGTGAGATAGACGCGTGCCAGACATCATCCCGCCGCCGCCCCGCACTCACCGCAAAACTTCGCCCCGGCACCGAGCTTGGCGCCGCACTGGCTGCAGAAGCGCGGCCCGGCCGGGACCGGCGTTCCGCATTCGGCGCAAAACTTGGCTCCGGGCGCCAGCGCCGCGCCGCAGCCCGCGCAGACGGTGGCTGCTGCGGCTGGTGGTGCGGGTGGTGCGGGTGGTGCAGCGGGCACTTCGGACGGTGGGGACGCCGGCGCCGCCCCGCCGAGCTGGCCGATCCGCACGCCGACCAGCCGGCCGCCCTGCTCGATGCGGTCGACCTCGGCGCGGGAGCTGACGTCGCCGCCGGTGATGCTGTCGGCATCGACCAAGGTGGCGTCACCGGCGATGCGGTCCGCGGCCAGCAGCGCCTGGATCGACCCGGCGGCCAGCGCCCCGGCCTCGACGCCGATGTAGACCGCGCCCGGGCCGATCTCCCGCACGCGCAGCTCCGCCACCACGCGCGCCTCCGCTGCGGCCGCCGCGCGCTTCGCGGGATCGGCGATGGTGGCCAGCGTGAGCGCCCCGCCGGCGCGCAGGTACAGCACCGGCACGCCCCATTCGCGCCAAAAGCCGTCCTGGCGCGGATGGACCAGGTTGAACACCTGCAGCCGGCCCAAGCTGACCGCCTCGTCCAGCGACAGCCCGGCGGCCAGCGCGCGGTACAGCGCGCGGGCGAAGGCGATCGCCGCGTCGTCCCAGACCCGGAATTGCATCGCCACCACGGCCGGGATGCCGGCCTGCATCAGCGCCGCGGCCACGCCGCTCCACACATGCTCCTCGTCGCGCTTGGCCGTCTCGCAGGCGCCGAGCACCACCACTTGAACGCCGCGGCCGCGCAGGTTGACGGCGAGCTGGTCGGCGGCCATCGGCGCCGGCCCGCCGGCCGCGTTCATCAGCACCAGCGAGCCCTGGCCGGTGGCGGCGCCCGGTCGCGCCCCGAGCCCGGTCTGGGCGAACACGCCATGCCCGGCGAAGTGGAACAGGTCCGCGCCCGCCGCCAACGTGTCCAGCACGCCTTCGGCCGTGGCATCCGGCAGCACGTTGACCGTCAAGTCCGGCACGCCCGCCGTCGCCGCCTCGATGACCGAGCGTTCCTTTCCGAGATCCAGGGGGGCCCAGCCCTCCGCCGACGGCGAGGCCAGGGCCGCGACCAGCCGCCGCGGCCGCGGGCCCGCATCGACCTCGGCAGCGATGGCGAGCGCCTCGTGGCGCACGATCGACAGGCGAGGATCCAGCGCCAGGAAGCCGGTGGCGTCCTTCTCGCCATGTGCCCGCTGGATGTACAGGTACTCCCACGGCAGCCCCGCCAGCTCGGGCGGCAGGCGCAGGCGCAGGCGCAGCGCCTCGCCGGCGGCCAGTCGCCCCAGGCTCTCCACCAGCATCTCGCGCGGCCCGCCGGGCAGGATCAGGTCCGCCAGCACCTCGCCCAGGCCGATGATGCCCGCCACGTCCAGCTTGCGCCGGTCCAGCCGCCCGAGCGCCTTGCCGAGATCGTTCGGCAGCTCGCGGCGCACCGGCGCCCCCTCGCCCGCCGGCGAGTCGAACACGCGGACATCGAAGGTCCGCACCAGCCCGTCCAGTCCGCGCTCGGCCACGTCGGCGGCCAGCACGAAATCGCGGTAGGTCTTGAGCGTCATCCCCTCCTCCGCGAACCGCCGGTTCCCGAACCGCCTGAGGAGGGGTGGCCCCTTCGGATGCCGGCGCTCATGCGGCGCCCAGCCCCGCCGCCACCGACTCGCGCACGCCGGGCACGCGCCGCAGCAAGGTCAGGCGGGGCGAATCGACGAAGTCGGCGCCGGCCAGGACGATGTAGCCGGCCAGGCCGAGGTAGAGCGCGGCGACCAGCACGCGACCCTGGGGCAGGGCGGCGGCCGGGATCAGGGTGAGAAAGCGGGTCTTGTCCAGGATGCGTTCGGCCAGGTTGACTTGCTGGCCGTAGGCCTCGTCCAGGCCGTTGACGACCGTGAGGGCGGCGGCGTAAGGGCCGGGATCGCCGGGGCCGGCGGTGATCAGCGCCTCAACCTGGCCGGCGGTGACGTCGGTGTCATAGAGCCGGCCGACCAGCTCGGCCATCTTTCCGCCGGAGCGGAGCTCGTCGACCCAGCCGAGCACGTGCTGCACCGCGGCCTGCGACACGACCGGGCCGAGCAAGGCCGTGACGGTGCCGGTGGCCTGGACCGCGAAGCTGGCGACGGACTGCGCCAGCCGGGCCGCCGCTTCGCCCTGGCCGAAAACTCCGGCTACGCCGGTCCCGACCACGGCGGCGGCCTGCGCCAGCTCGGCCACGCCCAGGCCCAGCACGCCCCCCAGCGCGGTTTGCCCCGCCTGCGCGGCGCGTTCGGTCACCAGGTCCAGCGCATCCGTCGCGGCGGCGAGCAGGTCGGTCCGCGCGGACGCCAAGTCCATCGGCGGCGCGCCGGATCGGACGGCCGCGGCCGGCGGCCCGAGCTCGCCGCCCAGCAGCGCCAGCGCGTCGTCGATGCCGGACCAGCCGCCACCCCGCTCCGCGCCGCGCAGCGCCGAATCAGCGCCAGCGCCGCCTTCTTCCACATCCAGTGCCCCTTGGAGCAGGAAGGAGGTCACTTCGAGGTCGGCCAGCGCCTTGGCCAGCAGCCGAGAGGCGGCTTCGGTGCGGGTCGACGTGTCCTCGGCTTCGAGTCCGGCCGCCAGGCTGCCGGTGAGCTCCTCGGAGAGCGGGGCCAGGGCCTCGGCCCGTTCCGCGGCGTCGGCGCCGATGACCGTTGCCGTGCCGCGTTCGCCGGCGCCCGGGGCGGAGCCCGCGAGCAGGCTCCTGACGCCGTCGACATAGGCGCGGGCGAGGTCGTCGGGAAGGGGGGCGGGATTGGGGATGTCGCTCATGGGCGTGCGCCTCCGAAAGCTGTCCTGCGCGCGTGGCCCAGGGCGGGCAGGTCGGGATGGTCAACTGGCATGGTAGGCCTCCAGCAAGGTCGGCCAGCGGTGGTCGGCCGCGAACCGGACGTCGCCATAGTAGCGCGACAGGTTGCGTCCGTAGGGCTGGAAGTAGATCGACAGCCCCCCGCAGGACGCCAGCTTGTCGCCACGCACGCCGCTGGCGAGCAGGGGGCGATCGGGCCCGGGGGACAAGGCGGCGCGGACGGCGGCGGCCGCGGCGGCGACCTCGGCGTCCGGCCCGAGCGCCTCAAGCGCCGCGCAGAAGTGGGCGATATCCCACAAGGTGTTGTTGTAGAAGCGGGTCGAGCCGCGCTGCGCGTCCCAGACCTGGCGCGCGGCGCCCGGCATGCGCGCAGTCAGGGCATCGGCCAGCGCGTCGAGCGGTGCGCTCAGCTCGGCCAGGCGGGCCAGGTCCAGCGCGGCCTGGCTGACGCCCGCCTTGCCCAGGCCGTCGTAGAAGGCGAGGTAGGCTTCGACGATGCCTGTGGCGAGCGACGCGGTCGGCAGCTCCGGTTGGCGGATCAGGGCCCCAAGCATCGCGTCGTAGGGCCAGCCCTGGTTCGGCTCGATCTCCTCGGAGGCGACGAGGTAGCGCGCGTAGGGGGCGACCTGGTAGGCCACCTCGATGTTGCTCATCAGGCAGGCGTCCATGCCCACCAGGTCCAGCGGCTGCCCCAAGCGGGCGGTCGCCACTTCCAGCACGCGGCCCAGCTCGACCATGTCCAGCGAATGACCGGTGCCGTCGTCGGAGCAGATCGCGCGCTCCTCGGGATCGGGCAGGCGGAAGATCGTTTCCAGCGAGGAGCGGAAGAAGACGCTGCCGAGGGACGAGGACGAGCGCTCCCGCGCCTCGCCCGGCCCGAAGCCGGCCGCGCCGACCGCCTGGGCGACGCGGTCCATCTCGTCGGGCTCCCAGCCGCCGCCGTGGTTCCACAGCACCAGCGCGTAGCGCTCGGCCGGGAAGCGCGCGGACGCCCATTCGATATAGCGCGCCAGCGTGGCCGGGTCGCCCGAGTCGGTCTCGCCCAGATCCTCCACCACCTCGCCGGCGCCATCCTTCTGGATATGGATGCGCCGGCTGCCGCCCGGACCGGCGTGGTCGACCTCGACCACGACGTTGACCTCGGCCGTCGATCCGACGCGGCGCAGCTCGACCAGGTCACGCTCCGCCGCGTCGGAGAGGTTGTTGTCCCCGGCCATGTAGATCATGACCGTCCAGCGGGCCTTGTCCGACACCACCACACTCCTCGTTGCCGCCGCGCCCGCGCGCCGGGCGATCCGGTGCGCGACCACGACCATCGTGCGGTGAGTCTAGCCCGCGTTCCCGCCCGAAGTCAAGACCGGGTGGGCGCGGTTGATGGAATGGGTCAGCTCGGAGTCTCGGTCTGCCCCAACGCCCGCCTGAGCAGCTCTCCCACGCCCAGCTCACGCGCCCACCGCTTGAGGTACGCGCGATCGAGCCGGTCGCCCTGCACCGCGACGATGCCCAAAATGTCGCGCCACTGCCGGTCGGATGTATCGTTGCCCTTGCGGTACCACTCCAGCTTGGCCAGCACTGTGTCTTCAGCGGAGGCGACATCGGCGGCGGTGACGGCGATCGGCTCGGTGATGCCGGTGGGGTCGGGCATTGGACACGGCTGCGCGTCAGTCGTTGTCCGGAAGCGGACCGTAGGCTCGTGCCGCGAGATCGGCGCCGAGTATGAGGTCCGCCAAACGGCGGCGCAGTTCCTCGGGGCCGGCGTTCGGATAGCGCTCGCGGAGGCCGGACAGCAGGAGCTCACGCACGGTGGCATTCAGGTCAGCCACCATCTTCAGCTTGCGCCAGTCCGCCAACAAGCGCAGCCGGTCGACCAGCAGGCGTTGAACTTCGGGGGACGTATCGGCGAAGAGGGTCATCATCAGGGGGCCTGTCGCCGGAGCGATCAGCCAACTTATACTCCCGGCTCGGAGCAGTGGCAAACTTTCGGAACCTATCCGTCAGGGCTACATTCTTGCAGCCCTGCCAGCTTGGGACGTCGACACACATCGTGGGGGATGGCATGAAGCAGCGGGATTACGATGCACTTGTAGACGAGCGGAAGGCATGTGCGCGATGCGCCGGTCTATCATTGCGGCCAACGGGTCCTCAACACGCACAGAAAAGAGCAGGCGCAACGTGACGACTGGCTCCGCGTGAGGCGTGCGCTCGCCCGAGACCTGCCGACCCCGCCTGCCTCCGATGCCTGCTGACCCCCTCGCCATCCTGTTGCCCATGGCCGTTGCGATCGGCGTACCCGCCGTCTACCTGTACGCCGTGCGCCGGCTGGATCTGCATGCCTCGGGCGGGTTCAACGTCGTGGTGCTGTGCTTCCTGTGCGGCATGGCGGCCTTCCCGCTCTCGTTTGTCGCCAACACCGGCATCTTCCGCTGGCTGGTGGGCGCCGGCACCCTGGCCGCGGTCGCCTTGCTCACGGTCAAGACCCTGGTGGCGCCGATCGTGGAGGAGATCCTGAAGTCCACCGGCGTGGTCTACGCCTCGCGCCGGTCGGACTTCACCTACTTCGTCGACGGCGCGATCTACGGCTTCGCCGCCGGCACGGCCTTCGCCATCCTGGAGAACGTCTACTACCTGGCCAGCGCCAGCGCGCCGCTCGCGCTCAGCGTCAACCGCGCCTTCTCCACCTCGCTGATGCACGGCTCGGCCAGCGCCCTGGTCGGGGTCGCGGTCGGCCGCGCCCGCTTCAGCCGGGGGCGTACGCGGGCGGCGGCGCTCTGCTTCGGCTGGTCCGCCGCCATCGCCCTGCACATGACCTTCAACCGCCTGGTCAACACCACGCCGCTGAGCCAGTTGGTCCTGATCCTGGCCATCCTGCTCGGCTTCGCCGGCCTGGCGATGACGATCGGCTTCATCCTGTGGGGCCTGCGCGCCGAGCGGGCCTGGATGCGCGAGACGCTGAACCTCGATGCCGGCGTCTCGGCCGGCGAGGCCGAGGTGGTGCAGCGACTGGCGGACCTGGGCACCCTGCTCGCGCCGGTCGAGGCGCACTTCGGCCGCGAGAAGCGCCGCCAGGTCGAGGATTTCCTGCGGCTGCAGGCCCGCCTGGGCATCAAGCGCAAGGCGGCCACTCTGGCCACCGATCCGAAGCTCCGCGCCGAGTTGGAAGCGCAGGCCGCCGAGCTGCAGGTCGAGATGGACGTCCTCCGGCGCGCGGTTGGGGTATACTGCATGGCCTATGTGCGCACCATCCTGCCCACCGAGACAGAGCCGATCTGGGACCAGCTCAACCTCGCGCTGGCCGCGGCGCCGGAGCCGACGATGAACATGTGGCAGATCCTGGCGGGCAAGCAAGCGCCCGCCGAGGCAACCGACACCGGGACGGGCGGAGGTCCGCCGGACGACCGGACTGCCCCGAACCCACGCCCCACCGCCACGCCCCGGCCCGCCGAGGACGCCGGAGACTGAAGCCCAACGGAGACGCCCTGATCCATGGCACGCATCATCTCGATCCATTCCTTTCGCGGCGGGACCGGCAAGAGCAACCTGACCGCCAACCTGGCGGTGCTGGTCGCCGCCGCGGGCCACCGGGTGGGCATCGTCGACACCGACATCCAGTCGCCCGGCATCCACGTGCTGTTCGGGATGGACGACGAGACGATCGTCCACGCGCTCAACGACTACCTCTGGGGCAAGTGCCCGATCGAGCAGACGGTGTACCCGGTGTCGCTGCCCGGGCTGCAAGGCGAGCTCTTCCTCGCGCCGGCCAGCCTCAAGACCGGCGAGATCGCGCGCGTGCTGCGCGAGGGCTACGATGTGTCACTGCTCAACGACGGCTTCCGCGACTTGATCGAGCGCCTCAAGCTGAACTACCTGTTCATCGACACCCACCCGGGCCTCAACGAGGAGACGCTCTTGTCGATCGCGATCAGCGATAGCCTGCTCATCGTGCTGCGGCCGGATCGGCAGGACTACCAGGGCACGGGCGTGACGGTGGAGGTCGCGCGCAAGCTCGACGTGCCGGACCTGTACCTGGTCGTCAACAAGGTGCCGACGGCCTTCGACCTGGACGCGGTGCGGCGGCGGATCGAGGCGATATACGGCGCGCCGGTGCTGGCCGTGCTGCCGCAGTCCGAGGAGTTGATGCAGCTCGGCAGCGAGCGGGTGTTCGCACTGGAGTTCCCCGACCATCCCTTCACGGCGACGCTGCGGTCGATGGCCGCGGTCCTGATGGCCCCCCAGGCCGGCTAGGGCAGGACATCATGCGCTGCCACAAATGCCACGGCGAGCCGATCGGGATCTGCCAGTTTTGCGGGCGGGCGGTGTGCGAGCACTGCCACGGGCCGCTGCCGTTCATCCTGACCATCTTCGTCGGGCGCGAACAGGTCCCCAAGGCCGTCGTCGTCGCCGACGCGCTGTGGTGCGGCACCTGCCGGCCCCAGCCCGAGCCGATCCCCATGCCGGAGCTGGGCTGAGGCGCGGGGCACGAGGAGGAACACCATGGCAGGCATGTTCGATCGCTTGCAGACCGAGATCGACAAGCGGGAACCGGCCGAGGGTCTGTCCCCCGCCGACCTCTTGCTCTTGCCCGACGACCTGCGCCGGATCGTCCAACTGATCACCCGCCGCGGCGGGATGACCGCGGAAGGACTGGCCGCCGAGCTCGACCTTCCCCCGCCCGAGGTCCAGGCGCTGGCGGCCGCCCTGGTCGACAAGGGCATGATCACCCCGGTCGGTATCGACGGCCAGCCCGGCTACAAGGTCCGCTTCGGCCAGCGGCGCAAGCGCGAGGTCCCCTTCGACATCTGGGCGGCGCTCCAGACCAGGACCGAGGTGGACGAAGCGGCCGAGGCGGCCGAACCGGAGCCGGGGGGCGGCACCGCGGAAGAACGCCCGCCGACGACCGAGGACGATCCGGAATGAGCTCCCCCGAGCCGCGGGCGCTGATTACCCGGCTCCTGGAGTCGCCGGGTCTGGCCGATGCCTGGCAGTCGCTGGACTTGCCGGCGGATCACCTGCTCTTCGCCAAGGGCGATCCGGCGGACGCGCTCTACGCCGTCGTCGCCGGCGAGCTGGCGGTCTACAACCCGGACGACGCGGGGCGCAAGATCGTGCTGGAGCACATCGGCCCCGGCGGCCTGGTCGGCGAGGTGGCGATCCTGGACGGCGGCTCGCGCACGGCCTTCGTCGAGACCACCGCTCCGACGCGCCTCAACCAGCTTTCGCGGGCGGACTTCTTCGCCAACCTCGCCTCGTCGCCGGAGCTGGGCGGGCTGGCGCTCCAGATCGTGTCGACCCGCATGCGGCGGCTGACCGGCTATGTCGAGATGATGACCCATTGGGCGGGCCAGGTGGCGCGCGGCGACTACACCAGCGCCCAGGCCGCGATCCGGCAGGCCGGCACGCGCCACAACGACCCCAACGTCGACCGCTTCATCGCCACCTTCGTCGACATGGTGGCGGCGGTCCAGACGCGCGAAGCCGAGCTCAAGCGCGAGCTGCAGGACCTGCGCATCGAGATCGACGCCCGGAAGTTCCACCGGCAGCTCAGCGAGGTGACCGAGAGCGACTTCTTCCGCGATCTGCAGGCCAATGCCAAGCGCCTGCGCGGCCGCATCCACAGCGAGAACGCCGAGGGCGGGGAGTCGGGCCCGGTCTAGGGAGCCATTCGACGCGCCATCATGTATCGTTGGGTTATGGCGACAGCTTCCGACGTAAAGGTCGGCGCATGATACTCCCTGCCGGCTTGCTTACCTTCCTGTTTACCGACATCGAAGGCAGCACGCGCCTCTGGGATCGGCACGGCGACGACATGGGGCGCGCCTTGCGCGAGCACGACCGTATCCTGCGCCGCGCGATCGGCCAGCACGGGGGTCACGTGTTCAAGACCGTGGGCGATGCCTTTTGCGTGGCGTTTGCGGACGCGGCGGCCGCGGTGGGGGCGGCCATCGCCATCCAGGTCGACTTGAAGCAGGCGGGCTGGCCGCCGCCCGGCCGGCTGCACGTGCGCATGGCCCTGCACACCGGCAGGGCCGAGGAGCGCGACGGCGACTACTTCGGCCCGCCGCTCAACCGCTGCGCCCGCATCGAGGCCCTGGCGCATGGCGATCAGGTGCTCCTGTCGGAAGCGACGACGGCCCTGGTCGCCGAGCACCTGCCGCCGGGCGTGGGCCTCGCGGACCTGGGCAGCCACCGGCTGCGCGACCTCTCGCGCCCCGAGCACATCTTCCAGCTCACGCACGCCGAGCTGCCCGAGACCTTCCCGCCGCTGCGCTCCCTGGGCGCCCGACCCAACAACCTGCCGGTGCGGCGCAGCAGCTTCGTCGGCCGCGAGCGCGAGCTGGCCGAGGTCAAGGCGCGCTTGCGCGAGGCGGCGCTCCTGACGCTCAAGGGCGTGGGCGGTCTGGGCAAGACCAGCCTGGCGCTCCAGGCGGCGGCGGACCTGCTCGACGAATACCCGGACGGCGTCTGGTTCGTCGACCTGGCGCCGCTGAGCGAGCCCGACCTGGTCGTCCAAAGCACCGCGGCGGCGCTGGGCGTGCGCGAGGAGCCGGGCCGGCCCGTGACCGAGGTCCTGATCGATCGGCTGCGCGATCGCGCGCTGCTGTTGATCCTGGACAACTGCGAGCACGTGATCGAGCCTTGCGCCGCGCTGGCCCAGGCGATCCTCGGCCACTGCCCGAAGCTGCGCATCCTCGCCACCAGCCGCGAGGTGCTGCGCGTGCC
>CAZCJG010000059.1:0-16715 GCA_964498575.1 uncultured Anaerolineales bacterium | reverse complement strand
GTCGCCTTGGTCCTGGACCTGTCGACGAGCATGTCGCAGGCGGGTCCGGACGGACGGCCCAAGGCTGCCTCGGCCGTAGCGGCCGCCCGCCGGCTCGTCGGGCGACTGAACCTCGCCGGGCCGGCGCCCGGGTCGGACCGCGTGGCGGTGCTCGGCTTCAACGACGCGGCCTGGGTCGAGCAGGCATTCTCGCCGGACGCGAGCGCCATCGAGGCGGCCCTGGATCGCCTCGTCGCGCGCACCCGCGAGGGGACGCGCCTGGACCTCGCCGCCGACCGTGCCGGTGAGGCTCTCGGCGGCCTTGTGCCCGGTTCCGGCCTGGCGCCGGTGGTCGTCCTGCTCACCGACGGCCGGCCGAACGGCGTGCCCTTCGGCCCCGGCGGCTCCCAGGAGGCCGTGGTGTTGGCCGCCACGAAGCGCCTGAAACAGGGCGGCGCAGAGGTCCACACGATCGGCTTCGGCACGGCGGCCGACCTGAACGAAGGTCTGCTCCGCGACATGGCGTCAGTGCCGGCGAACTACCACCGCGCCGCCGACGGCGAGGCGCTGGCCCGGATCTACGACACGCTCGGGCTCACCATCCCGTGCCGCCCGGCGGCGGCTGGAGGCCCGTAGCGCGGCGCAGATGATTCTCGGCATCGACTTCCACAAGCACCGTTCCAGGAAATCGCAGCGCGTCGAGCTGGGTGGGCAGAGGGATGAGCGGGACCGTCGGCAGCAGAGCTGTCGCGCTGGCGACCTGCACGACGATGGCGGAAGGCGGCCAGGTCCTCGGCCCGACCCTGCAACAGACCTCTAACAGAATCTTGACAGCAGCCGTGTTGATGCTATGATGCTTGGCATGCGAACCACTGTGACGCTTGAACCCGATATCGAGGCTCTGCTCCGAACCCGCATGCGAGAACAAGGGATCACCTTCAAGGAGGCGATCAATCAGGCCTTGCGCTCCGCTTTGTCGGGGAGTCCGCGCAAGGCCACGCGCGGGTACAGGTTAAAAACCTATGCCATGGGTTTTCAGCCCGAGTTCGCCTTGGACAAGGCGCTCTCGCTGGCAGCAGAAGCGGAGGATGAGGAGATCGTCCGAAAGCTGAGCCTCCGCAAATGAAGTTGGTGGACGCCAATCTGCTGCTCTACGCGGTCAATCGAGATTCCCCGTTTCACGTGCAAGCCAAGGCATGGCTGGAGCAGGCTCTATCGGGCACGGAGGCCCTGGCGTTCACCTGGCCGGTGCTCCTGGCTTTCCTTCGCCTCAGCACACGGGCGGCGGTCTTTCCCCGGCCCCTCACGCTGGAGCAGGCGCTCGACCTCATCGACTCCTGGCTCGATCAGCCTTGTGCAACGATGCTTCATCCAGGCCCCCGACACTGGGCGATTCTGCGCGGCCTGCTGCTGCCAATCGGCACGGCAGGCAATCTGACCAGTGACGCCCACTTGGCGGCGATCGCCCTGGAGCACGGCGCCGAGCTCTTGTCGACCGACCGCGACTTCGCGCGGTTCGCGACTTTGCGCTGGGTGAACCCGTTGACTTGAGCTCATCCTAGCCAACTCTCAAGAAACTGACCGGTCTCTCAAGAAACTGACCGGTCTGGTCAGATTCTGACCTCCGATAGGCCGTGCGCAGCGCGGTTGGGGAGCTCCTGTGAAAGCGACTCTACTTGTGCAGGGGAATCGGGAATCTGAGCGGACCCAGGTCCTGCGACAACGGCCATTCCGCGGTCCACGCACATGGTTGGGGGCGGCCACGTCGGCCGCCCCCAGTTGCGCCGGGCAGGAGCTGTCTCGCAGGAAGGGATCCCGCCTAGCCCGCCTAGCCTCGCTGGGCCACCGGCAGCCAGAGCTGCCGCGTCATCGGCGGCCGCGCATCCGCCCGTGGGGTGACGACGCCGCGGAAGGTCGGTGTGTAGTCCGGGAACACGCGGTCGATGTAGGGGTCGCCCAGCCGCTCCACCAGGATCTCACCGAGCACGTCGCGGTAGTCGGTCGTCACCGGCACATCCTCGCCGCCCGACAGATACTGCGTCTCCAGGCCCGGCCAGTCGGTGTGGACGCCCTGCACCGCCGCGCCGCTGACGACGAACATGCAGTTGCCGTGGCCGTGGTCCGTGCCGTTGGCCGCGTTCTGCGCCACGCGCCGGCCGAACTCGCTCATCGTCACCAGGGTGATGCCGGGATCGACGAAGCGCCGGCCCAGGTCCAGGTAGAACGCCGTGATCGCGTCGCCGAGCTGGTCCAGCAGGTTGAACATCTGCCCGCGCGTCGTGTCGCCCGCGTTCCACACCTGGTTGGTGTGGGTGTCCCAGCCGCCCATGTCGACGCAGGCGACCTCCAGGCCGACCTCGGCCTTGATGAGCTGGGCGATCTGCGACAGGCCGATGCCGAAGGGCGTCTGCGGGTACTCCGCGCCGTTCTCCGGGCGGTACTGCGTGGGATTGGAGCGCTCCAGCATGTCCAGCGCGGCGAAGGTCGCCCGGGCGTCGGCGTCGAACCAGTCGTCGCCGCCGTAGAGCGCCTCCAGGCTCTGGCGGAAGGCGGCCAGGTCCTCGGCGCGGCCCTGCAGGTGGAAGTCGGCGATCGACTGCATGGAAGCGACCGGCACGGTGCCGCGCAGGCTTTGCTGGAGCATCGAGCCCATGCCGATGGCGCGGAAGGGCGAGTCGTTGGCGCGCGCCGTCTCGGCCAGGTGGCGGCCGATCCAGCCGCTGCCCAGGGCCTTGCGGCCGGGCGAGCCGCGCTCCATGTAGTCCATCGCATCGAAGTGGCTGCGCGACTCGTCGGGCGAGCCGACGGCGTGGACCACCGCCAGGCGCCCGTCGTTCCAGATGCGCTGGAGGCCGACCAGGGCGGGATTCAGCCCGAACTGGTCGTCGAGCTTGAGCACCGCCTTGGCGTCGCCGGGGGTCGGGGCCTTGAAGGCGATCGCCGGGCGGGTGTCGTAGTAGCGGCGCTCCTGGTAGGGCACCACCGCCGACAGGCCGTCCATCCCGCCGCGCTGGAAGATGCACACCAGGATGTCGCCGCGCGCGGGGACGCCCGCCTGGCGGAAGGCCAGGCGCGGCGTCCAGGGCGGCAGCGCGGCGGCGGCCGCGGCCAGGGCGGACTTCCCGAGCAGGCTTCTGCGTGAGATCATGGGGTTCCTCCTATCGGCGCTGGAAGTAAGGGCTGTCCAGCACCAGCGCGACGAACATCGGCAGGCGCTGGCGGACGGTGGCCGAGGGTAGGCCCTCGCGGCTGCCCCGACCGAGGTAGTCGATCAGGATCTCGCGGTCCGCGGGCAGGAGGGCGCGGCCGAGCAGGCGCTCGGTCCAGTAGTCGACGATCGCCGCCGGGCTGTTGCCGACGCCGGCACCGACCTGCTGGCGGTAGAAGTCGAAGGTCAGCCCGTCCAGCCGCTCCTCGCACAACGCCAGGGCGTAGTTCCAGCGGCCGACCAGCATGTGCATGCCGCGCCAGCGCGGGCCGAGGTCCGGGTAGCCGTCGGGCGTGCGCCAGCGGAAGGGCACGTGGTCCATCAGCTCGAGGTAGCGCTCGGCGCGGTCGTCGTACTCCGAGCTCGCGCCGTGCTCGCCGACGTAGGTGTCGCCGGTGACCTTGAGCAGGAACTGGGTGTTGCCACCCAAGGCGCGCATCGCCGCCGCCCAGTACTCCAGCGGCCGGCGGAGCTTGGCGGGCCCGCGCCCGCCGTCGGAGATCGCCGCCTTGAACTCGGCCGAGCGCAGCAGCACGCCGAGCATCGCGCGGATGTCGCCGTCCCGCCCGAAGGCGGCGGCGACCTTGGCGACCAGGCTCTCGGGCGGGTTGTCGCTGACCAGCCGGCGGACCATGCGCCGCGCGACGTGCGGGGCGCAGGCCGGGTGGTCGACCAGGCGGTCCAGCACCTCGTGGCCTTCGGCGGTGCCGGTGGACTGGATCGGCCGGCCGAGCACGGTCTTGTGCCCGTCGTCGTGGTTCTCGGGGCGGAACAGGTAGACCCAGGCGTTGTTGTTGTCCAAGCTCCAGCCGGTGAAGCAGCGGGCGACTTCCTTGACGTCCTGCTCGGTGTAGGGCACGCCGTTGACCGCCGCGCCGAGCGTGTGCAGCTCCATCACCTCGCGGGCATAGTTCTCGTTGGGTCCGGCCTTGGTGTTGCGCAGCGTGTCGAGGTAGCGCATCATCGCCGGGCTCTGCGCGCTGGCGTGCAGCATGGCGCGGAAGGAGCCCATCGCGTTCTTGCGGATCACCTCGCGGTCGTCGAGCGTCTTGACCGTGGCGATCAGCTCTTCGATGTGGTAGACGTTGAAGTGGCTGGACCAGTGGTCGACCATCACCTCGTAGAGCTGGCGCCGGCTGCTGGTCATGCGGAACAGCGTCCCGGCGATCAGCTCGGCCCGCGCCGGCTTCTTTTGCGGATTGGCGCGGAGCTGCTCGGCGCTGAAGGCCAGCGTCTCCAGGCTCGCGACCGCGGTCTGGCAGGCGCTGTCGTCGATCGACTCGGGCGCGAGCTGCTCCTCGATCCAGGCGTCGAGGCCGATGGCGCGGATGCGTTCGCGCTCCTCGGCTGTCGGCCCCCAGGTGGCGCGGCTGAGCAGGTGCTGCTCGGGCGAGGGCGCCGGCATCGGCTGGCTGCGGCCGGCGGCCCAGGCCAGGCGCGGGCGCGCGGCGAAGCGCGACATCAGGGCGGACCCATCGCCGCCCTGCGCGCCGCCGATGACCGTCGTCGCGGCGGCCGCCGAGCCGCCGGCGAGGAAGGCGCGGCGTGTGATTTCCATGGGCATCTCCTTCCGGGGTGGATGAAGCGTGAAGTTCTCGTGGGGTGAAATGAGCTCACCGCGCCAAAACGTCACAGCGCGTGGTATACTTGCGCCACCCTGATCCCCCCGCCCGAGCGATCCGGTCCCCGTGACCCCCGTTGTCGCGGGCCAACGCTGTCCCCCCAATTCCAAACCTCATTAGACTTTTTGACCCCGCAAGGAGGTGCACCTGTGTTACCCCACCGCACGGTGATCGCCGCGGCGCTCTTCGTGAGCGTGGCGCTGCTCGGCCTGACGCTGTTCGCCGCCGCGACCGAGGTCCGCGCCCAGCCCGCGCCGATCGCGCAGTTCGAGCAGGCCTGCCAGACCGACAACCCGTTCTTCGCCACCACCCAGTTCGCCAAGAATAACAGTGCGGCCGAGCCGGCCCTCGTCTCCTTCCACAGCACGGCCACCGGCACCGACCACAGCGTGCTGGCGCGGATCGGCGAGCTCGGCGCGGCTTACGGCGTGGCCTACCACCCCGGCCAGAAGGCGCTCTTCGTCGCCGCCTACCACAAGCGCGGCGCGGCCTTCGGGCCCGGCGGCCCGGGGGCGATCTACCGCTACGATCTCGCGACGGATGCCGCGGTGGTCTGGGTCACGGTCCCCAACGCCGGCCCCGACACCCACGACCCCGCGGGCGGCTACTTCCCGGACAGCACGGGGCGCACCGAGGCGGGTCGGACCGGCCTGGGCGACGTCGACCTGAACGAGGACGGCAGCGAGCTGTTCGTGACGAACCTCGCCGATCGCAAGATCTACCGCTATCGGGTGGCGGACAAGTCGCTGATCGGGACGATCGACCACGGCGCGGCGGGGGCGGCCTGGGCGGCGGACGCGCGGCCCTTCGGGCTGAAGGTCGCCGGCGGCAAGCTCTACCACGGCGTGGTCAACTCCGCGCAGAGCACGCAGTCCCCGGCGGACCTGTGGGCTTACGTCTACGAGTCGGACCTCGACGGCTCGAACATGCGCCTGGCGACCGGCTTCAGCCTGGTTTACGACCGCGGCCTGGTCGACGACGTCGCGGCGGTGCCGGCGAAGTGGCAGCCGTGGAAGGACGGGCTGTGCATCATCAACAACCCGGGCGGGAGCGTCAACTGGAACATCTGCCCGCAGCCGATGCTGACCGACATCGAGGTTGCCCCGAACCGCGACCTGGTGCTCGGCCTGCGCGACCGCAACGGCGACATGACCTTCTTCGCCAACACCGCGGTGCAGGTGCCGCCGGGCGAGGGCAACGGCATCGCGGCCGGCGACATCCTGATCAGCCGCTTCGACGGCCGCGGCTGGAACACCCGCCCCGATCCGGAGTTCTTCGCCCAGGACGCCGGGCCGGGCTTCCAGGCGACCGAGTCGGTGCACGACGAGTCCGGCTTCGGCGGCCTGGCGCGGGTCTTCTCCGCGCCGATCGTGGCGATGACCGGCGTGACGCCGCTGCGCGTGCTCACCGGCGGCGGCTTCTGGTTCAACACCGCCACCGGCGTCAACACCGCCCGCGAAGAGCTCTACCACATCAACGACGGCCCGAACTTCGGCAAGGCCAACGGGCTGGGCGACCTCGAGACGCTGTGCCTGCCGCCGCCGCCCACGCCGACGCTGTGCCTGGGCGACCTGGTGTGGAACGACCCGAACAACAACGGGCGCTTCGACCCGACCAGGGGCGAGACCGGGATCGCGAACGTCGACGTCCAACTGTACAAGGATACCAACGGCGACGGCCACTGCTCGCCGGGCACGGACGAGCTGGTCGGGTCGACCCATACCGGTCCCGACGGCCGTTACGCCTTCTGCGGCCTCGCGCCGGGCGAGTACGTGGTGACGATCCCCGCCGCCAACTTCGCCGCGGGCAAGCCCCTGGCTGGGAAGAAATCCAGCACCGGCAACGATCCCGCGCCGGACCCCGACGACGACGTCGACAACGACGACAACGGCACGGGCGAGCCGAGCGGCGACACCTGCTGCCAGGCGGTGACGCTGACCATCGGCGGCGAGCCGGTGGGCGACGGCGACGCGGACCGGAACACCAACTGGACGGTGGACTTCGGCTTCGTCAGCGATCCACCCGCCCCCACGCCGACGCCGATGCCGGACCAGCCGCTCTGCGTCGGCAACCTGGTCTGGCGCGACCACAACAACAACGGGCATTACGACCCGATTACGGGAGAGGGCGGCATTCCGGGCGTCAACTTGACCCTGCTCAAGGACGTCGACGGCGATGGCAAGTGCACAGCAGGCATGGACCAGGAGGTCGCGACCGGCAGCAGCAACGCTTCCGGCATATACACCTTCTGCCTCAGCCCGCTCCCCGCGAACCCGGAGGGCGACTACGTGGTGGTCGTTCCCGGCGCCAACTTCGCGCCCGGAGGTCCGCTGGATGGGTGGCGCACCAGCACGGGCAACGATCCGGCGCCGGACCCCGACGACGACAAGGATGACGACGACAACGGCGCCGAGCTCGGCCCGGACGTCTGCGCCGGCGCGGTGACGCTGACCTTCGGCGACGAGCCGCGGGACGACGGCGACGACGACGGCAACACCAACTGGACGGTGGACCTCGGCTTCACCCGGCGCATCCAACAGGCGACCGAGACGCCGACAACGCCGCCCAGCGCGACCTTCACGCCGACCGCGCCGATCACCCCATCCGCCACCCCGCCGCCGTCGATCACGCCGACCCCGCCGACCAGTCCGCCGCCGACGGTGACGATGACGCCGTCCGCCACGGCCATACCGACGGCCACCTTCACCCCGTCCGCCACGGCCGTCCCGACGGCTACCTTCACGCCCTCCACCCCAACACCGACGCCGCCCACACCGTCCACCCCAACACCCACACCCACGATCACTCCCCCCATCTCGCCGACGCCAACGCCGACCCACACGGCCCCTTCCACGCCAACCCCGACGCGCACCGGCTCGCCACCGCCTACGGCGACGCCGACCCCGGTCCCGTCGCTCACACCGACCCCGGTCCCGACCAACACACCGCTGGGCACGCCGCCTGGCGCGACCGCGACGCTGACTCCCGCCGGCACCGCGCCACCGCCGACCGCGACGGCCTACCTCGGCTGCGTGCCGCAGGCCTGCCCGCTGCTGACCGACGGCTACCCGCCGGACGTACCGCTGGCCGAGATCCACGTGGTGCTGAACAACCCGAACCTGATCGCGGGCTGGGCGCAGCCGATGGACCCCGGCAAGCCGGTGGGGCCCTTCAACCCGCTGCGCTGCTGGCTGACGGTGCGCAACCCGTCGGCGCCCTACGCGGTGCCCTACAACCAGATGATCTGGAAGGCGAGCTGCCCCTGAATCGTCCGCGTATCGCGACCCGGACTCTGTCTAATTTAATAGGCTGACGGGACGATCCTGGCCCCACGGCGACGCTTGGGTCCCAGCGCGCCTTCGACGCGCTACGCCTGCTCCGCCCACGCCGCGATTGTGGCCGTGCGCGTTCCGCCGTCCTCGTACGCGATCGACCAGCTCGGCAGCCAGGCCAGGGCGATCGTTTGCACGTCGACGTCGGTCCGGCGCGGCGCGAGCTGCTCGCTGGTCAGGTCGGCGAGCGCGCCGTCCCAGCGCGCGGTGATCGCGGCGGCCTCGGCTTCGAGCTCGGCTTCGAGCTCGGCCTTCTCCGCCGTCAGCGCCGCGATCTCCGCCCGGCTCTCGCCGACCTCGGCCGTCGCGCGGTCGCTCATGCGCTGCTTCGAGAGGACGCTGGTGACCGCGCTGCTCGCGCTCGACCGCCGGCTGCGGCCGAACAAGACGTTGAGCACCCCGGTCCCGATACCCACATAGGTCTGCGTCTTGCGCGCCGAGGCCTCGGCCTCGTCCCGCGCCAACTCCGCCTGCTCCTTGGCCAGCTTGGCGGCGACCCGTTCGATCCGGGCTTCGTACTTTTGCGACAGCTTGTCGACCTCGGCGTCACGCGCCTCGCGGGCGGCCTGCTGCAGGCGGATGGTGAACGCGCGCTCGGTCTCGTCCGGACCCTGCGTCAGGCCCAATGCGACCTGCGTCCGCACCGTCAGCCGGCTGCTGGCATACAACCAGTCCGCCAGATCGCCGCCCAGGCGCCTCAGCTTGGCCGCCGTGTTGAGGCCGGACGGCACCGTGGCGAAGAAGGGACCCTCCTCCGCCCCTACCCGCTCCGGCGCGCGCAGGAGCTCATCCGCCGGCGCCGCCAGCCCCGTGGCCCGCTCCCAGTCCACCCCGGTCACCCCCTCGCCGGGCTGGGCGACCAGCCGATGCTCGACGGCCGTGTCGATCCCGCGCTTCTTGTCGACGAAGCGCACCATGGCCAGGGCGCCGGCGGCGGGCGCGTAGACGATCTGCGCGCGGCCGGCGCCGACCGGCCGCCCGAACCGCGCCGCCAGCTCGCGCTCCGCCGCCGTGCGGGTCAGCGCCAGGGGCACGAAGATCTGCTGCACGCCCGGATCGAGCGAGGGCGGGGTCGCCAGCAGTCCCGCCGCGAGCGCTGCGGCCGGCGCCGCGGGCCGGGACGGCTTGGCATCGGGCGGTGACCAGGGGGGAAGCGGCGGTTTGACTGCGGTAGACGTCGCCGCGGCGCCGGCCGCTGAGGCTGCCGCGGCAGCCTCAGCGTCGGTGGGAACCGCGCCGCCCGCCGCACCGGGCGCCTCGCTCGCGCCGGGCTGACCGGGGACCGCCTTGCGGCCCGCCATCAGGCTGCGCACTTGCGGCCGGGTCAGCGGGCCGCGCAGGTAGCTCATCGCCCAGCGGGTGTTGAAGACCACCGGCCCGGCGGCGTGGACGTTGTGGAGCAGGAAGACGCGGCTTCCGAGCTGGGTGATCACGCGGCCCAAGTCCGCCCGGCTGGCGCCGCCGGCCGTGGCGATCGCGCCCTCCAGCCCGGCCAGGACGCGCTCCTTGTCGCGCTCGGCTTGCAGCTTGCCGATGAACCAGGTGCCGGCGTTGGTCAGGCCCTTGTAGTCCAGGTCGACCGGGTTCTGGGTGACCAGGGTGAGGCCCAGCCCGAAGGCGCGCGCTTGCTTGAGCAGGGTGAGGAGCGGCCGCTTGCTCGGCGGCTCGGCCGAGGGCGGGAAGAAGCCGAAGACCTCGTCGAAGTACAGCAGGGCGCGCAAGCTGGTCGTGCCGCTCTGGCGCCGCATCCAGGTGACCAGGCTCTCCAGGATCAGCGTGACGATGAACATCCGCTCGCTGTCCGAAAGATGAGCGATGTAGATCACGCTGTGGCGCGGCTTGCCTTCGGGGGTGAAGAACAGACGGTCGACGTCCAGCGGCTCGCCGACGAGCCAGCTCTGGAAGGCCGGGGCGGCGACCAGGTTGTTGAAGGCCATCGCCAGCTCGAAGCGGTCCTTCTCCGGGAAGAAGGTGTCGACGTCGAAGACGCCGAGCTGGCGCACCGGCGGGTTCTGGATCGACAGGATCAGCCGCGCCAGGTCCAGGTCCTGCCCCTGGCGCCAGAAGTGCTCGAAGATCGTGGCCAGCAGGATGCCCTCGCGGCTGCGCGCCGGGTCGGCGTCGCTGCCGGCCAGCCCGAGCAGGGCGGCGACCGTGCCGCCGATGCGCTCGCGAATCGCCTCGGCCTCGGTGTCGAAGTCCAGCCCCGGCGCGGCCAGGCTGCCGAGGATGTCGATCGGCACCCCGGCGTCCGAGCCCGGCGTGTAGATCGCCAGGTCAACCGTGCCCAGGAGCGCCCGGATGCGCTCGCCGTCGATGCCCCAGTCCGCCAGCCCCGCCCGCCACTGCGCGGCGGTGGCCGCGGCGTAGTCCGCCTCGCTCTGCCCCTTGCGCCGCGCGTCGTCGGCGTTGATCCAGGGCAGGAAGTCCTCCGGCCGCAGCTCCGGGAACTGCAACAGCAGGTTGGTGATGTCGCCCTTGGGGTCGATCAGGATCGCCGGCACGCGGTCCAGCGCCGCTTCTTCGAGCAAGCCGATGCACAGCCCGGTCTTGCCGCTGCCGGTCATGCCGATGCACACGGCATGCGTCGTCAGGTCGCGCGCATCGTAGTTGACCGGCAGCTCGGTCCGCTCGCCCTTGGCGAGGTCATACTCCGCGCCAAGGTAGAACGAACCGAGCTTTTCGGGGGGAGCTTGCATGCCGGCGAACCCTCAACCGATCGCGAGTGGGCCTGCCCGTAGGAGTGCAGCGCTACAGGGTGGACGACCTGGCGCCGGCGGGACCGACGTACTGGGCATCGCCGAAGCCCAGCCAGAGCGTGGTGATGAACGGCAGGAAGTACAGGCCCAGCGTCGTCCAGATCCCCTTGCCGAAGGACAGGGCGAGGTGGTAGCACAGGATGATCATCACGATGATGTTGAGGATCGGGACGAAGATCCCGAGCATCCACCAGCCGGGGTGGCCGCTGACCTCGAAGGCCACCCACAGGTTGTAGAACGGGATCAGCGCCGGCCAGCCCGGTCGGCCGGCCTTGACGAACATCTGCCACAGGCCGATGACGGAAAGCACGTAAAACGGAAGCGCGCAGCAGAAGAAGTAGGTGGTGCTGAAGAGCGCGGCGATCAAGCCAGCATCGTCATTACCGTTTTGAGCCAGCAGAGCAGCCAGCGACGTCAGAAAGTAAGGCACGGTCTCCTCCTTGTCGATGCGAGAGGCGCGAGCAGCCAATAGACATGGCCTGTGCGCGCGGATAGCGTATGCCTGTTGCGGCGAGATGTCAAACCACTGCGCGGCGCAAAATCCACCGAATTCGGGTTGACGGATGCGGACCATCGGCGGCGCTGGCGGCACCGGGCTAGCCCCCCACCCCTGCCCCCGGCGCCACGGCACGACGGCGCCGCGCCGCTCGTGCAGCGGCGAGTCGGCATCCGCGCGCCGGCCCAGCGGCCCGGCGAGATCGCGGGCAAGCTGCTCCAAGCGGAAGCGCAGGCTGCGCGTGTTGGCGATCGGCTCCGCGAAGCTGTGGTGGGCCACCAGCGCCGGCTCGGCCGTCCAGGGCAGCACGCGCGGGTCGTCCTGGCCATGCGCCAGGCGGTAGGCGCGCAGGCCGGCGTAGCCGAAGCGCGGCAGGATGGCGGCCGCCGGCAGGGCGGCATAGGCGTGGACCTTGGTGATGCCCAGCACCCGGAGCTGTTCGAGGGTCGGCGCCGGCAGCGGCAGGTAGCGCGTCGCCAGCCCGCCGATGGCCAGCCAGCTCCGGTCGAGGTCGGCCGGCTCGTCGCGCTCCTCGACCGCCACCGCCACGCGCGGCAGGCTGATGCAGGCGACGCGCTGGCCGCGCGGGGTCACAGCCAGACCTCGATCCCGCGGTCGGCCAGCTCGCAGCCGCGGGCTTTGAGGATCGTCGCGCGCGTGCGCCAGCCGCGGAAGGCGCCGCCGGTGCGGATCAAGCTGACCTTGACCAGGCCGATGCGCAACGCCGCGACCCGCTGCAACCCGTGCTCGCCCTGCTCGGGGCTGGCGAGCACCAGGCAAACCGTGGCCGAGCGCCCGAGCGCCGGGGTGACGACGCGCGCGAACTGCTCCAGCGCCCGCGCGGTGGCGCCGCCCGGTGGCAGGTCGGCCAGCGCATCGAGCACCACCACGTCGAACTGGCCGCTGGCGATCACCTGGCCGGCCATCGCCAGCGCGTCCAGCGGCGCGGGCGGGCGCAGGACGAACAGCCGCGCCAGGTTCACGCCCGCCCGCGCCAGGGCATCGACGTCGACCAGGCCGCGCACGTCCACCCAGGCGTTGTAGCCGCCGGCCCCGGCGACGGCGCGGGTGGCGATGGTCTCGCGGCCCGAGCTCGGCCGGCCGACGATCTCGGTGATCCGCCCGCGCGGCAGGCCGCCCAGCCCGGTCGCCGCGTCCAGGGCGGGGTAGCCGGTGGGTAGGGCCGGCAGGCGGCCGGCCGGAGGCGCGCCGACGCGCAGCGCCCGCACGCCGATCTCGGCATTGACCGCTTCGGCGATGGCGTGGGCGGCGGCTTGATCGACCCGCGCCGGCCGCGGCGCGGCGGCGCCGCCAGGCCAGGGATCGGCCGCCCGCGATCGCGGGTCCGCGGGCTGATCCGCCGGGACGGGCGAGCTGCTGGAAGCCACGCCATGAGTGTACCAGAACGAATGTTCGATTGCCAAATCGCCCCCGGCAGATGGGGCAAGCCTCCCGGATACCTGGGGCATGGCAGCGGTTGCTTCGAGAGCGCGGGCCGGGTGGCCGCCGATGTGATACAATCCTGTGGGCGCAAGACCCAACCCCACAGGAGGATTCCGCCCCTTGCCCGCGCTGACCGACACCGTGCTGAGCTTCGTCAGCAACAATGCCGATCGCCTGCTGCTCCTCGTGCCGCTGGCCATCGTCTTCGGCCTGGGCTGGAGCGATTGGCGCCGCCACGGCGCGCCCGCCGCGCGCCGGGTCTGCCAGGCGGCCGGCATCCTCGTGGCCGGCCTGCTGGCCTGGCTGGTCGCGGCCGCGCTGATGGCGGTCGGGGGGGTCGATCCCTTGCTCTGGGCGCCGCCGCTCGATCGCCTGCTCGCCGTGATCAGCGTGGTCGCCCTGGGCTGGCTTTGGGTCCAGCTCCCGACCCCCCACCGCGGGCGCTGGCACGCTTTTCTGGCCCTCGGCTTCGGGTTGACCCTGGTCGCCTACCTCGCCTGGGCGCCGGCCTGGTCCAGCGCCTGGCGCGCCGATCCGACCGGCGCCGGCGACAGCCTGGTCGTCGGCCTGCGGCGGGCCTGGGATCTCTGGTTCCTGGTGCTGGCCGCGCTCCTCCTCTTCCTGCTGGTCGCGCGCCGGGGAGGCCAGGCGCCGCGCTGGGGTCTCGCGCTGGCCGGCTGCCTGGTCGCGGGAGGATTGATCGAGGTTCTCAGACCCTTGACCGGCACCTACTTGCCCGCCTGGGCCCGCCTCGGCCTGTTCGCCGCGGGCGGCTGCGTCGTCGCCGTCGGCCTGCGCCAGGCGCTGGCGGCAGGCGCGGATCCCGGCTTGACGGTCGACCACGAGCCCGTGCACGCCGATCCGATCGTGGCGGAGGCTGCGGTGACTGCGGAAGTAGAAGAAGTCGCGGTGGGTCCGGGAGCGCCGGAGGCCATGCCGCCGGCCGAAGCAGCGGGCGATGCGGCGCGCGCGGAGGTCGCGGCGGATGATGCGGCGCGCGCGGAGGTCGCGGCGGGGACCGGAGTCGCGGAGGCTCCCGCAGATTCAGGAGCGGCGGCGGGGATCGCGGCGGCGGGGGTCGCGGCGGCCGGGGGCGCGGAGGAGGGCGGCGACACGGCCCAGGCGGGGCAAGCCGAGGATCTTTTCCAGACGCTGAGGCTGGACATCGCGATGCTGGCCGCCCGGATGGACCGCGTCGAAGCGGACCGGGAGCATGGCGCCCAGGATGGCGGGCCGGGCGCGGAGACGGCGCTGGACGGCTGGCCGATCGATCCCACGGCGCGCATCTGCCTGGCCCAGGCGCTGGTTCCCGAGATCATCGAGGCGTTGCAGGCGCCGATGAACCAGATTCGGGCCTACCGCGACCTGCTCATGCGCGGCAGCGGCTTGCGCCAGGAGCAGGTCCAGCGCTACGTCTATCGGATCGAGGCCAACCTGGTTCGCCTGCAGGTGATGTTGGACACCCTGGTCGCCGTGCTGGCCGTGCATGGCCGGGCGCCGGCCACCGCGGCGGCGCCGATCCAGATTCCCCCCGTCGTCCGGGCCGCGTTCGATCGCGTGGAGCCGGAGATCCAGGAGAAGGGGCTGGCGCTGCGCCTGGAAATCGAAGACCCGCTGCCCGCGGCCGCCGTGGACCCGCAGTTGACGGCGAGGATCGTCGACAACCTGCTGGTCAACGCCAGCCGGCGCTCGCCCCAGGGCGGCGAGGTGACCGTGCGCGCCGCGGCGGAGCGGGCCAGCCCGACCGGCGACCTGGTGATCTCGGTCCACGACTGGGGCGCCCGCATCGGCGACGACGTGATCGGGGCGATCGAGCTCGACTCGACCGATGGCGCCGACGTGCCGGTCGACCTCAAAGCCGTCCGCTTCCTCGCCGCCTGCCAGGGCGGGCGGCTGTGGGCGGAGAACCGCGCGGCGGGCGCGGGCTTTTGCGTCAGCTTGCCGGGCGAGCGGCTGAGCGAGCCGGATCGTCCGGCAGCCGCGTGACCTGCCTCCTAGCCCGCTAACGCGAGGCCACCACCCGCACGATCCCTCCCCCCTCATCCACCGTCACACGCACGATCGGCGCCGGCGCCCCTTCCGCGCGCGGCCCGCGGAAGGTGTAGACGAGGTGCGGCCCGGCCCGCTGCATGGTCGGCTCGACCCCCGCCAGCAGCGGGTAGGTTCGGCTGACCTCGGCACAGGCGGCGGCGCGCGCGTTCCTGGCCATCGATCAGCTCGGGCGCGGGACCGGCCGGGCGGCGGTCATACGACCTCGCGCACCGGGAGCATCGGCGCCAGCGCCGGCTGCGCGGGCTTGAACGCCGCCACGGCCGGCCTGGCGCTCGGCCGGCGCAGGCGGACCAGCCGCCCGGGGGCCGGGTCGCCCGCCGGGCGCCTCCGGCCGCCGATGTCCTCGACGTCCCGGCCATCGATCCCCACCCGTTCTCTTCGACCCTCGGGCAGGCCGGCGCCCAGCAGCATCACTTGCGCCACCCCGGCGAGGCGTGGATCGCAGCCGGCGCCCACGACCATCCGCGCGTCTGCTCTCAGGCACGCCCCGAGCTCGTCCAGCGCTTCGGCGGTGTCGCACAGCACCAGGTCGGCCCCGCCGGCCACGTGCACCAGCACCTCGCGCGCCTGCGCCAGCGCGCGCATGTCGGCCAAGGGGCTGGCCAGCGCCGCCCGCATCGCCGCCCGCGCCGGGCTGGCCCCGCGCCCGAGGCCGAGCGCCAGGCAGGCCGGCCCGCCGCGCCGCAGCAGCGCCCGCAGCACGGGCCAGTCGACGTCGATCCAGCCCCGCCCGCCGATCATCTCCCCCAAACCCTGGACGGCCTGGCGGATCACGTCGTCCGCCACGCGCAGCGCGACGTCCAGCGGTACCGACCCGCCGGCGACTTCTTGCGCCCGCCGGTTGTCCAGGGTCACACAGGTGTCGCAGGCCGCCCGCAGATCGGCCAAGGCCGCCTCGGCCGCGGCCGCGCGGCGGCCGGACTCGAAGGCGAAGGGCAGGATGCCGAAGCCGACCACGACCGCGCCGGCGGCGCGCGCGAGCCGGGCGACCGCCGGCGCCGCCCCGCCGCCGGTGCCACCGGCCAGCCCGGCGACGACGCAGGCGAGATCGAGCCCCGCCAGCGCCGACGCCAGGCGATCGACCGCGGCAGCCGCCGCCGCCGCGCCGAGCCCGGCGCGCCCGCCCGTGCCATGCCCGCCGGCCGCGTCGCCCAACAGCACGTGGGGCAGGTCACCGGCGCGCGCCAGCGTCTGCGCGCTGGTGTCCACCGCGATCAGCCGCGCCTGGGCGAGCCCCAGGTCGCGCAGCCGCACGACGGCGTTGATGCCGGCGCCGCCGACACCGATCACGGCGATCTCCGGTTGGTTCTCCTTCACGATCGCATCCTTCCCGGGAGTGTCTGGCCAAGTCCAGAAGAGCGTGCAGCAAGTCAGGCAAGCGTCGGGCTCGACCGACCCGCGTTCAGCGCGAGAGCGCCAGCTTGCGGATGGTGCCCCGGGCGTCGACGGTAACGCGCAGGACCTCGCGGCAGAGCTGCCCGTCGCCGGCGCAGGCGGACGTGGCCAGCGTCACGACCAGCGGGCCGGTGGCGGGATCCGCCGCCACCAGGCCGCTCTTGGCCCACACCCGCCGCGGGGCCGGCGCCACGTCCACCCGCACCCGCTCGCCCGCGAAGGCCGGCAGGCGGTGCGCGATGGTCTTGCGGACCGCCGCCGCGATGTCACCCGCGGGGCTGGGCGTGCGCTCGGCGAGCCCCATGGCGGCGGCCGAGCCGGGCGGCGGCGGTGGCTGAGCCGCGGCGCCATCCGGCGCGAGGCCGGGCGGGGGCGCGCAGGGCAGGGAATGCGGCCGGACCGGCGGGATCGACACCAGGTCCGGCGGTC
>CAZCJG010000058.1:0-16763 GCA_964498575.1 uncultured Anaerolineales bacterium | reverse complement strand
CGGCCTCGAGCTCCGGCTGCTCGTTGGCGAAGCGGGGGGCCTGGATCGCCTCGCGCAGCGCCGCGGACGCGCCGAGCAGGCGTGCCGCCCGCCCCGCGTCGCCCTCCGCCCGCGCCAGCGAGGCCAGCGATTCCAGCGACGCGGCGACACCGTGTTGGTTGCCCAGCTCGCGGCGCATGCCCAGGCTCTCGGCGTGCATGCGCCGCGCGGCGGCCAGCTCGCCGCGCCGGCAGGCCACGTCGCCCAGGTTCTGCAGCGCGTCGGCGATCCCCTGCCCGTCGTCGATCCGCCGCGCGATGGCCAGGCTCTCCTCCAAGAGCGGGCAGGCGGTCGCGAAGTCGCCCAGCTCGGCCGCCACCAGCCCGAGGTTGTTCAGCGTGACGGCGATCGCCCAAGGCCCACCGAGCTTTCGGAATAGGGCCAGGCTCTCGACATAGCGCGGGCGGGCGGCGGCGTAGTCCCCTTCGAGCATCGCCACGTTGCCGAGGTTGTTCAGCGTGCTGGCGATCGGCCAGGGGTCCCGCAGGGCGCGGCGGATCGCCAGGCTCTCTTCGTACAGCGCGCGGGCCCTGGCGTAGTCGCCCTCGAAGTCGGCCACGTTGCCCAAGTTGTTGAGGCACTCCGCGATCCCGGCCTGGTCGCCCAGCGCCCGACGTATCGCCAGGCTCTCCTCGTGGGCCTCGCGCGCGGCGGCGTAGTCGCCTTGCTCTTCGGCCAGCGCGCCGCGGGCCGCCAGGGCCTTGGCGCGGATCGCGCCCGGGGTGTCGGCTTGGGGTAAGCTGAGGAGCAGATCCAGGTGCCGCCGGCCCTCCTGGAAGCGCCCGCGCATCTCCCAGTAGCGTTCAAGGCTCCCGGCCAGGCGCAAGCCGAGCTCGGCCGCGCCGGACGCGGCGGCCCATTCCAGGGCAGCGCCCAGGTTGTCATGCTCCAGCGCCAGCCGTTCCAACCAGGCCGCCTGCTCCGGCCCTTCCAGCTCGGGCTCAGCCGCCTCCGCCAGCGCCAGGTAGTATCGGGCGTGCCGCGCGTGGACGGTGTCGGGGGTCTCGGCGACCTGCGCTCCGGGCCCGGCGGCGCCGTTGAAGACACCCGTCTCCGCCTGGCTCGGGACCGCCGACCCCGCGGCCAGCTTGTCCGCCCCGAACTGGCGGAGCTGCTCGTGCACGTCGAAACGCGCGTCGGCGTCGCAGCCTAGCAGGAACTTGGTCCGCAGGCTGTTCAGCATCGCCAATGTGGCGCCGGCGACCGGGATGGCCGCCTCGGCGGTGAACCCGCCCCGGAAGACCGAGACGTCGGCGAAGACGGCCTGCTCCGCTGCCGTCAGCCCTTCCCACGTTTGCTCGAAGACCGCCCGCAAGCTGCGGTGGCGGGCCGGTACGTCGCGCGAGTCGGTCGCCAGGACATCCAGGCTGTGCGTCAGATCGGCGATGATGCGCTCGCAGGTCATGTTGCCAAGCTGGCTGGCCGCCAGCTCGATCGCCAGCGGCAGGCCGTGGACCAGGCGGCAGAGGCGGGTCGCGCACTGCCATTCGGCATCGTCCTGCGCGAATCCGGCCGCCAGGTGGCGCGCGCGAGCAACGAAGAGCCGAACCGCCGGCGAAGCGCGCGCGGCTTCCCCGGTGGCCGCCGCACTGCTCTTAGGGTAGGCCAAGCCATGCACCGGGATCAGCCACTCGGCCTGGAAGTCCAACCGTTGGCGCGAAGTCACCAGCAGCTTGAGCGCCGGCGCGCCCTGCAGGATGTCAAGCAGCGCCTCCGACCCGCCCAGCAGATGCTCGAAGCTATCCAGCACCAGCAGCAGCGAGCGCTGCTTGAGATGGGCGCGGAGCAGCGTCCGGGGGAGCGCCTGGCCGGCCGGGTTCAGCCCCAGGGCATCGGCGATGGCGGTGGGGATGAGCTCGGGCGTCGCCACCGCTTCCAGCCGCACCCAGCAGACCCCGTCGGGAAACGCGGCCCGCGCCGCGCGCGCTGCCTCCAGCGCCAGCCGCGACTTGCCGGCGCCGCCCGGCCCGACCAGCGTCAGCAGCCGGCAGGCGGGGTCCGCCAGGTGGGTCGCGATGAGCGCAAGCTCGTCCTCGCGACCGACGAAGTTCGTCAGCGCCACCGGCAGATGGATCGGCGCCGGTGTCGCGAGGCTGGGCGGTCTGGCGTCGACCTCGATCTCGCCCGATCGGATCCGGTCGTACAGGGCAAGCGTCTCAGGCTCCGGCTCGACCCCGAGCTCGGCCGCCAAGACCTGCCGGCAGGCCTCGTAGCGGGCCAGCGCGGCGGCGCGGTCGCCGCGGCGGGCGAGGAGCAGCATCGCCTGGCGGTAGGCCTCCTCGCTCCAAGGCTCCAGATCGAGCAGCCGCTCGGATTGCCGCAAGGCCTCCGTCAAGGCGCCATGGCCGGCGTGATAGCTCATCAAGTCGGCGTGCAGCTCGGCCGCCCGGCCGCGCCAGCGTTCGCGCTGGCCGACCAACCAGATCTCGAATTCGGGGCAGTCGTCGAGGTCGACGTCCTGCATGAACTCGTCGCGGTAGAGCTCGACCGCGGCGGCGAGCGCATCCGGCGTGGCCTGCCTGGCGAGCTCGTCGAAGGCGGCGAGGTCGAGCCAGACGGCGGGCGGTGGGGCGATGGCGATGGTGTGCCGGTCGGCCAGGAGGCAATCGGGCAGCAGGGTGTTGAGGTCGTGGAGCAGGACGCTGAGGTTGGCGCGGCCGCGGGCCTCCGTGCGCCCGGGCCACAGCAGCTCCGCCAGGTGGCCGCGGGTGGCGGGCTGGCCGCGCACGGCGAGGTAGCCGAGCAGCGCCAGCGCCTTGCGCGACTCGAAGCCACGCACGAGGCGGCCGTCGCGCTCGACCTGGACGGGCCCGAGAAGTCGCAAGCGGATGGGACCAGACATGGGAGTATCTCGTCGGAGGAGGAGTGGATCGTGGCCGTCGGGCCGAGACTGGGCGGCTCCTAAGAGTTTCCGAAGAGTTGTCGATTAGGATGGGCAGCACGAGCCAAGAAACGCTTGGCCCTGCCACACCTGGCCCGTCGCGCCAGGCCCCCCGGGAATCGGACGGGGGCAGCGCGTCGGACCCGTGGGTTGCCCTCGGACGTGGTCATGGATCAACGGCCACAGTCCCAGCACATTGTAGTGAGGAGATGTCCATCATGCAACGCCCGTACGAAGTGTTCAAGGTCTTGCTCATACCCTTCATTCTGCTTGTCGTTGGCGGGGCAGCGGCGGCGGCCGCACCCGCCTCCCCCGAGCCGATGGGGACCCGAGCGCTCGCGTCGGACCAGAGCGCGAGCGCGGCCGTTCCGGAACGGGATTGGGGCAAGTCGCCGATCGTCTTCGAGGCCAACGCCGGGCAAGTGGATGAGCGTGCCGCGTTCGTCGTGCGCGCCACCGACAAGTCGCTGTTCTTCGAGGACGACGGCATCACGTTCGCCCTCACGGCACCGGCGGACCCGGAGTCCGCGGAGCCGCCCGCGCGCTGGGCGACCAAGCTGCGGTTCCTCGGCGCGCGGCCAGTCAAGCCGGAGGGCCTGGACCGGCAGGACATGGTCGTCAGCCACTTCAGCGGCAGCCCGGAGGAATGGATCACCGGCGTGCCGACCTACAGCCGCATCCTGTATCGCAATCTGTGGGACGGCATCGATCTCGAGTACCACGGCACCGCGGACGCGCTGAAGTACACGCTTTACGTCGCGCCGGGCGCCGATCCCAGCCAGATTCGGCTGGCCTACGACGGTGCGGACATGCGGATCGAGCCGGACGGCCGCCTCGCGGTCGATACACCCGTGGCCGGCTTCCACGATGCCGTGCCGACCTCGTACCAAGTCGATGACGAGGGTCGGGTGGACGTGGCGACGTCCTACGCCGTCGTCGCTGGCAGCGCCGACGACGTGGCCACCTTCGGCTTCGATCTCGGTTCCTACGATACCACGCTGCCCCTTGTGATCGATCCGGCCATCATCGTGTACTGCGGTTACATCTCGGGCTCCTACGCCACGAGCGGCACGGGCATCGCCGTCGACACCGAGGGCAGCGCCTACGTCACCGGCTGGCTCATCAACCAGGCCGGCCTGCCGGCCGCCGTCGGGCCGGCCACGACTTTCGGTGGCAACGCCGACGCCTTCGTGGTCAAGGTCAAGGCGGACGGTACCGGCTTCGACTATGCCGGCTTCATCGGCGGACCGGATTACGAGGAGGGCGCCGGCATCGAGGTCGACGCGGAGGGGAACGCCTACGTGGCTGGCAACCTCTACGACGCGGGCTCGGCTGATGGCACGGCCAAAGGCTTCCCGGTGGTAGGTGGTCCCGACCTGACCTTCAATGGCGGTGGGTACGACATGTGGGTGGCCAAGGTGGCCGCAGACGGGACCCACCTGAACTATGCCGGCTTCGTCGGCGGCAGCGGCTGGGATCAATTCCAATCCGAGCAGGGAGGCTCGCCGATCGCCGTGGACGCCGACGGCGCCGTATACCTTACCGGCCTTACCGGCTCCACAGACCATCCGGCGGCTCTCGCTGCCGTGGGCGTGGACCACTCAACCCTAGGCTCAGACGCGTTCGTGGTCAAGCTGGCGCCTGACGGTACAGGGTTCGAATACGGCACCTACATCGGCGGCAGTCAACCAGACGTCGGCAAGGCTGTCGCGGTCGACGACGCGGGCAACGCCTATGTCGTCGGCACCACCTTCTGGAACTGGGAGCAGCCTCCGGGCAACTTCCCGACCGTCGTCGGGCCGGGCCTCGGCGTGACCATTGCCTGCCCGGGCTGCGGCACGAATGGCTTCATCACCAAGGTTACCGCTGACGGCACCGCCTTCGAATACTCGGGCTTCATCGGCGGGGTTGGAAGCACGCGGCCTCTGGATGTCGCGGTCGACAGCGAGGGCAGTGCCTACGTCGTCGGCGATACCTCCAGCACGCAGAGCACTTTCCCCGACGGGAACGGCTTCGGCGCTCTGCCAGGCTTCGACCGAACCCACTCCGGGTCGATGATCGACGCGTTTCTCGTCAAGGTCAAGCCAGTTCCCGCTGGTCCGGAACCCATCGAATACGCGACCTACCTCGGCGGATACTACATCAACGGGACCACCGCCAGCTCTGTAGAGGTCAACCCGGCGGGCGAGGCTACGGTCGCCGGATGGACGACGTCCGATCAAAATACGGGCTTCCCTGTCCTCAATGGACCGGACCCCACGTACAACGGCGGGTCTTCGGATGGATTCGTCACAGGCTTCACGGCGGACGGCACACAGCTTCGCCACAGCGGCTTCCTGGGCGGGAGCGGCTCGGTGGGCTATCAAGACAAACCCTTCGACCTCGCGCTCGACGCCGGAGGCAATATCTACGTGGCCGGGACCACCTTTTCCACCGACCACGGCAGTTACGGTCGCTTCCCGGTCTCGGTGGGGCCGCGCTTGAGCTTCGTCTACCCGAGCAACGGCCCGAACTCCTTCGTCGCCAAGATCGGGCTCACCAGCCCGCCCTGCGCCCTGGACCTGGGCGGCGTGGCCTGGTGGCGCGGCGAGAACAGCGCCAACCCAGACACCGTCGCGACAGACGTGGTGGGCGGGCTGCACGGCAGCTATGGCTGGGAAGGCATCACCCCCGGACCCGGCATGGTGGGTCGAGGGTACCAATTCGCAGGTGCCGGATTTGCACACTATATGATCGTAAACCACGACAGCCGACTCGACATCGGTGGCCCGGGCTTCACGGTGGAGTTCTGGATGAAGGGCAACAAGGACCAGACGAGTCCGCAGGTCAGCCTGGTTGACAAGTCGCAGGGCATCGTCGATAGCACGGGCTGGTTGGTGTCCGGCACGAACGCGACGGGGAAGGTCCGTTTCAGTATCGGAGCCGGCGGCCCGGGGAACACGAACCTGGTCGGCGTCGAGAGTGGAATCGACGTCCTGGACGGCGCCTTCCATCATATCAGCGGCACCTGGGACGGCGCCGATGTCCGGCTCTACGTGGATGGTGTTCTGCAGGGATCCGCACCCCTCACTACGCCGTTCAACAACAGTCGTACCCTGTACTTCGGGACTGGTTGGGGTAAAGAGCGGTTCCGCGGGACCCTGGATGAGATCAGCCTCTACAGCCGGGCGCTCTCCGCCGCGGAGATCTCGTCCATCGTCAACAGCGGCGGCGACGGCAAGTGCACGCTGTCGGCGATCCAACCCCCCACCGCCGAGGCCGGCGGCCCCTACCCCGTGTCCGAGGGCGGGTCGGTGACGCTCGACGGCTCTGGCAGCAGCCATCCCACCGGCGAGACGCTCACCTTCGCCTGGGACCTGGACAACAACGGCAGCTACGAGACGCCCGGCGTCACCGCCCTGTTCTCGGCCGCCGCTCTCGACGGCCCGTCGACGGCCACCGTGGGGCTGCAGGTCTGCGCCGGTGACGACAACTGCGCCACGGATACGGCCACGGTCATCATCAGCAACCTGCCCCCCAACATCTCGGAGCTGACGAACGACGGCCCGATTCCCGAGGGCTCCAGCGCCACGATCACCGCCGTAGCGAGCGACCCGGCCGGCGCCGCCGATCCCTTGGCCTATTTCTTCGACTGCGACGACGACGGAAGCTTCGAGATCGGCCCTCAAGCCGGCGGCAGCGCCGCCTGCCTGTTCACCGACAACGGCGGCTTCGAGGTCAACGCCCGCGTCGACGACGGGGACGGCGGCTCGCACAGCCGCTCGACGACGGTGACCGTCCACAACGTCGCGCCGACCGCCGATTTCCAGGCGCCCGCGGTCGTGGACGAGGGCGACGACATCCTGCTCGCGCTCTTGAACAGCGCCGACCCGTCCTCGGTCGACCTGGCGGCCGGCCTGCAGTACGCCTTCGACTGCGGCGACGGTGCTGGCTACGGGCCCTTCGGACCCGCCGGCAGCACGAGCTGCGCGACCGATGACGACGGCGTGCGCGAGGTGAAGGGCAAGGTGCGCGACAAGGACGGCGGCCAGAGCGAGTACACCGCCAGCGTGACCGTCCGCAACCTCCCGCCGGAGATCGCGGCTGTCACCAACGACGGGCCGATCGACGAGGGCGGCGCCGCGACCATCACCGTCGAGGCCAGCGATCCGGCCGGGGCGGCCGATCCGCTGAGCTACGCCTTCGACTGCGACGACGACGGCACCTTCGAGATCGGCCCGCAGGCCGGGAGCTCCGCCGGCTGCACCTTCGACGACAACGGCGACTTCACGGTCAACGTGCGGGTGAGCGACGGTGATGGCGGGACGGACACGGCTTCGACCACCGTCACGGTGCGCAACGTCGCGCCGTCGGCCACCTTCAACGCGCAGATGGTGGTGGACCAGGGGACGGCCATCGAGCTCTCGCTCACCGATCCTTCGGACCCGAGCGGTCCCGACACGGCGGCCGGCTTCGAGTACGCCTTTGACTGTGGCGACGGGTCCGGCTACGGCCCCTTCGGTCCGGACTCTACCAAGAGCTGCCCGACCACCAGCAGCGGCTCCCGCGACGTGGGCGGCAAGATTCGCGACAAGGACTACGGCGAGCGGGAGTACACGGCGCACGTGACGATCAACAACAAGCCGCCGACCATCACGGCCGTGACCAACGACGGCCCGATCGACGAGGGCGCCAGCGCGACGATCACCGTCGAGGCCACCGATCTGGACGCGCTCACCTACGCCTTCGACTGCGACGACGACGGCGACTACGAGGTCGGCCCGCAAGCCGGCGCCAGCGCCGCCTGCGCCTTCGACGACAACGGCGGCTACCCCGTGAACGTGCGCGTGGCGGACAGCGAGGGCGGCTATGCCACGGGATCGACCACCGTCGCGGTGAGCAACGTCGCGCCGACGGCGACCTTCCACGCGCCCGCTGCCGCCGACGAAGGCAGCTCGTTCGAGCTGTCGCTCACCGATCCCTCGGACCCGAGCGCCGCGGACACCACTGCCGGCTTCACCTACGCCTTCGATTGCGGCGACGGCGGTGGCTACGGGCCCTTCGGTGCCTCGAACACCGCGAGCTGCCCGACCTCCGACGACGACGTCCGCACCGTGATGGGCAAGGTGCGCGACAAGGACGGCGGCCAGACGGCCTACTCGGCTCAGGTCGTGATCCGCAACGTAGCGCCTACCGTCGTCGCGGTCTCGAACAGCAGCCCGATCGACGAGGGTCAGAGCGCTACGATCAGCATCACCGCCGGCGACCTGGCGGGGGCCGCCGATCCGCTGGCCTATGCCTTCGACTGTGACGATGACGGGAGCTACGAGCTCGGCCCGCAGGCGGCCAACAGCGCAAGCTGTGCTTTCGCCGACAACGGCGCCTTCGAGGTCAACGTGCGGGTGAGCGACGGCGACGGCGGGGCGGACACCGCTTCGACCACCGTCACGGTGCGCAACGTCGCGCCGAGCGTGACGTCGATCAGCCTGCCCCTCGATCCGCACGTCATCAACACGCCGGTCGCCGGCACGGCCACGTTCACCGACCCCGGCGTGCTGGACACCCACACGGCCGTCTGGAGCTGGGGCGATGGCGGCAGCTCGGCCGGCACCATCACGGAAGCCGGAGGTTCCGGCACAACCGGCGGCAGCCACAGCTACACGACGCCTGGCATCTACCTGGTCAAGGTCACCGTCACCGACAAGGACGGCGACTCCGGTGAGCTGACGTTCCAGTACTACATCGTGATCTACGACCCCGACGGCGGCTTCGTCACCGGCGGCGGCTGGTTCAACTCGCCCGCCGGTGCCTACGCGCCCAACCCCAGCCTCACCGGCAAGGCCAACTTCGGGTTCGTGGCCAAGTACCTGCCCGGGAGGACCGTGCCGGACGGCGACACCGAGTTCCAGTTCAAGGCCGGCAACCTGAACTTCAAGAGCCGCGACTACGAATGGCTGACCGTCGGCGGCGCGAGGGCGCAGTTCAAGGGAACCGGCACGATCAACGGCAGCGGCAGCTATCGCTTCTTCGTGACGGCCATCGACGGCCAGCAGCCTGGGGGTGGCAACGTGGACAAGCTCCGCATCCGCATCTGGAACGATGCCGGAGGCGGTCTCGTCTATGACAACCAGATGAGCGCGCCGGATGATGCCGACCCGACAACGGCCATCGGCGGCGGGAGCATCGTCATCCACAAACCCTAGCGCCCCTGCCCCTGGCTCAGGCGGTGGTTGGTGGAGCGGGACTCCTGGCGAGTCCCGCTCCACCACGTTAAGTGCGATCACCGGATTCTCGGGCCCGAGCGCGAGCGCCGCTGCATCGGGAGCTTCGAGGCGCTGGTGGTTTTCCTTGACCGCCGCCCCACAATCCCTTACCATGCCGCTCGGTATTGCCAGGGGGGCGATTCTCGCATCCACGCCGTGCCGGCGGGCGCGACCTTGTGCGCGAACCGTGCGTACACCAGCGCGGCGGCCGGCCTGCGAGGAGTGGGGAGCACCTTCAGCCGTCCCTGTCCGGGCGTTTGCCCGCGGGTCGTCGCCCAAATACCCATCCGTCAACAGCCTGCCAGGAGGGCCAGCGCATGAGCATCTTCAGTCGAATCGGGGAGTTCTTCCGAATGCTGTTCTCGGGCTTCGTCGACAGCGCCGAGGACAGCGTGCCGGTGGAGCGCCGGCTGGCCTACGACCGGCTCAAGCGCGCCGAAAACCTCAAGAAGCAGATGGGCGCCGCCGAGGACGTCGGCGCCGCCGCCGAGATGATGGTGCAGCAGCTCGCCGAGGCGCGCATCGTCGCGGCCAACCTGCGCCAGGAGACCAAGGCCCACCTCCAGGCCTCGATGTCCGCGGCCCAACGCGGCGACACGGTCACCCAGCAGCAGGAAGAGGCACGCGCCTCGGCGCTGGCCGAGGAGCTGGCCGTGGCCGAAGCCGAGATCGCAGGGCTCGAGCAGTTCGTCGAGGATGCGCTGTCCGACAAGCAGGAAGCGATCTCCATGGTCCTCGACCAGTCCAAGGAGCTGGAGAAGCTCGCCCGCAGCGACTCGCGGCTCATCGCCCAGACGCGCATGACCGATATGCGGCGCCAGCAGCTCGAGCTGCGCGAACAGATGATGGACCTGGTGCCCGGCGATCAGGGCAACATGCGCGCCCGCATCCAGGAGCAGGCCGCGAAAGACGAGGCGCGCTTCCGCGCGCGCAAGGACGTGGTCGATGCGATGTGGCAGCAGAAGACGCGCACCCGCTACGAACGCGCGCCGGTGACCGCCGCCGGCGCGGCCAAGCTTGACGAGCTCAAGGCCGAGATGGGCATGGTCGCCCCGCCGCCGGTCTACGCCCCACCCGCCCAAGCCCAGGCACCCGCCGCCCCGCCCGCGCGCGCGGAGGAGCAAGAGGCGGGCACCAGCGGGGCGTCGTGAGGCGCTCACAAGGGACATTCCCCCACAGCGATTGATACGAGACGCAGGAGGAGGAGGAACCCAATGCGCATCCGATGGGGACGTGTGTTGCTGGCATTGGCGCTGGTCGCGATTTGCAGTATCGTCGCGTTTGGATTCGTGGTCTCCAGCTTGATGCCGTCCTTGCCCTTCGGCGTCTCGGACGACGTCACGCCCTGGGAGGACGGAGGTAGACCGAGCCCGACCCCCGGCGACATGCCGGGTCCCGGATCGACGCCCGGTGACAGCGGCGCCGAGGCCGCCGAGACCGCCTATCCCGCGGGCGGCACCGACTCCGGGTCGCCCGCGGACGCCTCGTCCGCCGGGCGCGACGACTCGGGCCTGCCGCCCTTCAAGGTCCTCACCCTGCCCTATACCCCGTACATGGCGACGCTGGCGCACATGGATGCCGGCGGCTACATGGAAGCGCTGGGCTACGACCTGCAACTGTACGACGTCTACAGCGATGCCGTCGATCTCGACGAGGAAGGCCAGTGCCAGGCGCTGAAGAACGGCGAGTACCAGGCGCTGGCGACCACCGTCGACGCCACGCGCAAATGCGGCGAGGGCGTGGCGGTGGGGATCCCGATCGGCCAGAGCGCCGGCAACGACGCGATCATCGTCAAGCCGGGGGTGGAGACCTGGAACGACATCTTCGAGCACGCGGTCGCCTTCACGGGCTACAGTGTGTCGGAGTACATGGCCTGCTTCGCCAGCCACAGCGCCAACCAGCCGATCAAGCTGCCGCTGCGCTACGACGACGCGGCGGTGGCGGTGGAGGACTGGATCAACTCCGGCGCCGAGCAGAACATCCTGTCGGTGGTGGCCTGGGAGCCCGAGGTTTCGCGCGCCCTGGCGGCGGTGCCCGACAGCCGGGTGATCCTGTCCAGCAAGGACGTGCGCATCCTGTGGGACGTGGTCGAGCTCGCGAAGGCGCAGGCCGAGGCCGATCCCGTCGCCTTCCAGGCCTTCGCCCGCGCCTACTACCAGGCGCTGCTGGACCTGACGCGCGATCCGGATGCCGCGCTGGCGCGGATGGTCGCCTGGGCTGGAGACGATCCGGCGCGCCAGGCGCTCTTGACCACCACCGACGCCGCGGAGTTCCGCGCCCAGCTCGACAAGGAGGCCTTCGCCACGCTGCGCGACGCGGCGCAACTAATGGATAGTCGCCAGACCTTGATCAACCGGCTGGACGAGGCGGCCTTCTACTGGCAGTACTGCAACGTCGAGGTGCCGCCGGTCGCCGACGCCGAGGCGCTGATCCTGCCGCAGTTCGTCAGCGAGGCGCATGCCGGCGGCGCGCTGCTCGGCCCGCCCGAGGAGCGGCCCAGCGCCGAGGTCTTCCAGGCCTCGGACTTCACCAACGCGGCCGCGGTGACCGATACACAGATCGAGCAGGCGCGGGTGCTGTTCGAGAAGGGCGTGGTGATCGACTTCCTGTCCAACCGCACCGACTTCCGCGAGCCGGCGGCGGCGCTGGCGACGCTGGGCGAGGCGGTGCGCTTCCTGCGCACCTGCCAGGACTGCGTGCTGCAAGTGCAGGGCGGCGCGGCTTACCCGGGCTCGCGGCTGTGCCCGACCTGCACCACCCAGCAGTCCGACGAGCTGGCCGTCGCCCGCGGCCGGCGCGTCTACGACGAGCTGCGCGCGCGCTTCGACGTCCCCGAGGCCCAGCTCTACCTGGTCGCCGAGCCGCACGCGCCGCAGTTCCCGAGCAGCAACGACGAGGCGGAGCTGCGGCAGGACCGGCGGACCTTCTTGACGGGCTATCAGCTCGGCGGGCGCTAGGCGGCGCGGGCGGTCGCCAGGCAGTGCCGGCGACCGCGACGGTGTTCTCGGCGCCAGGCACGATTTTGGGGGGATGGATCGATGGACGAGGTAGGACCTGCATCGGCGGGCAGCTCGTATCAAGGTGGGGGAGGGTCGGAATCTACGCCAGGGGCGGAGGTCGCCGCGTCAAGCGATCTCGACCTGGCTCGGCCAGGATTGTCAGAGGAAAGCGATCTCGATCCGGCTCATCCCGCGGTTCCCGATTCAACCGACCTCGACGCGACTCGGCCACCCTCGTCCGAGCCGACCGCTCTTGACACAGCCGCGACGCCGCCCGAGGCCAGCACCGCCAACGCCGCGCTGGCGGTGCTGGCGCTGGCGCTGGCCGGCCTGGGGCAATACTTTCTCGTCCACGAGCAAGCCTTCAGCCTGGCGCTGGCGGCGTTCTTGATGGGCGGCGCGGCCTTCGTCTGGCTGGCGGCGCGCGACGGCGGCCGGCGGGTGGCCTTCCTGGGCCCGATCCCGGACGAGGCTGATTCGGATGAAGCTTCGACCCGCGCGGGCCGCTGGTGGGCGGGCTGGCGCGGCATCCTGCTGGCGCCGGTGGCGGCGCTGCGTGGCCTGCCGCGGGCGGTCGCGGCGGCGCCCTTGCGGAGCGCGGCGATCTTGCTGTCCTTGGCGATCACCGCCGCGATCTTCGCGATGTTGGTCTTGCGCAAGGACGCGCTGGTGCCGTATTGGGACCTGTTCGGGCTATGGCTCGGCGCGATCGGTCTCTATCTGCTTGTCCTGCTGCGACCGCAGCGCTTTTTCGGCCGCGGGCGCCTGGCCGCCGAGCTGCGCCTGCAGCGCTGGGCGCTGATCGACGCGGGGTTGCTGCTGCTGTTCGCCTTGCTGCTGCGCGTCCCGGGTCTGGCGGCCTGGCCCGACGTGCTCAGCGGCGACGAGGGCACGGTGGGCAATATCGCCCGCGACGTGATGGTTTCGGGCCTGGGCAACGTCTTCGGCACGTCCTGGGCCAACAGCAACCTGAACTACTACACGCTGGGGATCTCGCTCCGGGCCTTGGCCGACCCGATCATCGGGCTGCGCCTGCCGGGCGCATTGGGCGGCGCGCTGGCGGTACCGGCCACCTACCTGGCCGGACGGCAGCTCTTCGGCCGGCCGGTCGGGCTGATCGCGGGCGTCCTGCTGGCGGCCTCGCACATGCATATCCATCTCAGCCGGATCCCGTTCTTCCACGCCTGGGACGCCCTGACCGCCGCCGTAGCGACCTTCGGCCTGGCTCGCGGCCTCGCCCGCCGCGACCCCGCCTGGATGGCGGTGGGCGGCGTCGCGCTGGGCCTGGCGCAGTACGGCTATGTCGGGGGGCGGTTGATCGACCTCGTGGCGCTTGCCTTCTTCGGGCTGCTCGTCCTGACCAGCCCCCGGTTCATCCGAGACCGCCTGGGAGGACTGGTAGCGATGGCCGGCGCGGCGCTGATCGTCGCCACGCCGATGATCTACTGGGCCATCTTCCGCCCCGGCGACTACATGGCGCGCCTCAACTCGGTCGGCTTCCTGCAGACGGGCGCGCTCGCCCAGCGCGCCGAGGAGACCCAGGTGGCGGCCTGGCTGCTCGTCGCCAACCAATGGCGCGACGCCTGGATGGCCGTGGTCGCTTACCCGGCTTCGATGTTCTACAATGCCCGCATCGCGATGCTGGACAGCTTGTGGGCGGCGTTTCTGGTGCTCGGCTTCACCGTCGCGCTTTGGCGCTGGCGCGATTGGCGCATGCTCCTCTTGGCGCTGCAGATCCTCGGCGGCCTGGCGCTGCTGGCGTTCGCGGTTCAGCCCGGCATCACCGTCTACCGCAGCTCCGGCATCCTGGTCGCCTGCGCGATCCTGGCCGGCTTGGCCCTGGTCGTGCTGGTCGAAGCCGGCCTCGACGGCCTGGATGTCGGCCGGCGTGTCCCCTGGGGCGTGGCGTTGATCATCGTGGTCACCATCGCCGGCTACAACATGGCGTATTATTTCGGTGACCATCTGCCCAACTGCCGCTACATGGATGCGGCGACCGGCAGCGCCTCGATCGTCGCCAACTTCATTCGTCAGCGCGCCGGCACCGACACCGTCTTCGCGCTGACCGAGGCCGACTTCCGGCTCGAGGCCTACCCCAGCGTGCTCTTCCTCACCCGGCGCGAGCCGCGGTTCCTGAAGGACCTGCCGCCCGAGATCCCCGCGCCGGGTACCGAGGGCTCCGCCAAACACATCTACCTGATCGCACAGGACGCGCCCGACCTGCACGATCTCGTCGGCCAGGTTCGCCCGGCCTGGGTCATCGTCAGCCCGGGCAGCCAGGCGGCGCTGGAGGCGCTGGTGGCGGACCGGCCCGGCGGCGAGCGCGTGGCGCTGACCCGCTGCGGCAAGCCCGTCGCCGAAGCCTACCGGCTGCCGTGATCCCGCGGCCGATCTAGACCGGGATCATCCGCCGGGCCACCTTGTACATCTCCTCGGCCATGTCGATCAGCTTGCCGAGCTCGAGCTGGTCGACGTCGTAGTCCGGCCGGGGGTCCGACAGCTCGGCCAGCAGCTCGTCGCTGACCTCGACCAGGCCCAGGCCGCGCAGGGCGCGGATGAAGCTGCCGCGCGTCCTCTGGCCGCGCTGGCGGAAGCGCTGCAGCCAGGGGTCGTCGAAGTCGATCAGCCCCGCGCGCCGCATCCACACCAGCGAGCCGGCCATCCCCCCCTTGGGCGGCGTGCCGGCCAGCCGGCCGGCGACCTCCAGGTAGCCCTTGCGCGAGGCCGGCGGCTGCGACTCGTCCAGCACCAGGAGCCGCCCGATCGTGTGGCGGACGAAGGATCGGAAGGCCGGCTCGTTCGTGCCGCCGGCAAGCGTCGCGTCGAACAACATCGCCAGCCCGGTATCGGCGCGCACGCCGGGCAGGTTGGTGAAGAGCGCGTACAGCGGGACGGCGTCGACCGCGAGCTGCACGGCGCTGCCGCCGGCCCGCGCCTGCCAGGGCTCGCGCGCGGCGACGATGGCGCCCAGCGCCGACAGCTCGCCGATCGCGATGTCGCGGCGCTGGCCGGCCGCGTCGATCACGCTGTAGCTCACCTGGTCCTCGGCCCGCCGCTCGGCGCTGTCGGCGAAATCGATCGCCGAGCCGGTGACGACGTAGGCGACGGGGACCAGGGTGGCGTAAGGGACCTTGCGCGCGGTGAGGCGCGCGCCGCGGTAGGCCGCCAGGTCGTGCTGCGCGGATGCCGACAAGCCCTCGATCGCCGTGGTGGCCGCCGGCAACCGCCCCGCGGTCCAGCCGACGAACAGCCAGCGCCCGCTCACGCCGCGCGCCGTGCTGATGACGGCGGCGGCCAGCTCGTCGATCGGGGGGGGGCTGGACGACTCCGGTTGCTCGCTCATGTCGCTTGCCGGCGCCGCCGGCTTATCGGTGCTCAATCTTATCGCCTGCCGCCGGCTTGTCAATGTCCACCAGCTTTTCCCAGGCTTCCACCAGGCTGGCGTCGACCGCGCCGATCAAGGCGCGCAAATGGACGATGTGGTTCATCACCGCCTCGCTCTTGGCCGGCTCGGGCACGGTCTGGACCAGCGTCTTGTAGGCCTGGCTAAGGTGGCGCAAGAGCAGCCCTTCGCTGCGCTCCAGGCCATAGTGTTCGACATAGGCGTCGAAGTCGAAGCGCCGCTCGATCAGGTCGCGCGCGATCGACTTGGGGTGGATGTCCTCGGCGCCTACCCAGGGGTGGCGGGCGGCGAAGGCCTGGAAGGTGGGGAGGATGAAGTCGGTGAAGGGCTGGGGATGGCTGACGGCTTCCAGCTCGGCCTGCCGCTGCTCGAACGGCACGCGCTCGGCCTTGAGCCTGGCCGCCAGCTCCGCCCGCGCGCGGCGGACCTGCTGGACCAGGATCGGCCGCGGATCTTCCAGGATTGCCTCGACCAGCGACAGGACGCCGAGCGCATAGTCCGGCGCGCCCGGGTCCAGCGCGCCGACGGCCTCGACCAGGTACAGCGACAGCGTCTCGTGCAGCGAGAAGTCGGCTTGCAGCGCCTCGCTGACGCGGACGGCCGTCCGACCCGTCGCGGGGTCGCGGACCAGCTCGACGATGCCGGCCCGGCGCAGGGCGCGAAACAGCAGGGCGGCCTGGCGCAGCAGGCGCGGGCGGGCCTTCTCGGCGACGTGGGCGGCGAGGATCACGTCCACCAGGAAGGCGTAGCCCGCCGGCGCCGCCCGCCGCTGGAGCACGTGGACCAACATGCCGTGGGTGACGCGGAAGTGCGGCGCCAGCGGCGTCGGCGGACGGGCGACGAGCTGCTCGAAGGTGGTCCGGTTCCAGGTGGCTTCGCCGGACCGGGTGGTGTGCCGTTCGGCGCCGTCGCCGCGGGGCGACTTGGCTTGGATACCGCCCTTGCGGCGATCCACGTGCCGGCCCCGACCCTTTCGGCCCTCCCGTCTGCCACGGGGGCGGCGCGACGCCGCGCGGGCGCGCTCCCGTTCGGCGCGGCGTTGGCGCTCGATCTCGTGCTCCGGCGCCTGGCAGACCACGCTGCCGCGGTCGTCGAAGCCCTTGCGCCCGGCGCGGCCGGCGATCTGGCGGAAGTCGCGCGCCGAGAGCGTTCGCACGCGCTGGCCGTCGAACTTGGCGAGCCGGGTGAAGACCACGGTC
>CAZCJG010000057.1:0-16773 GCA_964498575.1 uncultured Anaerolineales bacterium | reverse complement strand
CTGAAGATGCGGCAGGGTGATCCCAGCTTCAGCGGCAACCACCGTAAGAACATGCTGCAGTCGGTGCAGGCCAGCCTCAAGCGCCTGCAGACCGACTACCTCGACCTGCTCTGGGTGCACGCCTGGGACTTCACCACGCCGGTCGAAGAGGTGCTGCGTGGGCTAGACGACCTGGTGCGCCAGGGCACCGTGCACTACGTCAGCGTCAGCGATACGCCGGCGTGGGTGGTATCGCAGGCCAATACGCTGGCCGACCTGCGCGGCTGGTCACGTTTCGTTGGTCTGCAGATCCGCTACAGCCTGGCCGACCGCTCGGCCGAGCGCGAGCTGAGCCTGGGCTTCAAGCGCGCGGTGCTGCCCTCGGGCACCCTGCGCGGCAAGGTGAACACGCAAGGGCTGAAGGCGGAAGGCGCGCGGACGCTGGGGCAGGCGCTGGACATCGCGTTGTCGGGCACTCCGTGAAACCGACCATCGCGCTGACGCAGAAGCAGCTCGCGGACTTCCTTCTCCACACCGCCCTGGTGCGGCCCGTCTTCATCTGGGGACCACCCGGCATCGGCAAGTCATCGCTCGTCCAGCAGTTCGCCGCGGCGGTGGGCATCCCCTGCGTGTCGCTCCTGGGCAGCCAGCTCGCGCCCGAGGACATCATCGGCGTGCCGCAGATCGTCGAGGGCAAGAGCCGCTTCTGCCCGCCGGCCATGATCGCCCGCGACGATCCCTATTGCCTGTTCCTCGACGAGCTCAACGCCTGTTCGCACGAAGTGCAAAAGGCATTCTACAGCTTGATCCACGAACGCCGGGTGGGGGACTACGGCTTGCCGGCCGGCAGCGTCGTCATCGGGGCCGGCAACCGGGCGCAGGACAACGCCATCGTCAAACCGATGTCGTCGGCGCTGATCAACCGTATGATCCATGTCCAGCTCCATGCTTCGCACCGCGACTGGCTGGACTGGGCTTACCAGAACGACATCCATCCCTGGGTGGTGGAGTACATCCAGCTCCGCCCCAGCCACCTGTGGGTCGAGCCGCCCAAGACCGAAGAGACCTTCTCGTCGCCGCGCGCATGGCACATGCTGAGCGAAGCCTTGCAGCAGTTCGGCGACGCGATCAGCGACGAGATGTTGGAGGCGGTATCCTACGGCTGCCTCTCGGCCCAGCACGCGGGCCAGTTCAAGGCCTTCGTCAAGCAGATCCGCAATCAGTACGCGCTGTCCGCCATCCTCAAGGGCGAGATGAAGTGGCCCGATCAACCCGGCGACCGGGATGTGCTTTATTTCCTGGCACTCTCCTTCCGCGGCCTCCTGATCAAGGAGCTGCCGCCTGGCCGAGACGGGCAATCGGCCGCCACCAAGCGCCTGGCCCATGACGCCAAGGCGCATATCAAGCAGTTGGCGGGCATCAGCCTGGAGATCGCCCAGCTCGTGGTGGCGCAGGGCGAGTCGAGCGAGGAGTCCCTGCCCGACTGGTTCATGGTGGAGATCGCGCGCGACCTGCCACGCATCGTCGCGAAGTAGATGGCGCGCAAGCGGTCCGCGCACAAGCCCGACCCGGCGGCGGCGGCCTTCGCGCACGGGCTTGCGCTGGTAATCCATGAGCCGATCTTCGGCCCGCTCGTCCAGCGCGCCGAGATCCGGCGGGAACCGAGAACGCTCTGCCCACCCCAAGGCTGGGCGGTCGTGACGCGCAACGGCGTGATCCACACCCACCCCACGCGGCGCGCCGAGCCCGAAGAGTGGGCCTATGTCGTGGCGCATTGCCTCCTTCATCTAGGCTTCAGCCATCTCAAGGCAAAGGCGGAAGCGCCGGCGGAATGGAACGCGGCGTGCGACTGCTTCGTGGCGTCCTTCCTGGCACACCTCAAGTTCGGCCGCCCGCCCGCGGAGATCTTCGGCCGCCTGGAGTTGCCGGCAAGCTCCGAAGAAGCGCTGTGCAGGCAGTTCCTGGAGTCCGGCATTCCCGGCGACCTGGCCGCCTGGGGCACGGCCGGTCCGAGATCGCTCGACATGATCTGGGAGCCGGTCGTCCAGGCTCCCAGCTACTGGAATCGGGCCAGCATATCCTGGGAAGCCGCGTTCGGCCGGGGTGTGGCGCTGGCGGTGGAAGCCGCGGTGGCCGTAGCCGCCGATCAGAGCTTCGACGTGCGGACCGCGTCGGCCGCGCTCACCGAAGCCGGGCGGGCGCAACGCTGGTTCATCTCCAACTTCCCGCTGCTGGGAGCCTTGGCCGCCAGCTTCACGCTTGTCGAGGATGCCACGGTGTGCAAGGCCATGCAGATCCACACCGCGGCCGTGAGCAGCGAGCTGAAGGAGATCTACATCAACCCTCTGGCGGGATTGAGCGCCGCGGAGTACCGCTTCGTCCTGGCGCATGAGATCTTGCATGTGGGGCTGCGCCACGATGTTCGCCAGCAGGGGCGCGACCCGTACCTGTGGAACGTCGCCTGCGACTACGTCATCAACCACTGGCTGATCGAGATGCGGCTGGGGCAGATCCCGGAGTTCGGCTTGCTGTATGATCCGGCGCTCGGCGGGCTGTCGGCGGAAGCGATCTACGAGCGCATCGTCACCGACATGCGGACCTATCGCAAGCTGGCGACCCTGCACGGCGTCGGCGTGGGCGACATCCTGCCGGCGCGCGGCGCGCAGTGGTGGGAGAGCGGCCCGGGCCTGGAGCTGGACGAGTTCTACCGGCGCTGCCTGGCGCAAGGGCTGGAGTATCACATCACGGGCGGGCGCGGGCTGTTGCCGGCGGGCCTGGTCGAAGAGATCCGCGCGCTCGGCCAACCGCCGATACCCTGGGACGTGGCGCTGGCACGCTGGTTCGACAGCCACTTCCCGTCGCTCGAACGGCGGCGAAGCTACGCCCGCCTCAGCCGCCGCCAATCCGCCAGCCCGAAGATCCCCCGGCCGCGCTGGGTATCGCCCGTGGAGGAAGACAAGCTGCGCACCTTCGGCGTGATCCTGGACACCTCGGGATCGATGGATCGGTCCTTGTTGGCCAAGGCACTGGGGGCGATTGCCAGCTACAGCCTGGCCCGCGACGTGCCCCTGGTGCGGGTGGTCTTCTGCGACGCGACCAGCTACGACCAGGGCTACATGCCGCCCGAGGCCATCGCGGACCGCGTGCGCGTCCGCGGCCGGGGTGGAACGGTCCTGCAACCCGCCGTCGACCTGCTGGAGCGAACCGAGGACTTCCCCCAAGACGGCCCGATCCTGATCATCACGGACGGCGAGTGCGACAAGCTGCAGGTGCCGCGCCGGCGCGAGCACGCCTACTTGGTGCCCAGGGGCCGCTTCCTGCCTTTCGTAGCGGCAGGCGAGGTGTTTTACTTTGCATAGGGAAAGGAGATCGCGCGCGTCGCGCCCGAGGGCACATGGACGCGACGTTTGGCGATTCGGCTGGGCCTGCCGGTTATCGGTACGCTGGGAGTGCTGCTGCGAGCCAAGCTATATGGACTGATACCTGCCGTCCGGCCCGTGCTGGACGCTCGGGAGAATGCCGATTTCCGAATCGCTCAGCATGTACGAACAGGCGTGCTGACCGCGGCGGACGAGGATCACGAGTAAGCAGCCATGACCCTCCCCACCCTCTACACTCCCGAGGAATACCTCGCCCTGGAACGCCAGGCCGAGCTCCGGAGCGAGTTCATCGACGGCGAGATCGTCGCGATGAGCGGGGGGACCAAGCGACACGCGCGCCTCGCGTTCGCCCTGGCCCGGCTGATCGATCGCCAGCTCCCCGAGGACGGCTGCGAAGCCTTCAACAGCGACATGCGGGTCCGGGTGGACCCGATGCTGTACACCTATCCCGACCTGACCGTCGTCTGCGGTGACAACGAGGTCGAGGAGGCCGAGGACGACCAGGACGACACCCTGCTCAACCCGACCGTGATCTTCGAGGTCCTATCCCCGTCCACCGAAGCCTACGACCGCGGCGAGAAGTTCCGGCGCTATCAGCGCATCGCCTCGCTGCGGCAGTACGTGCTGGTCAGCCAGGACCAGCCGTGGATCGAGGTCGTCACCCGCCAGGGCGACTTCTGGACCTACCGCGATGCCTACGGCCTGGAGGCGACCATCGATCTGGGCGCCATCGGCTGTACGCTGGCGCTCGTGGACGGATACGCCAGGGTGACGTGGGTAGCGAAGGACGCGCCAGAGGCTTCCACCTGACCCATCGTTCCCGGCGCCAGTCGATGCCAGGCACCGCGAACCCATCCACCTCCGGGCCCGGCTGCAAGGGTTGGCACCCCACATGCGACCATGTGGCATGTTGATCATCTGCCTGCTGTCCAAAACCCTCCCCCGGTGGGTTAATCGCATTGCTCGGGCGCACTTCCTCGCCTGCACGCTGCAGCATGACGCTCGCGGTCAGCGGACAGCGATGGTGTGACGCTTGTGCAACGCTCTCCTTGATATCTTGGCACCACCGATCACCCACTCGTCTCGACCCGGAGGACCACCATGCCATCCCCCAGCCTCTCCCCCCGCACAGCTTTTCGGCCGAGTCTCGATCACGCGCCCGATCAAACGGACCATCGCCCGCCTCGGGTTGGCCTGCGCAGCGCCGTCGTCGCGCTCGCCCCACTGACCATCGGCCTCGCGGCGTTCGCCATGGGGCTTGCCTTCGGCGCGGGTAGACTGCCGGGTGGGGCCGTAGCCGCCGCGGCGCCGCCCCCGCCGATGGCCGTGGCGCAGGCGCCCGCCGGCCCCTCCGCCAACCGGGTGTACATCCCCGCGCTCAACGACTATGACGGCCAGCCGCGGTGCAAGAGCATGGTCAGCGTGGTCAACCTCGGGCCGGAGCCGTCCAAGGCGGTGCTGCTGGTGTGGCCGGAGCTGGACCGCGACCCGGCCACCTGTGTGGCTCCCGCCGCGGTGCTCTGCTCGGGCCTGCTGCGGCCGGCGGGCATGTGGGACTTCCCGCGCCCGGCCGCGGGCCAGGCGGCGAGCGGCGTGGTGTTCAGCTTCACGGCGAAGCGGCTGCCCGAGATCGGCGCGGGCGCGGCCGGCGGCGGAGTGGTGGCGGATCACATGTGCGAGACCCTGCGCAGCGAGGTGATCGGCGACTGCGCCGCCTACAGCGCCTTCGCCGCCGCCTTCGCCCAGGGCGCGAGCTACCTCGGCGTGCCGCTGGACCGCGCCGCGGGCAGCCCGCTGGGCGTGGAGGTCCATCGCGCCTGCCCGGGCGACGCCACGCCAGGCATCGAAGTCACCAGCCTCTACGCCGGCACCGGCGCGCACGCGCTGGGGTCCAGCGACGCCGGCTTCGGCGGCTATCGCTACCACGCCGCGCCGCTCCACGCGGACGACGACGGCCTGAGCAGCAGCCTGCACGTTCAAAACGCCGGCGCTCAGGCCGCCGCGGTCGAGCTGTGGCTCGCCGCCAGCGGCGCTTGCGACGGCGGGGCGGTCTGCCGCACCTTGGCGATCGATCCCGGCGCCAGCGCGGCCATCACGATCGCGGACTGCGCCGGGCCCGGCTGGAACGGCGCCGCCTGGCTGCGCAGCTCGACGCCGCTGGCGGTGGTGGTCGATACCGCGGGTTGGGACACGCTCGCGAGCTTCTCGGGCGTCGCGCCGGGGGGGACGACCCTGGCGACCGGCGCCCCGGTCCTCACCACCGCGAACCCGGCGCTGTTCGGGCCGCTGGCCTACGGCACGGCCTACGGCTGGGAGGTCGACGTGACGGTGCAGGACCTCGATCTGGCGGCGAGCGCGGAGGTCGGCGTGGAGTTCCTGGACGCGGACGGCGCGATCCTGTCGACCCACGTGGGGACGGTCTGCCCGCGCGGCAGCACGACCTTCCGCTTGCCGCTGGCCGACGACCGGCCGGGCCATCCGAGCAACCGGGCCGGCAGCGTCCGCGTCGTCAGCCGCGCGCCGGGCAGCGGGTCGGGCGGCGCGCCGGCGCCGATCGCGGGCGTGGTGACGCTGCGCAAGTACGCCGATACGGGGCGCACGGAGATGATCGAGGCGATGGCTTACAACCTCGTGCCGGATGCCGCGGCCTTCGCCTGGCCCGCGGGCGGCGGGGAAGGCGGGGCGGCGTCGGGCAGCCCGGTCGTCGTCGTGCCCGGGTTGGTCAAGCACCTGGACGAAGAATACAGTGTGACCAGCGAGCTGGCGATCACCAACCACGTCCCGGTGGCCGGCTGGACCGACCTGGCGGTGCTGCTCTTCGACCAGAACGCGCTGGTCGACGTCTTTTGCCGCCGCCTCGGTGCCGGCCAGACCAACTACGTCGACGTGCAGACCTTCGGCCTCATCCCCGGCAGCTTCCACGCCAGCGCCCTGGTCTCGGCCACCTACTGGGAGCACCCTGTGCCGGCGGACGCCGCCGGTCCCGCGCGCCAGCTCGTCGGGCTAGGCGCGGTGGTGGTCCGCCGCAGCGGCACGCGGTTGGGCGAAGACATACCGGGCGACGAGCTGGCCGGCGAGGCGGGCATCTCCTTGCCGGCCTGGCCGGACCCGGCGGGGCTGCCGCCGGACACCTGCGGCAGCGCGCCGGGCCGGGGCTGGGAGGCGCCTTCGGGCGACTACTGGCAATCCGTCGTCCCCGTCCACGGCGACAAGGCCGGCTACACGTCGATCGTCACGGTCCGCAACACGGGCGACGAGCCGACCGCCGTGCGGCTCTACTTCAAGGCGCTCGGTGACTGCCTGCGCGACCGCGTCTGCTCCATCGGCCCCCTGGCCGGCGGGGCGACGGCAAGCTTCACCGTGTCGGACTGCATCGGCCCGGACTGGTCCGGCAGCCTCGTGCTGCACAGCCGCGAGCCGCTGGAGGTCAGCGCCGAGACCACCGGTCGCGATCCCAAGATCACCTCCCACGTCTGGCCGGGCCGCTTGCCCTTCGACGTCAACACCGACGGCAAAGTCGACGGCGCCGATATGGCCGCGGTCACCGCCGCGCAGGGTAGCCGGCCGGGCGACCCGGCCTGGAACCCGCGCGCCGACCTGGCGGCCGACGGGGTGGTGGACACCTACGATCTTGACTACATGCGCCGCAGCCTGTGCGGCACGGACCGCGCGCCGGATTCGCCCGCCTTGGTCCTGGCGCCCAAGCCTCCGCTGGCCCACCTGCCGGTGCTGGCCTTCGAGGGCGACGACAACATCTGCACCGCCGAGGTGATCGCGCAGAACGTCGGCGCCGCCCCGACCAAGCCGCTCCTGGTCCTGTGGGGCGCGCCGGCGGAGGACGGGACCTGCAAGGGGCCGCTGGCCATCGCCTGCGGCGGCCTGCTGCGGCCGGGCGGCGGCTGGTCCTTCGGGCCGGGAATGCTGCCGGCAGGCGCCAAGAGCGCGATCGCATTCAGCTTCAACACCCGCCCGCTCTCGGAAATCGGCGCGGGCGTCGGCGGCAACGAGCCGGCGGCGGACTACCTGTGCCGGACCCTGGTGCTGACGCTGGTCGGGGATTGCGATGCCTACCAGCGCTTCAAGGCCGCCTTCGACGCCGGCGCGGTGTACGAGGGCGTGCCGCTCGGCCCGGCCACCGGCAGCGCGCTGGCGGTCGAGGCGCGGCGCAACTGCCCGGGGGACCTCCGCCCGGGCGCGGACGTGACCGGCGCCTACGCCGCCCTCGGCACGCACGAGCTGGGGGCGCTGGACCCGTCCTACGGCGCCTACCTGAGCTACGTGCCGCTGATCTACGGCGACAAGGCGGGCTTCAACACCCAGATCCATGCGCAAAACACCGGCGCGGCGATGGCGACGGTCTCGCTGTGGATCCAGGCCCAGGACGATTGCAGCGGCGCCAAGCTGTGCGAGACCTGGACCCTCCACCCGGGCGACAGCCGCACCTTCGACCCGACGATGGACGGCTCGCCCGACGCCTGCATCACCCCCGACTGGCAGGGCAACGCCTGGCTGGAAAGCGACCAACCGCTGGCGGTGACGGTCGACATCGCCGGGCGCGACATCCTCATGACCTACCCGGGCGTGGCGCAGGAAGCCGCCTTCGACGTGACCGGGGCCGCGCTGCCGGCCGGCGGGCGCACGACGGCCTTCGGGCCGCTGTTCTACAGTCACGAGACCAACTGGGACAGCGGCGTCCAGGTACAGAACCTCAGCCGCACCCGGCCGGCGCAGGTGCGGGTGGAGTTCCTCGACGCGCACGGCGCCCAGATCACCGTCCTGGACGACCTGGTCTGCGCCGCCGGCTCGCAGACCTTCTTCCTGCCGGTGGAAAACAGCCTGCCCGGGCTGCACGTCGGCAGCCTGCGGGTGATCAGCCAGCGCCTGGCGGGCGACCCGTCGAACATTCCGGCGCCGATCGCCGCCTATGCCACGCTGATCCACTACAGCGACCCGGCGCGCACCATCACCCTTTCCGCCGCGGCCTATCGCCTCTACTCCGAGCGCGAAGCCATCGCCCGCGCGCCGGGCGCCGCGGGAGGGACGGCGACGGGCATCGGCGCCGTGGCGCTGGGCGAGCTGGTGAAGCCCGCCGGCGGAAACACGACGACCAGCGAGATCGCGATCAGCAACTTCGTCCACGCGCCGGGCTGGACCGAGGTCGGCGTGCTGTTCTACGACGCCAACGGCCTGGTCGACGTCGCCTGCCGCCGTATCGACGCGAACAGCGTGGCTTACCTGGACCTCGCCGCGCTGCCGCTGGCCGCCGGCTTCCGCGGCGGGGCGATCGTCTCTGCGACCGCCTGGCGGCACCCGGTCGGCGGGACCGGGCGCGGTCCGTTGCGCAACCTGGTCGGGATCGGCGCGGTGGTCATCACGCGCCAGCCGGTCGGGGCCGCCGACGAGCTGTCGATCGCCGAGGGCGTGCCGCTCGCGGCGCCGGCGGCGGTGCTCGGCGCGGGCGCGGCGGCGCGCTGCGCGGCCATCCCCACCGCCACGGCCACACCCACGCAAACCGTCGTGGTGCCGCCGACGGCGACCGTCCCGACGACCGCAACACCTACGCCGATCGCCGGATCAGCCACCCCAACCCGCCTGCCCAACACCCGCACGCCGACGGCTACGGGCGGGCCGAGGGGGAAGGTGTACTTGCCGATCGTGTGGAGAAATTAGCAGGGCACCAAAGCGCACAGGTCAGGCTGGAATTTACAGCAATTGTCCAGAGCGATCCACATTCTCATCAAGCAGCACGCGCACGGTCCGCCTCTGCTTCGATCGCCTCACGCGCCGAATCCAGAAATGCCTCCGCTTGTGCTCGAGTCACCGAAGGGGAACTGACTGCCTCGGGCTCCCCGCCGATACGCGGTTTGACCGGCCGCGCGCGCCTTCCTACAATCCGCCCGGTCGATCGGATCACCCGCCTGCCGCGTGGCAGTCGCCGCGCCAGCCAAAGGATCGCAATGCGGATCAATCCAGCACCATTCCTCCTCGCCCCATGCGCCGGCCGCCGGCTTGCCGCCGGGATCGTCGCCGTCCTGCTCATCGGGCTCGCCGCCGGCTGCGCGCCGGATACGCCGACGCCCGAGCCGGCGACCGCCGAGCCGCCGGTGGGCGGGCCGACCGCGGCGGTGGCCGAGGGCACGCCGCTGGCGGTGGCCACGCCGGATGCGGCCGAGGACCTGCCGGATGTGACGGCGGCGCGGCTCTTGGTGGCGGGCTCGTCGCTGGACAATCCGCCTTTCTCCTACCTAAACAACCTCTACCAGCCCGACGGCTTCGACATCGCCCTGGCCGCGGCCATCGGCAACAAGCTCGGCGTGCCGACGACGACCCGCGACCTGGCCTTCGACGGCCTGGGCGGCGCGCTGGAGATCGGCCAGGTCGACCTCGCGATCGCCGCGATCACCGTCACGCCGGAGCGCGCGGCAAAGGTCGACTTCAGCACCCCGTACTTTCAGAGCCAGTCGGGGCTCCTGGCGCAAGCCGGCGCCACGATCGGGCCGATCGACGCGCCGGGCGACCTCGCGCCCTATCGCATCGGCGTGCAGCAGGGCACGGTGTACGAGGACTGGATCAACCAAACCCTGGTCAAGCCCGGCACGCTGCCGGCTGAGAACCTCTATACCTACCCGCAGCCCGGCGACGCGGTGCGCGACCTGGCGGGCAACAGCCTGGACCTGGTGATGCTGGACGCGCTGCCGGCGCAATCGTTCGTCGATCAGGACGGCGTCAAGCTGGTCCACCAGGGCCTCTTGGTGCAGGATTACGCGATCGCGGTGCGCAAGGGGTCGTCCCTGCTGGACCCGATCAACCGGGCGCTGGCGGATCTGGTGGCGGACGGGACCCTGGCCGACCTGTCGCGGCGCTATCTCGAGCTCGACCAGGCCCAGCTCGACGCCTCGGCGACCGCGATGGCGGCCGTCCAGCTTACCGCCGCCGCGCCGCCGACAGCCACCGCCACGCCGACCCCCACCGCCACCCCGCCCGCCACGGCCGAGCCGACCGTGCCGCCGACGCCGGAGCCTTGCGTCGACGGCCTGGCGTTGATCAAGGACCTGTCGTACGACGACCAGGATATGCAGGCGCCGCCGGTGCTGGCGCCGGGCGAAGCCTTCACCAAAGGCTGGCGGGTGCAGAACATCGGCACCTGCGCGTGGACCACGACCTACCAGGTGGTCTACGTCCAGGGCAACACCGCCGCCTCGCGCATGGGTGGGGAGTCCGAGAGCCTGGCCTACACAGTCCAACCCGGCCAGACCTACGACCTGGACATCGACCTGGTCGCCCCGGCCGCGCCCGGCACCTACATCGGCACCTGGCAGATGATCAACACCGGCGGCGTCGGCTTCGGCGAGCGGCTGCTGGTCGGCATCGAGGTCGAAGCGAGCACCGCCGCGCCGGCGGCGACCGCGACCACGCCGCCGACCGCGACCGTGACCCCCGGCATCAGCTTCACCGCCGACCCCTCGGTGGTCGGCGCGGGGGGCCTGGTGAACTTTACGTGGAACGCGCCGGACGCCGCGGCGGTCTACTTCTATGCCGAAGGCCAGGCCTGGCAGAACAGCCCCGTCGCCAACCCGGGCAACGCCACGGTCGCGGTCTACCAGAGCACGGTCTTCAAGCTGCGCGTCGTCCAGCCCGACGGCTCGGTGACCACGCAGTCGCTCGTCGTGCGCGTGCCGTGACGGGGTGAGGCAAGGTCACGCGTCTGATCGCTTGACCCTGGGTAAGCACCCCCTATAATCGCCCCGCCCCACCTGGACCGCGGCGGGGGACATCCTGCGCGAGCAGCGGCACCTGGAGGAACCATGAGACGCACGACGACCGCACCGATCAGCCAACCCACGACGGACGCCGGGCGAGACAGTCGCCGCCCGGCCTGGCGGCGCGCCGCGGCGATCGCCGGGCTGCTGCCGGCCTTGCTGGCGCTGGGCACCTCCCCCGCGCATGCGATGGAACGCCTCAGCGGCACCGACGTCGTCGTCGGCGCGGAGCAGGTGATCGACGACGACTTGTTCGTCATCGCCCAGGCGTTCACCCTCAACGGTACGGTCAACGGCGACCTGATCGTCGCCGCCGGGTCGATCACGATCAACGGCACGGTGCAAAACGACCTCGAAGGCATCGGCCAGACCCTGGTGATCAACGGCGGCGTCGGCGAGGACGTGCGCGTCGCGGCGCTGGCGATCGATCTGGGCCCGGACGCGCGCCTCGGGGACGACCTGCTTTCCGCCGCGGTGCGCCTGGAAAGCCGGCCCGGCAGCCGCATCGACGGGCAATTGTTGAACCTCGGCGTGCAAACCGTGGTCGAGGGATCGGTCGGGGGGGACGGCTCCGAGGCGATGCCTGCTGACACGACGGATGGCGCATCCCCGTCCGGCGGCGCCTCGTCGGGCGACACGGCACCCGGCGGCGCCGCCCCGGCGCGCTCCCGACCGACGGGCACCCCAACGTCCACCCCCGTGCCCAGCGGCGCGGCCGGGCTGGGCGGATCCCCGCAGAACGAGCAAGGCGTAACGGCGCTCGTCGCGTGGCGGGCGGCCGGCGGCGCGCCCAATACGGGTGTCTCGGTTCCACCGAGTCAGGACGAAGCGACGGACGAGGCGGATGATGGCGACGCGGGATCAGGCAGCGGGCCGCTGGGCTGGCTGCTCACCCAGCTCCGGCGGATGGCGGCGCTGCTGCTGGTCGGGCTGGTGATCGTCTGGCTGATCCCGGACAAGACGACCGCCGGCGCCGAGCAGCTCGCGCGCGGGCCGCTGCCGAGCCTCGGCTGGGGCGTGGTCGCCATCCCGGCGCTTGTGATGGCCTTCCTGGTCGTGCTGACCGCGACGCTCAGCCTGGTCTACGTGATCCGCTCGGCGACCCTCGACGACCTGCTGTCGCTGGCGCTGGCCCTGGGCGCGATGGCGATGGTGAGCCTGGTCGTCGTCTGGATCCTGGCGGTATCCTACGTCGGCTACATCGTCGCGGCGCTGGCGATCGGGCGCTTCATCCTGCGCCGCGCCAAGCCGGAATGGGCGGAACGGCCCTACATCCCGCTGACCCTGGGCACCGCCATCCTCGTCCTCTTGATGGCGATCCCCGGCGTCGGCAGCGCGATCGGGTTGGTGGCATTGCTGATGGGCCTCGGCGCGCTGTGGCTGTTGTGGTGCAAGAACGGCTCCGCCTGGCCACGGCGGGGATCGGCGCCGGGGGAGGTAGGGGAAGTGGCGGTGATCTCGTAAGGGCGATCGCTGCGCCGACTTCTATGCCTTATCCCGGCCGCGTCGTGTCCGCAAGGGCCGCGTGCACGGCGCGTGCCAGGCGCTCGGTGTCGGCGGTGGAAATCGAGCGGCCGGCGCGGTAGTTGGGCAGCTCGATGACGCGGATTCGGGCGGACGCGGCCAGGCGCTGGTAGATCGGCGGGAAGCGACCGGCCGTGACCAGGAACTTGTCGATGTAGATCCCCATGTTCAGCGGATCGCCGGCCGTGCCGAGCTGGTCGAGACCGGATTTGTTCACGCCGGTCTTGGCCTCGATCAGGCCGACCTGGTTGGCCACGCGCACCATCAGGTCGATCTCCACCTGCCGTCCGAGACCGGCCAGGCGCACGCCGGCCAGGATCTCGTCGACATGGGGCTCCAGCGCGCGGAACAGGGCCGCCTCGAAGGCCCCACCGGCGTTGATCCGCCCATCCTCGCCGCGGCTGAAACCTTCGGCGACGAAGCCGCCCCAGTGCGCATTGAGGTAGTCGGCCAACGTGATCAGTGGCGCCAGCGTCGTCTCTTCGCGCAGCACGGCGCGGTCGGCCTCGAAGCCGTAGCGACGCAGAACGAACCCGGCCCGCACCGGCTCCACATCGACCAGCTCGCCCACCGCCCGCCGGGCCAGCCCGAAGGCGCCGAAGGCCAGCGGCCTGGTCGCCCCCGACAGGTCGATGGCCACGTGCTCCGGCGCCCAGCCGATGCGCGCCAAGCGATCGGCCAGGTCGTCCATCACCCGGCCGGGATCGTGGGGGTCGCGCAGCTCGGCGACGTGGACACCGGCTTCCGCCGCGAGCAGACGCGCCAGGTGCCGAGCCGGCCCCGGCAGCCCGCGGCCGGACACGAGCAATACCTCGTCCGGGCGCAGGTGGCGGCTCACCAGCAGGGGGGGCAGCGCCTGCAGGCCGATGATCTGGACCAAGTGACGGCTCATGCCGGCCGCCGTTCGATTGGGGTTGTCGTCATGCCGCCTTCAGGATGTCTGGGGTCTAGGGCGATCACCCATCTCCGTCAACCTCCCACACCGCCCACGGCAGGTACACCCGCGCCAGGCATGTGCTGTCAGCGGGGATGAGCGCCTGCATCTGCCCGTCCGCACCGCCGAAGCCGTTGTCGGGGTAGAACGCCAGCCAAGCGGTGGGGCACAGGCCCGGTCCCGGGGCCAGCGCGATCTCGTCTTCGCCGAAGCTGGCGACGCTGACCCGCCAGGCGTAGGGCACGCGGGCGAGGCTGCCGGGATCCACGTGATAGCGGGGTCCCGCGTCCGCCTCGGCACCGTCGGGCGCGACGTCGGTGGTGGTCTGGAACAGCCAGTCCTCGTTGAGGCCGCGGTGGACGACGTAGAAGTCGAAGGGCACTGGCTCGGTCAGGTCCAGCGCGGGCAGCGGGACCGAGAGCATCGATAGGTGGGTGTGGACATCCGAGGCGTGGAGGGTCCCGGTAACGTGCTCGGTGCCGGTGATGACCGTCCCCGCCGCCGCGTCCCAGCGCGCGTAGTAGGTCAACATCGTGTTGCTCAACAGTGGATCGCCGTCCTCGTTCTCGGGCACGCCGCTGCGCACGCGGTGGTCGATCATGCCGTCGCGGTCGAGGTCCAGGTAGATCTCGGTGCGCGTGTTCTGCGGGATCGCCGCGACCGCGTGCCGCGCCACGCCGAAGGTCAGCATTTGCGGCGCGTCCGGCGCGGCCGCCGGCTCGTAGCGCACACCGACGCGGCGCAGGTCCAGCTCGTGGAGCACGTCCGGCTCGTCGGGGTCCTCCGGAGCGGGCTGAAGCGTGCCGGTCGCGTCGGCCACCGTCGGCAGCATGAAGAGCTCGACATCGCCCTCGAAGGGCGAGCTGTTGCTCCAGTTCAGCGTGTCGTCGCCGCGCGCCTGCACAAGATCGCGGCTGGCGATGCTGGACGCCTTGCGCGGCAAGGTGTAGAACGGCACGCTGGCCGCCGGCATGTCGGACCAGGGGTTGCCGGCACCGTCGACCGGGGTGACCGTGACGTAGCCGTCGATCTCCAGGGTGTTCACAGCAGCCGTCATGGCGTTCGCATTCGGCCGCAGGGTCCAGTCGCGCAAGGCGCCGGGATCGACGTGGAACACCAGCGTCACCGTCGTCTCGGCCTTGCCGGCCACCGCGATCGGCTCATCCGGGACGTCGATGGTCACTCCCTGGTCGCGATCTTCGGCGAAGGCGAAGGCCGCATCGACGCGGAAGAGCATCGCTTCGGTGCCGAGGTTCTTCACCCGCAGCGTGCGCTCGATCCGCGCGCTCGTGGTCAGCGCCAGCGGCCCGAGGTTGATGCTCGCGAGGTCGCCCGCCCGGACGAGGAGCATCCCCGTGCCCGAGCGCCACAGATCAACCTCGCCCGCGCCCTGGCGGACGACCGGGACGGGGGTCTTGTCCGGCCCGGGCGTGAAGACGACCGGCCGGGCGTAGTTCATCAGCAGTGCCGCGAGGTCCGCCCCCGACAGCCCGAGTTTTTCGGCGCGGTTGCGGTGGTGCACCAGCGCCGCGGCGCCGGCGATGTGCGGGCTGGACATCGAGGTACCGCCGAGCACCACGCCGCCACTGCCCGAGCCGAGCGCGGCCGAGTGGATGTTGGTCCCGGGCGCCGTGATATCGGGCTTGAGCGCCCCGTTCTTGCTCGGGCCGCGCGAGCTGAAGCCCGAGATCTCGTCGGCATGGCTGGGGTCGAGCCGCGGATGCGAGGGGTCGATCGTGGCATCGACGTGGACGCCCGCCTCGAGCTTGGCGCGGAGGTCGCGCCCCGGCTGCTGGTCGATCATCACAGCCGGGATGCCGATCCCGGCCACCTGGCTGCCCATGCCGTGTTTCGACGGACGATCGCTGTACATCACCACCGCGATCGCGCCGGCCCGCTCGGCGTTGATCAGCTTGTCCGGGAAGCCGCAGACGCCGCGCGCGACCAGCGCGATCTTCTCGCGCACGTCCTGGGCCGGCGGCTCGGGGTTGTTCTGCTCGTCGTTGCAGGCCAGCCCGTAGAGCGCCAGCTCGCCGGTCACGGTCCCGGTCTCGGTCAGGGGCCGCCCGAGGTCGCTCGCGACGCCGTCATAGGTCGCCTGCTGGTCCTCCCAGCGCGCGACGACGTCGATCACGGTGATCGGCGGCACCGAGCTGGCCACGCTCAGGACCTTCGGGCTGGCCGAGGGCACGCCCAGGATGAAGGGTAGGTTGCCCTCGTTGCCCGCCGAGGCGGCGATGACGATCCCGCTGCCGACCGCCGCCTCGACCGCCTCGTCGAACATGCGGCTGCCCTGGGCGCGGACCTCGCCCAGGCTGATGTTGATCGCGTCGACCCGCGGCGGGATCACGCCACGCGTCTCGGTGCCGAGGTTGACCCCGGCGCACCACTCGATCGAGTCGACCAAGACGTCCGCCGCCTCATCCGCCCCGCCGGTGCCGTAGAGCTTGAGCCCGACCAGCCGCGCGCCGGGGGCCACGCCGTCCGCCAATGTGGCGACGGCCTCCCCGCCGACGATCCCCGACACATGCGTGCCATGCCCGGCGCCGTCCAGCGGGTCGGAGTCCGGCTCGGGGATGCTGGTGCAGCCGGTCTGCGCCTGCACCGCCGGCGTGCAGTTGTGCGGCGGGTTGTAGCGCGGCCCGACGAAGTCGTAGCCGCCGACGAACTTCGCCGTCGGGAAGAGCGGCGCGCCTTGCCAGGTGTCGGTGATCACCTCGGTCATGCCGGCTCGGCTCGCCGCCTGGTAGGCTTCCACCGTGCCCGGACCGCCGAGCTGCCCGTGCGTATAGTCCACCCCGGTGTCGATGATCGCGACGTAGGAGCCCGTGCCGTCGTAGCCCCGCTCCTGCGCCAGCCGCATCGCGCCGATGTGCGGCACGCTCTGCGCGAGCAGCGGGCGGACGATCGGCGCCGGCTCGACGAAGGCCACGCCGGGGACCGCTCGCAGGTCCGCGAGCTGGCCGGCGGTGGCGTGGACGAGCAAGCCATTGGCGCTGGTGGTATAGCGGCTGATCACGGTGATCCCGAGGCGCCGCGCCGCCCGGACCACCGGCTCCTGCCGCCGCCGCACCTGGGCCGCGAGGGCCCGGGCATCAAGGCCGCGCGCGGCGATCCAGGCGGCGTCGATCTGGACCTCGCCGCCGCCATCGCCGCCGCGATCTCGGCCGGCCTGCCGATCCCCCGCGGCATCGCC
>CAZCJG010000056.1:0-17374 GCA_964498575.1 uncultured Anaerolineales bacterium | reverse complement strand
AGCCGGCGAGCGGGTGCCGCCGGCCCATGGCTCCGGTGCGCGCCGGTCCCCGGTCCGCCCGACAACCCTGAAGCGGCCTTGACCGATCAGGAACCCGCTAACCGCTCACGACATTCGTTCTTTCCAACCCCAGGGGAGGTGCCGTCTTGGTCCGTAGGTTTTCGCTTGCCCTAGTCTTGGCCGGCTTGCTCGTCGCGGCCGGCCTGCTTTCCATCACCGCCGGCGGCCGGCCGCAGGCCGCGCCGACCGCCGAATCGCCGGCCGCCGGCTCGGCGCCGCTCGCCGCCCTGCTCGGCGGCGCGGACGCGGTCGATCCCGCCGCCAAGCTCAGCGCCGGGCTGGCCGAGCTGGCGCGCACGGGCGATCCCGCGCGCAAGGTCCACGTCGTCGTCCAGTCGCTCGGCGCGCTCGATCTCGACGCTTACGGCGCCGGCGTGCTGCACCAGTTCACCTGGCCGGCCGGCGAGCACGTCGCGGTGCTGGAGATCAGCGCCAAGGACAGCCTCGCCATCGCCGCGCTGCCGGGCGTCTACCAGGTCGACTGGGCGGACGAAGACGCGCCGGTCGAGCTGCCCCCGGACGCGCACACCACGCCGCCAACCTTCGACCCGGCCGCGCTGCGCGCCCGCCTGAACAAGGCCCCCTCCTGGCCCGAAACCAAGGCCGCCCTCGACGCAGCCCGCGCCGCCCCCCCATCCCAACGATCCTCCGAGTCCACTGAGTCCACTAGGTCCACTATACCCACCAACCCTGACTACACCACCCCCCCCCATACCGACGGCTGGTACGACGTCCGCAACGGCCACGCGGCGCGCGAAGCCTGGGACCTGGGCTACAAGGGCCAGGGCGTGCGCGTGGCGGTGCTGGACTTCGCCATCGACTTCGCGCATCAGGACTTGCAGGACACCTGGGCGGTCCTGCCGCCCGGCCATCCCTACGAGGGCTGGCCGCAGGTCTTCGACCCGGTGGTGGGCTACCGCCGCGTCCTGGACAAGCCGCTCCCGCCCGCGCGGCAGTCGACGCGCCTGGCCCAGAGCGGGATGATCGAGCTCTACCAGGACTCCGATCTCCAGCAGAAGGACATCAGCGGCACGATCAAGACCACCGCCTGCTTCCAGCCGCTGCAGCAGGTGCAGGTCGGCGCGGCCATCGCGATCATGCTCGGCCCGCAGGACTGCAACTACATCGTGCCGGACGGCGTGTCCAAGAGCGGCAAGGTCCGCTTCGGGCATTCGCCCGACACCCTGCTGTTGGGCCTCGGGGCCAAGCCGGGGGTCTTCGGCGAGTATGCCGGCGTGCTCCTGGTCGACGCCGAGACCGACGGCCCGGGCGCCGGCACCTACAACACGGTCTACATCGACATCGACAACGACCGCGACTTCTCCGACGAGAAGCCGATGACCAAGGGCGATCCGCTGGGCTGGCGCGACATCGACGGCGACGCGATCGCCGACCTGTCGGGCGGCCTCTTGTACTTCATCTCGGACGGCGAGCTGCCCTTCCCCGGCAGTTGGGTCTGGGGCCTGGACACGCCGGCGGACATCCCCGCGGAAGGGCGCTTCATCGGCATCCACTACGCCAACGGCGACCACGGCACCCTGTGCGGCTCGAACGTCGTCGGCCAGGGCCGGCTGGGCGTGCCGCCGGACTACGTGCTGAAGTTCCGCGACCTGCCGGGCGACCACGAGCCGCACGGCGTCAACTACGGCCTGGCGCCGGAAGGCAAGATGGTGTCGATCGGCAGCGTCTACGCCTTCGGCCGGGCGATGTTCGCCCCGGCCTGGCGCTACGCGGTGTTCGGGCACGACGTGGCGCGCCAGGACGACCAGCTCCAGGTCACGTCCAACAGCTACGGCTTCTCGGACACCGACAACGACACCTGGGACCCCGACTCGCGGCTGCTGGACTTCTACGTCCGCGAGTATTCGCCGTCGACCTCGTTCCTGTTCTCGACCGGCAACGGCGCGCCGGGCTATGGGACCCTGGCGCCGCCCAGCCCCTCGGTGGGCATGGACATCGCCGCCTCGACCCAGTTCGGCTCGACCGGCGCCGAGTCGATCACCGACACGACCCAGATCACCTACGGCGACATCATCCCCTTCTCCAACCGCGGGCCGGGCGCCAGCGGCTCGAACGGGCCGGACGTGGCCGCCGACGGCGCCTTCGCCGCCGGGGCGATCCCGCTGAACTTCATCACGCCGGGCGGCGGCAACGGCACCCTGGCCAACGGCACCTGGGGCGGCACCAGCCGGTCGAGCCCGGTGGCGGCCGGCGCGATGACCCTGGTCTACCAGGCCTTCCGCGCCAAGCAAAACCGCTGGCCGACCTGGCAGGAGGCGCGCTCGATCCTGATGAGCGGCGCGCGCTTCAACGGCTACGACACCTTCACCGTCGGCGGCGGCGTCGTCGACGCCGGCGACGCGGTGCGCATCGCGGCCGGCCTGCACGGCACCTACGCCATCCCCTCGGAGTGGACCGCCGGCCACTACCACGGCGAGAAGCATCCCGCCTTCGCGAACATGCTGGCGCCCGGCGAGAGCGACAGCCGCACGATCACGCTGAAGAACCCGACCGACAAGCCGCTGGCGGTCACCCTGTCGGCCAAGGCGCTGCGCAAGATCGGCTCCTACGACGACGCGCTGGTGACCGACCGGACCAAGGAAACCACCCTCGGGCCGGACTACATCCTCCCGATCGACAAGAACCGCGTCCCCCAGGGCACCGAGCTGATGATCGTCCGCGGGCGCTTCCCCTACGCCGAGTTCGACGTCGGCGCCGACCGCGTGGCCGACAACTACTACACGCCGGGCGTGCTGCAGCACACCGACATCAACAAGGACGGCAAGCTGTGGGTGGACAAGAACAACAACGGCGTGGTCAACAACAAGTCGCTGTCGGAGCTCTTCGTCCGCTTCGCCTGGGATGACCAGTCGCGCGACGACGACGCGGTCCAGGGCGCCTTCACCAAGCAGCTCGGCCCCGAGGGCCTGTCGGCCCAGATCGGCTGGTTCGGGCTGGCCTGCAACGACGAGAGCGGCAACCCGCCGACGCCGGCCCAGGAGGTCAGGGAGAAGATCGCGTTGATCGAGCGCGGCGGCCGGGGCGGCACCTGCACCTTCTACGAGAAGTTCACCAACGCGATGAACGCCGGCGCGATCGCCGCGGTGGTGTTCACCGACAGCCGGCCGGTGGTGGTCATGGGCAGCACCATGGGCAACGTCGACATCCCGGGCGTGATGATCGAGCGCGACGCCGGGCTGGCGGTGAAGGAGGCGCTGGAAGGCGGGGCGGAGATGACCGCCTCGATGATCTTCCGCACCGACCTCAAGCTGCGCGGCATCGACGGCAACGCGCCGGTGCGCTGGGACGCCAGCGAGATCCAGCAGTACGAGTACATGACGATGAGCAACGAGAACGGCCTGCGCAACCACTGGGCGATCTCGGTGCACCATCCCCGCGAGCGCTGGGCCGACGGGCTGTACATGTGGCTCACCCACAGCGGCCGCTCGACGGTGGTGACCAACACCCATATCGCGCTGCGGGTGGACTCCTACGCCTACCGCGACTGGAACGCGCTGGCGCTGTCGCAGACCGCGCTGACCATCCCGCCCGGCGGCGAGGCGACGGTCGACGCCACGCTGACCATCCCGGCCGACGCGCCCTACGGGGCCATGCAGGGGGCGATCTTCGTCGACTACGCGCGCGGCGCGGGCGACGTGCCGGTGCCGCCGCCCGGCGGCTACGAGCTGCCCAATCAGCGCACGGTGATCCCGATCAACACCAACGTCGCCGCGACCTACGCCTGGAAGGGCAGCCTGAGCTTCGGCGGGGCCAAGGCCGACGACCGCGACGCGACCTACAACAACGGCGCCGTCCAGGGCACCTTCAAGTGGAACTGGCGGCCGGAGAGCGGCGACTGGCGCTTCTTCTTCTTCGACATCACCGAGAAGGCCGGTCCGGGCACCTACTGGCTCTTCCGCACCACCTGGCAGGATGCGATGCAGCAGCAGTCCGACATCGACACCCGCGTCTACGGGCCGGTGGCCGACCGCTTCAGCGATCCCAACCACCCGGCCAACCAGCCCAACCCGACCGCGCCGGCGGCGCCGGTGGAGGACATGTCGGATCCGGACTGGTACGGACCCTACACGCTGAACCTCCTGGCGCGCAGCAACTACCTGGTCGCCGGCAGCGTCTGGCCCTTCAACACCAGCACCGGCAAGAACGAGGACTGGCTGGCATTGACGCCGGGGATGACCGGCCTGCACGAGGTGATGCTGCACAACGTGCTGTTCAGCGGCTCGCAGTTCGACATGCCCTTCGAGACCACGGTCAGCTCGCTGCGCGTGGCCTCGCGCGTGGGCACGACCCAGACCAGCCCGGCGGCGCCGGGTGGCAACGTCACCTTGATCGGCACCCAGTGCTCGCAGCTCGAGATCACGTCGGAGATGGACATGCCGGCCCTGAGCATGCGCGGCTACGGTATGTCGGTGCCGACCGTGACGCGCGGGCTGACGGTGACGCAGTCGCTGGTCCCGGCCGACCGGACGACGGCGAGCTTCAAGCACGACGTCAAGCTGACCGAGGAAGCCGGCCGCTTCCGGGTTTCGATCTCCGGCAAGCCTACCGACGACCTCGACCTGTTCCTGCTGTACGACGCCAACAAGGACCAGATTTTCGCCTATCCGCAGGAGGTCGTCGCGCAGAGCCTGGGCGACTTCGCCGAGGAGGCCGCCGCACTGCCCGGCCTGGCCGCGGCCGGCAACTACCAGATCTGGGTGCAAGGCTACCAGCTCGCCGGCGGCGCCACCGAGACCACCTTCGACATGACCGTCGACATCGTCAGCGGCAACACGATCCAGCTCAAGAACGTGCCGACCGCGCTCGTCGCCGGCCAGACCGCGGTGGTCGACGTCTGCGCCGACCAGGGACCGCTGGCGGGCCAGAACGGCCCGGCCTCCGGCCTGGTCGCCTTCGGCCCGGACAGCATGCCGACGCTGTTCCAGGTGCCCGTCACCTGGTGGCGCCAGTTGCCGCTGTCGATCTGGCTGCCGGTGCAAGTGCAGCGCTTCGTGTTCGGCGAGGAGCCGATGCCGATGCCCTGAGCGCCGGTCGCCGGCTTGATTGACGGGGGTCGGTGCAGCCGCACCGGCCCCCACCCCCCACTGCCCATCGTGCAACGAGATCATGCCCCAAAGAGGAGGTATATCGTCGTGTTCCCACGCTCCCTATTCGCCCTGACCCTCGCGTCCCTGCTGCTCGGCGCCAGCCTGTGGATCGGGACCGGCGCCGGCCGCCCGGCCGCCGCGTCCAACCCCGAGCCGGCCGCCGCGACCCAGCCCGATCCATCCATGCCGGCCGCGGACGCCGCGCCCTCCGCCCTGCCCGCGACCCTGGCCGACGCCGTCGGCGCCGCCGCCCAGGCCGCGCCGGAGACCAAGCTCAGCCCGGGCTTGCTGGGCTTCTCGCACCGGTCTTCGCCGGCGGAGAAGACCTGGGTGATCGTGCAGTCGACGCGCCGGCTCGAGCTCGGCGCTTTCGGCGGCTACGCCCACCAGTTCGCCTGGCCGGCCGGCGAGCAGGTCGCCGTGCTCGAAATCCAGGCCGACCAAGTCCTCAAGCTCGCGCGGCTGCCCGGCGTCTACGCCGTCGACTGGGCCGACGCGCGCGCGCCGCGCGAAGAGCCGGCCATGCCCGCCCCCGACGGCGGCGCCCCGACCTTCGCCCCCAAGCCGCCCGCGCCGGCCGAGGTCGCGGCGCTGCGCGCGGCCGCCCACGCCGCCCCGACCTGGGCCGAGACCCAGGCCCGGCTCCAAGCCACCGGCACCGCCCCATCAACCCAATCCGGCCGGTCCACTGCGTCCACTGGGTCCACTGCGTCCACGGAAGCCGCCCGCCCCTCCACGCCCGACGGCTGGTGGGACGTCCGCGCCGGCCATGCCGCGATGGAGGCCTGGGACATGGGCGTCAAGGGCGACGGCGTGCGCGTCGCCGTGCTGGACGACGCGGTCGACTTCGCCCATCCCGACCTGCAGGGCACCTGGGCCGTGCTGCCGGCGGGCCATCCCTACGCCGGCTGGCCGCAGGTGTTCGACCCGGACGTCGGCTACCTGGTGATCCAGGACAAGGCGCTGACCGGGGAAGCCGTGGCGAACCGATCCACCCGCACCGCGCGCAACGGCATGATCGACCTGTACCAGGACTCGGCCGTGGCGATGCACGAGATCAGCGGGACGATGAAGGCCACCGCTTGCTTCCGGCCCTACCAGTGGATCGGCCCGGCCGCCTTCCCGGTGACGCCGACGCTGGCGGCCGAGACCTGCGACTTCGTCGTGCCGCAGACCTCCAAGAGCGGGACGCTGCGCTACGGCCACCACCCGGACATCGTGCTGCGCGGCCTGGGCGCCAAGCCGGCCGTGCGGGTGCAGGCCGAGGCGCCGGGCGTGATCATCGTCGACGAGCACACCAGCGGCGTCTACGACACGGTCTACGTCGACATCAACAACAACCACGACTTCACCGACGAGAAGCCGATGACCAAGGACAGCCCGCTCGGCTGGCGCGACGCCACCGGCGACGGGATCGCCGACTACTCCGGCGGCCTGCTGTACTTCATCGCCGACGGCGAGCTGCCCTACCCGGCGAGCTGGGTGTGGGGGCTGGAGAAGGACATCCCGGAGGCCGGGCGGACCATCGGCATCCTGTACATCCTCGGCGCGCACGGCACGCTGTGCGCCTCGAACATCGTGAGCCAGGGCCGGCTGGGCGTGCCGGCCGGGCGCGACCTGACCTTCCGCGACCTGCCGGGCGACCACGCGCCGCCGAGCGTCAACCTGGGCCTGGCGCCCGAGGCCGAGCTGGTGTCGATCGGCGAGATCTACGCCTTCGGGCGGGCGATGTTCGCGCCCGGCTGGCACTATTCGGTCTTCGGCCACGACATCGACCGCCACGACGACGACATCCAGGTGACGTCCAACAGCTACGGCTGGTCCAACGAGGACAACGACACCTGGGACCCCGACTCGCGGCTGATCGACTTCTACGTCCGCAAGTACTCGCCGACCACGACCTTCCACTTCGCCACCGGCAACGGCGGCACCGGCTACGGCACGCTCGCGCCGCCCAGCCCGTCGACGGGCATCGACGTCGCGGCATCGACCCAGTTCGGCTCGACCGGGGCCGACTCGATCACCGACACCACCCAGATCACCTTCGGCGACATCATCCCGTTCAGCAACCGCGGGCCCGGCGCCAACGGCCAGAACGGGCCCGACGTGGCCGCCGACGGCGCCTACGCCGCGGGGGCGATCCCGATCAACTTCATCGGCGACGGCACGATGGCCAACGGCACCTGGGGCGGCACCAGCCGCTCGACTCCGGTGGCCTCGGGCGCCACCGCCCTGGTCTACCAGGCCTTCAAGCAGAAGAACGGCCGCTGGCCGAGCTGGCAGGAGGCGCGCGCGATCATGATGGCCGGCGCGCGCTTCGCCGGCTACGACACCTTCGTCATGGGCGCGGGCGTGCTGGACGCCGGCGACGCCGTCCGCACCGCCCTGGGCCGGCACGGCGTCTACGCCCTGCCGTCGGAGTGGACCGCCGGGAGCTTCCGCGGCACTCGGTACGGGCCGTCCTTCGCCCACTTGATGGCGCCGGGCGGGAGCGACACGGCGACGATCACCTTGCGCAACCCCTCCGACGCGCCGGTCGAGGTCACGCTGGCGGCCAAGACGCTGCGCAAGCTCGGCTCCTACAACGACAGCGTGGTCGGCGACCGCACCAAGGAGACCACCCCCTGGGGCCTGCCGGAGTACCTGGTGCCGATCGACAAGTCGAAGATCCCGGCCGGCACCGAGCTGATGATCGTGCGCGGGATCTTCCCCTACGACGAGTTCGACCTGCTCGGCGACCGCGTCGCCGACAACTTCTACGTGCCGGGCGTGATCCAGCACACCGACATCAACGGCGACGGCAAGCTGTGGGACGACAAGAACGGCAACGGCGTGGTCAACAACCAGGTGTGGACGCCGGTCCACCTGACCCTGGCCTGGGGCGACGCCACCGGCGACCAGAGCCGCGACCACTCGGCCCTGCAGGGCTTCATCACCCGCCAGCTCCCGGCGGAGGGCATGACCGCCGAGATCGCCTGGTACGGCGACGGCTGCAACGTCGACGGCCAGCCGCCGGTGCCGCAGCAGGAGATCGCCGAGAAGATCGCCCTGATCCAGCGCAGCACCTGCACCTTCACCGAGAAGATCCTCAACGCCCAGAAGGCGGGCGCGATCGGCGTGGTGATGATGACCGACGGGCGGCCGCTGGTGACGATGGGCGGCGACCCCACCGGCATCGAGATCCCGGGCGTGATGATCGAGCAGGCGGCGGGCCTGGAGCTGCGGTCGGTGCTCGAGACCGGCACGCCGGTCACCGCCGCCATGCTGATCCGCCCGAACCTGCGCCTCAAGGGCATCGACGGCAGCCTGCCGATCCGCCCCGGCGCCAGCGAGATCCAGCCCTACGAGTTCATGACGATGAACTCCGAGAACGGCCTGAAGAACCACTGGGCGATCCCCATCCACCACCCGCGCGAGCGCTGGGCCAGCGGCATCTACCTGAGCCTGCAGCACGTGATCCGCACCGAGTCGATCACCTACACCCATATGAGCCTGCGGGTGGACTCGTACGCCTATCAGGACTGGGGCGCGCTGTCGCTATCGCAGAGCCGCGTCACCATCCCGGCGCATGGCGAGGTGACGGTCGACGCGACGCTCGCCATCCCGGCCGGCGCGGCCTACGGCGCCGTGCAGGGCGCGATCTTCGCCGACTACGGGCGCGGGACCGGCGACGTGCCGGTGGCGGCGCCCGGCGGCTACGAGCTGCCCGGCCAGCGCGTGGTGATCCCGGTGAACACCACCGTCGGCGCGAGCTACGACTGGAAGGGTTCGATCGGCCTGGGCGGGCCGGCGGGCGACGACCGCGACGCGCCCTACAACAACGGCGCGATGTACGGCACCTTCAAGTGGAACTGGCGACCCGAGAGCGGCGACTGGCGCTTCTTCTTCGTCGACGCGCTGTCGAAGCCGGCGCCGGGGACCTTCTGGATGCTGCGCACGCGCTGGACCGATTCGACCCAGAAGCAGGCCGACATCGACACGCGCGTGTTCGGGCCGCAGGTCGACCGCCACAGCAATCCCAACGACCCGGCCAACCTGCCGGACCCGGCCAACCCCGGCGCGCCGGTGGAGGACCGCTCGGACCCGGATTGGTTCGGCCCCTACACGCTGGCGCTGCTCGCGCGCAGCACCTACCTGGCACTGGGCAGCAACTGGCCCTTCAACACCAGCTCGGAGGGTTACGAGGACTGGCTGTCGGCGCCGGCGGGCGAGGGGCTGCACGAGGTGATGCTGCACAACGTGCTGTTCAGCGGCACCCAGTTCGAGATGCCCTACGACACGACCGTCAGCTCCTTGCGGCTGACCCAGCGCATGGGCAACAGCGGCTCGGTGCCGGTGACGGCCGAGAGCGGGCTGACCCTGCTGGGCGCCCAATGCACGACGGTCGAGCTGACCAGCGAGATGGACATCCCGGACTTCAAGGTCCGCGGCTTCGGCATGTCGGCGCTGGACGTCACCAAGGGCTTGACGGTGACGCAGTCGACGACGCCCGGCAATCCCGCGACCAACACGAACGTCTTCAAGCGCGACGTCAAGCTGACCGAGGAGGCCGGGCGCTTCCGGGTGTCGATCGAGGGCGTCGCGGGCGACGACCTGGACCTCTTCCTGCTGTACGACGCCAACCGCAACGGCCAGTTCGAGTACCCGACCGAGTCGGTGGCCGCCAGCACCAGCCCGATCCACATCGAGTCGGTAGAAGTGCCGGGCTTCCCGAAGCTCGGCGACTACCAGGTCTGGGTCGAGGGCTGGGGCCTGGCGGATCGGACCAAGGCGACGACCTTCGACCTGACCATCGACATCGTCAAGGGCAACTCGATCGTGCTCCGCAACGCCCCCAGCGGCCTGGTCGCGGGGCGGGCCGAGAACGTCGACGTCTGCGCCGAGCTGGCGACGCTGGAAGGCCAGCCCGGCCCGGCCTCGGGCCTCTTGATCTTCGGCCCGGGCGGCGCGCCGCAGATGTTCCAGATCCCGGTCACCTGGCACCGCACCCTGCCGCGGCAAATCTGGCTGCCGGTGACGGCGCAGCGCGACGCGGACGTGGTCGGGCGCCCGATGCCGTAAGACAGACCCGCGTGACGTGACGCGCTGGGGGAGGGTCCCGTGGGACCCTCCCCCAGCGCGCTTTGGGGCGATTGACCTCGATCAGCATCGGGCTATAATTGGCTGCCTTGATTGGGCAAAGGTACGAGCCAAAGAGGCCAACGCATGAGATTAGGGGTGAAATGCGCCTCGCGATGCTTGTCTGAGGAAACCGCGGGTACACCACACACAGTAACGTGGACTTTCATCTCGAAACAGAAACGCCCGCTTCCCAGACTGCCCAGGATATCTTCGAGGCTGTCGCCGGCAAACCGATGGGCGATACCTTTTCCATGGAAGCGGTTAGAATCTTGGATGGCGCGATTTCAGATGGGCGCTGGCCAAGCACAAGCAAGGTGGACTTCGCAAGAAACTTGGATCTGCAGCCCAACATCCCTCAGTCGAGTCTGCTGCGAGAGCGGGGCGATCCCTTCGGACAATCTGGATCTCTCCGAGATGCGAGATGATCGATCAGGAGGAAGGAATGACGATTGAGCTCACTCCCAAGCAGTTGCGGGCGCTCGACGAAGGCGCCGGCGCTCTTCGACGCGTGGTCGATCCCCGCGGGAACATCGCGTACGTGCTCCTTACCGAGGCCGAGTACGATGAGCTTCGCGAGATACCCGCCGACGAACAGGCGCAGCGGACCATCCGGGCCATAGCCTTGCACAATGCCGCCGGACGATTGCGGGAGGACTTGTAATGCAACCGGGCGAAGTCTACATGGCTGACTTCGCCGAGGCGGGCCCACACCCGGTCATCATCCTTTCGCGTGAGTCATTGAATCGCGGGCGTTACATCCTCGTGGTCGTGTGCACTTCAGCACGATTCGCCCTTCGAAGCGGGCTGCCGAACTGCGTTCCGTTCCGCGCGGGAGAATTCGGATTCACCGTCGACTGCGTCGCTCAGTGCGAAAATGTTCTCTCCATCGACACGGCTCAGCTCGATCTGGCTGACGGCCCCCGCGGCGTGTTGGACGCTGCGGCCCACCGAAAGGTCATCCACGCGCTCGGTTACGTCTTGGAAGCCGACTGTAAGCTGATGTAGCTTCACTCCGTAGCCTGCCCTGCTTCGGAAGGGACATCCTCGCCAACTGCCGCATCGCTCTCGCCCGCAGCGAACGGCTGATCCTCGCCTGGTGGCTGCCCAACGGTTTCGGCCGCCCGGTGCGCAAGACCTCCCAACCAGCCCCCCAGCCAGCCCGCCCCGACATCCGCGTGGCGGACGGCGTCGCAGCGCACGTAGTCCAGCATGGCTTCAGTCATAACTTCGGCCATCCGCTGGTCGTGGCCGAAACTGTGACGGTAGCCGTCCAGCATCAGGCACAGGCCGGGCAGGAGCTCGTTCCGGCGCTGGACGTCACCAAGGGCTTGACGGTGACGCAGTCGACGACGCCCGGCAATCCCGCGACCAACACGAACGTCTTCAAGCGCGACGTCAAGCTGACCGAGGAGGCCGGGCGCTTCCGGGTGTCGATCGAGGGCGTCGCGGGCGACGACCTGGACCTCTTCCTGCTGTACGACGCCAACCGCAACGGCCAGTTCGAGTACCCGACCGAGTCGGTGGCCGCCAGCACCAGCCCGATCCACATCGAGTCGGTAGAAGTGCCGGGCTTCCCGAAGCTCGGCGACTACCAGGTCTGGGTCGAGGGCTGGGGCCTGGCGGATCGGACCAAGGCGACGACCTTCGACCTGACCATCGACATCGTCAAGGGCAACTCGATCGTGCTCCGCAACGCCCCCAGCGGCCTGGTCGCGGGGCGGGCCGAGAACGTCGACGTCTGCGCCGAGCTGGCGACGCTGGAAGGCCAGCCCGGCCCGGCCTCGGGCCTCTTGATCTTCGGCCCGGGCGGCGCGCCGCAGATGTTCCAGATCCCGGTCACCTGGCACCGCACCCTGCCGCGGCAAATCTGGCTGCCGGTGACGGCGCAGCGCGACGCGGACGTGGTCGGGCGGGGCGGGCCGTAGACGCCCGGACCAGCCTGCCGGATGCATCGTGCTGGGGGAGGGGTCCTGTACGGGGCCTCTCCCTCAGCCTGTTTCACCAGGTTGAATCATCGATGGTGGGCTCCACGATTGGCTGTGGTCCTACCCGCCACCCTTGCGCGCCGGGCGATTCTCGGTTACCATGCACCCACGCTTGTCCACACAGCCCTCAGGTGACGCACTATGGACCCGACGCTCGCGGCAGGACCCCCGGTCACCGTGGTGTATGCGTTTCTGGATCTCGGTGACGGCGGCGCGCAGCGGCTTGCCCTGCAAACCCGCCAGCACCTCGATCCGGCCCGCTTCCGGCCACGGCTGGTCTGCCTGCGCGCGCACGGCCTCTTGGTCGATCGCGCCCTCGCCGCCGGCATCCCGGTCGACATCCTGGGCCGGCTCGGGCGGCCGTTCGACATCGGCGCGGTGCCGGTCCTGGCGCGCTGGCTGCGCGCCGCCCGCGCCGGCATCGTCCACGTACCGCTCTACAGCCGCGCCGCGCCTTATGCCCGCCTCGCCGCGCGCCTGGCCGGCGTGCCGCTGACGGTCGCCCACGAGCACAGCCGCGCCGCGCCGCCGGGCCCGCTCCGGCGCCTGGCCGACCGGCTGCTGGCGCCGGATACCTGCTTCGTCGCGGTGTCGGAGGCCGATCGGGCGAACCTGATCGCCGCGGGCGTCCCGGCCGCGGCGGTGCACGTCGTCTACCCCGGCATCGATCTGGATCGCTTCGCGCCCCGGGACCGCGCCGCCGCCCGCGCCTCGCTCGGCCTGCCGGCGGAGCGCCCGCTCGTCCTGGTGCCGGCGCGCTTGCATCCCGCCAAAGGGCACGCCGACCTGATCGCCGCGCTGCCGCGCCTGGTCGCGCGGGTGCCGGAGGTCCTGGTCCTGTGCGCCGGCGGCGGACCGCTGGCGCGGGCCCTGCCGGCGCTGGCCGAGGCGGCCGGCGGGTCCGCGCACCTGCGCTTCCTCGGCCCGCGGGACGACATGCCGGCGCTCATGGCGGCGGCGGATGTGGTGGCGCTCGCCTCGCACGTCGAAGGCCTGCCGGCGGCGCTGATCGAGGCGCAGGTCGCCGGGCGGGCCGTGGTCGCCACCGCGGTCGGCGGCGTCGGGGAGCTCGTCGCCGACCGGATCACCGGCCGGCTGATCCCGGCCGCCACGCCCGCGGCGCTGGCCGACGCCCTGGCCGACACGCTGACCGACCCCTCCGGGCGAGACGAGATGGCGCGGCGGGCGCGGGCGGCTGCCATCGGGCGCTTCGACATCGTTCGGGTGACGCGCCAGCTCGAAGCGATCTACACGCGCGAGCTGGCGCGGCGGAGGGGTCGGCCGGGATGGCCGTGGACGCGCGCGAGATCGAGCCGGGTGGGACCCATGATGGGGCCCTGGGCGGCCTGGCGATGAGCATCGACCAGGACCCGGCCCCGCGTACCGCGGCGACCGCCCGCGGCACGCCGATGTGCGTGCTCCACTGCCGCAGCTCGGCGACGCTCTACGGTCCCGAGCGCTCGCTGCTGCTCCTGGTCAAGCCCCTGGCCGAGCGCGGCGTCGACACACGGCTCCTGGCGCTCTACCGCCGGGCGGCGAGCGACCCGGAGGTCCACCCCTGGATCGCCTCGGCGCGGGCGGCCGGCGTGCAGGCCGAGCAGGTGTTGGATCCCGGCCTGTTCTCGCTCGGCGTGGTCCGCCGCCTGTCGCACCGGGTCGGATCCGCGGGTGCCGACATCCTGCACACCCACGACTACAAGACCAACATCCTCGGCGGCCTGGCCGCGCGCCGGCCGGACCGGGCCCTGCCCTGGATCGCGACGGTGCACCTCCACACCGGCACCTCGCGCCGCCTGCGGATGTATCGCACGCTGGACCTGTTCCTCCTGCGGCTGGCCGATCGGGTGATCACGGTATCGCGCGACCAGTGCCACATGCTGCTCAAGCGCGGCGTCGACCGGCGGCGCCTGGTGCTGGTCCCCACCGTGCTGGACAGCCAGGCCTTCGCGGCACGCGTCACCGACCCCGCCGCCGCGCGCGCGGCGCTGGGCCTGCCGGCCGATGCGGCGGTGATCACCCTGGTCGGCCGCCTCACCGCGCAAAAGGGGGTCGACGACTTCCTCGTCGCCGCCCAGCGCGTGCGCGACGCCCACCCCGGCGCGCGCTTCCTGGTCGTCGGCAACGGGCCGCTGCTGGAAAGCTTCGAGGCGCAGGCGGGCGACCTGGGCCTGGATGGAAGGGTCCGCTTCCTGGGCTACCAGGCCGAGGTCGCACCGATCCTGGGCGCCAGCGACGTCGTCGTCCTGCCCTCGCGCGCCGAAGGGCTGCCGCTGGTGCTGATCGAGGCGCTGGCCGCCAGCCGCCCGGTGGTCGCCTCGCGCGTCGGCGGCATCCCGGACATCCTGCGCGACGGCGAGACCGGCATCCTGGTCCCCCCCAACGCGCCGGATCGGCTGGCCGAGCAGGTGCTGGCGCTGCTGGCCGATCCCCAGCGCGCCAGCGCGCTCGGCCGCGCCGGCCAGCGCTACGTCAGCCTGCACTGCTCCCCGGAGCACGCCGCGCGCCGCATGGCCTCGGTCTACCGCACGGTGCTGGCCGAACGCGCCTGAGCGCGAAGCGGTCGGCCCGGTGCACGTCGTGCTGCTCGACCCCAGCCAGCAGGTGCCGGCCTACGACCGCGCCCTCGCCGCCGCGCTGGCCGAGCTGGGCGACCGCGTGACCCTGGCCACCGCCCCGCTGTTGTACTACGACATCCGCCCGCCGCCGGGCGTGGCGGTGGCTCTTTCGTTCGGGCGACTCCTGGGTGCGCGGGCCTCCGGCCCGCTCGAACCTGCAAGCACCGATCCGCATCGCGTAGATCCAAGCGGGCCGGAGGCCCGCGCACCCAGGAGTCGCAGCTTCCTCATCCGCCACGCCACGGCCCGCCGACTCCTGCGCGCCGCGGGCTTTCCCTGGGAGCTGGCGGCCTTCCTTCGAGAGATGGGACAGGTCCGCCCTGCGGTGGTGCATGTCCAGTGGAGCCTGGCACCCTATCTGGACGCCCCGGCGCTGTCTTCGCTCCGGCGCAAAGGGATCGCCACCGTGCTCACCGCCCACAACGTGCTGCCGCATGAGCCGCGACCCTGGCACGTCCGGCAGTATCGGCGGCTCTACCGAAGCGTGGACCGCCTGATCGTCCACTCCGCCGCCGCGCGCGACCGCCTGATAGCCCTGGGCGGGATCGATGCCGCCCGCGTGCGGATCATCCCCATACCGGCCCACAGCGCCCTGCCGTCCGCCCCATCGCCCCTGGACCGCGCCGCCGCGCGCGGCGCGCTCGACCTGCCGCTCGACCTGCCGCTGGTCTTGTTCTTCGGCCATGTCCGGCCTTACAAGGGTCTCGACCTGCTGTTGGCGGCCTGGCCGCGCGTGGCAAGCCGCCTCCCGCAGGCGCGTCTGGTCGTGGCGGGTCCGGTCGCGGGCGGGGGTCACGCCGTGCGGCGCCTCCAAAGCGATATCGACACGCTGGGGATCTCGGCATCGGTGCTGCTCCGCCCCGGCTATGTCCCCGAGCCGGCGGTGGCGGCTTGCTTCGAGGCGGCGAACCTCGTCGTGCTGCCCTACCGGGCCGTCGACGACAGCGCGGTGCTGGCCCACGCGCGCGGCCACGGCCGGGCGGTCGTCGCGACCGCCGTCGGCGGCCTGCCCGAGGCGCTGGCCGCGGGCGGGGGGCGCCTGGTCCCATCGGCCGATCCCATCGCGCTGGCCGAGGCGCTCGCCGAGGTGCTCGGCAATCCCGACCTGCGCGCGCGCCTCGAGTCCGAAGCACGCGCCGCCGCCGCCGCGTGGACCTGGCGCGACGCGGCGATCGCGACGCGGGATGTCTATGACGAAGCGGCTGCGGCAAGCTCCCGCCAGGCAGGGCGATGAGCATTCCGGACGACTGGCCCTTCGTCAGCGTGATCCTGCCGGTGCGCAACGAGGACCGGCACATCCAATCCACGCTGGCGGCGCTCCTGGCGGGCGACTATCCGCCCGATCGGCTCGAGGTCCTGGTGATCGACGGCGCCTCGACCGACGCCACGCGCGCGCTGGCGCAGGCGGTCGCGGCGCGCGACAGCCGCGTCCGGGTGCTGGACAACCCGGCGGGGCGGACGCCGGTCGGGCTCAACCTCGGGCTGGCGGCGGCGCGCGGCGCGGTGATCGTGCGCATGGATGGCCACACGCTGCCGGCGGCCGACTACGTCCGCGCTTGCGTCCAGGCCCTGGACCGCAGCGGCGCCTGGGCGGTCGGCGGGCGCATGGTCGGGCGGGGCGAGACATCCTTCGGGCGCGCGGTCGCCGCCGCCACCGCCAGCCGCTTCGGCGCGGGCGACGCGCGGTATAGGATCGGGGGGCGGGGGCCCGTCGACACGGTCTACCTCGGCGCGTGGCGGCGCGAGGTGTTCCGGCGGGTCGGCGGCTTCGATCCGGCGCTGGCGCGCAACCAGGACTACGAGCTGTGCCTGCGCATCCGCGCCGCCGGCGGCACGGTGTGGCTGGATCCGGCGATCCGCTCGACCACGCGGGTGCGCGGCGCGCCCGGCGCGCTGGCGCGGCAGTACTTCGGGTACGGGATGGGGCGGGCGGCGACCTGGCGCCGGCACCCGCGCTCGCTGCGCTGGCGCCAGGCGCTGCCGGCGCTGTTCGCCCTGGCCCTGGCGCTGGGACTGGCCGGCGCGCCGTGGTCGCGCACCGCGCGCCGGTTTGTCGCGCTCGCCGGCGGGAGCTATGCTCTGGCGAACCTGATCGCCTCGGCATCGGTCGGGCGGCGGCTGGCTGGGCGTGACGCGCTGTGGCTGCCGCTCGTTTATGGGATCGTGCATGGGGCGTGGGGGGTGGGGTTTTGGGTGGGCTTCACACAACGGATTGACAAGCGGATACACGGATTGAGCGGATTGGACAGATTGGGCAGATCAGGAGGGGGGGCGGAGTGATGGCGGGGGTTGGGGGGATAGGGGTGGTGCGGGTTGGGTGGCGTCGGGATGAGGTTGGTGAGCGGGATGATGCGGATGGAGCGGGTGGATGACAGAGGGTGATCTGCCCGGGCGGTTGCTGTCGGTGAGCGCGGCGGCGGTGTCGCGGGGCGAGGCGCGGCGGGTGCCGCTGGGCGTGACGGCGCGGCGGGTGATCCTGGTGGGC
>CAZCJG010000055.1:0-17417 GCA_964498575.1 uncultured Anaerolineales bacterium | reverse complement strand
CTTAGCCGCGAATTCCATTCGCCGGGCTGGTGGCCGAACTAATGACTGTGGCCCGCGGGTTCAGAACCCGGGTGTCCGCCTGGGTCACTTGCCGTGGGCTAGCCGGCGGCGGCCGCAGGGCGGCGGCGCCGGTGGCTGCCCCCCTCGGCCGATCTGCTCCAAGCCGCGGTCCCGCTGGGCAATCCGTGCGCCTGCCGCGAAACCTTTTGCCGCGCGCGCCGGTCTGATCGGGCAGAGCCAAAGCCGGAGGAGCAACCGATGAAGCGAACCAACCTGATCACCCTGCTGCTCGCGCTAGCCCTGCTGGGCACCTGCGGGCTGTCCTTCCTCGTCGTCTTTGCCGGCTTGCGCGCCTTCCAGGCCACCGGCCAGCGCATCCGCCTGCTCGAGAACGACACGGTGTCGGCCGAGATCACCGAGACGCTGCGCTTCGAGGTCCGGCCGCCGGCCGAGCTGCTGCTCGATACCCGCTCCGGCGATATCGTCGTCGAAGCGGATCCCGCGCTGACCGATGCCATCGTGATCGAGCAGCGGGCGGTCGCCTGGGCCGAGAACGAGGTCGCTGCCCAGGCCGCGGCGAAGGCGCTCAAGCCACGCGTCGAGCACTCGCCCAAAGCCGTCCGCATCGTGTATCAACCACCGGACACGGTCGACATCGGCTCGATCCAGGGCGGCCGAGACAGTATCAGCTTCGTCGCGCGCGTGCCGGCCGATACCCAGGTGGCTCTGTCCACCGGCGCCGGCGACATCGACCTCGCCGGGATCACCGGCCCGGCCAAGCTGGACAGTGCCTTCGGCGACATCCGCGCCACGGACCTCGCCGGCGGCCTGGAGATGCGCAGCCACAATGGCGCGCTCGTCGCGGAAGACATCCAGGCCGGCGACGCCGACATCTCGCTGTCGTCCGAGTTCGGCGCCGTTGCTGCCCGCGGCCTCGCCGGGCGGGCCATCGCGCTGTCATCGACCAACGGCGCGCTGACCGCGAACGACGTGACCGCGGGCGGCGAGGCCAGCTTCCAGAGCAGCTTCGGCGACATCGACGTCGACACGATCAGCGCCGCGCAGTTGACCTTAAGCTCGCAGAACGGCGCGATCGACGCGCGGCGGGGCCGGATCGACGGGCCGGTGAGCGCTGAGAGCGCGTTCGGGGCGGTCACCCTGACGGAGGTGCTGGGCGACGACTATGCGGTGCAGAGCCAGAACGGCGCGGTGACGATCGAGGGCGCCCGTGGCCCGCTCAAGGTCGGGTCGAGCTTCGGCGACGTGACGGTGACCGATGCCATGGACGCGCGACTCGACCTGTCCAGCGACAACGGCGCCATCCATTTCAGCGGCGCGCTCGACCCGGCCGCGGACCACCGCGCGGAAACCAGCTTCGGCGATATCGTCCTGGCGATCCCCGCCGACAGCCGCTTCGACGTGCAACTCGCGACGGCGTTTGGCAGCGTGCGCTCCGAGCTGCCGATCTCGATATCCGGCGAAGTCGATGCCAAAAGCTGGAACGGCACGCTGGGCGGCGGTGGGCGGCGCTTGGAGCTCGGAACCCAGAACGGGAACATCGAGCTGCTGGCCCTGCCGGGTCTCGCCTCTCCCGCGGACGCCGTCATGGCCACCGCCTCGCCGCAGGCGACCGCATCCCCGCTGCCGGCGACATCGGCCCAAGCCACCCCAGCGCCGCAATCGACCACGACGCCGCAGCCTACCACGACGCCACAACCGACCGCGACGCCACAACCGACCGCGACGCCACAACCGACCGCGACGCCGCGGTAACACCACCGCGATCCCTCGTCGCGTTGATCCCACTGATCCAAGGAGATCCCTCCCATGCCGGAAGAAATACTGGTCGGACTTTGCATCATCCCGCTCGTCGCCATCCCGTTCATCTTCTTCGCCTTCCTGCGGTGGCTGCGTTATCGCGAGACCATCGCCCTGGCCGAGAAGGGCCTGCTCTACCCGAGCCACCAGCACAATGGGCGCGACACGCTGCGCTGGGGCATCGTGATCCTCGCGCTGGGCCTGGCCCTCACCTGCGGCCTGTATCCGCTCGGCTGGGCCGGCGGGAGCAACTTCCTGTTCTACTTCGGGCCATGGATGCTGATCGGCCTCTTGCCGACGGCGCTCGGCCTGGCGCTGATCATCATCTACCGGGTGACCCGCGACGAGAAAGATAACGCGGAGAACGGGCCGGGCGGCGCGGCGGGCGGGGGTTCAGGCGGCGCCGGCGTCGCGCCTGCCGGGAGCACGGCGACCGCCGCGAGCGGCGCCTCACCGGTTCCCCCGGGCTGGGGCGAAGCGCAGTGGTCGACCGGGAGCGAGCCGGCGCCCGGCCAGGACCCCGCCACGGGTCTCGGCCCGGCGCCTGAGACGGACCCGGAATAGACCAACGGCCCTTGCGGGGGCTGGCTGGACGTCACCCTCACCGGTCCAGCAGCCCCCCGATCGCCGCGGGCCAGTCCCCTGCCCGCACGGCCAGCACACGCTCGGCGTAGAGGTAGCGCCGGGCAGCATCGCCCAGCCGCAGGCGCAGGTCGGCATGGGCGATCAGCCGTTCGAGCGCATCCTCCCAGGCCTCCGGGTGGTTCTCGACCAGGAGGCCGGTCTCGCCATCGCGCACGCTGCCGGCGTAGGCGGGCACGCGGCTGTAGACGCCGGCCGCGCCGATCGCGCAATAGTCCAGGAGTTTGATGTCCGTCTTGCAACGCCGGAAGGCGCTGTCCCCGAGTGGCGCGATGGCGATGTCCCACGCCGTCCGCCGCGTGAACCAGGTCATGAAGAGCGGATACTCGGCCTCGCCGGGCCGCGGGGCGGCGAAGCGCAGCGGCAGGCCCGCCGCCAGCGCGCGCCGCGCGGCTTCCCGGCGAATCACGCCGACCAGCTCGACGACCACCCGGCCGGCATGGCGGCGGCAAACCGCCCGCAGCGCCGGCAGCACCAGCGCGAAGTCGGCGTCATGCGTCGCGGTGCCCATGTAGCCGATGACCAGCGGTCGCTGGCCGAACGGTGTGGCGAAGGGCGCGGGGCCATTGAGACCCAGCAATCGCTCGTCCAGCGCGTTCGGCAAGACCGCGAGGTTGGGGTTGAAGGGCTGCAGCCGTTCGGCGAGCGCCGCGCTGGCGACCAGGACGCCATCCGCCTCGGCCAGGAGCCGGTGGACGATCGCCAGGTGATCCGGCGTCGGCCAGTCCCCGCGTTCCGCGGGCAGGTCGAGCAGGTTGTCGTCCATGGCGTAGATCAGGCGGGCGTTGACGCCGCGCACCGCCTCGATCAGCCGTTCCACTTGGTCGAGCGTGACATCCGGCCGCCACAGGCGGTCCAGGACCACCGCGTCGACGTTGTGCGGCTCGAACTGCCTGCCCCAGGTCGCCTCGACCCGCCCGGCCAGCGCCGCATGCCGCAGCGGTCGGATCAACCGCAAGTGCGCGCTGGCCAGCGGCCGCGCCTCCGCGCCGTGACCGTGCTCGCAGAGGACGGCCAGGCGGACCCCCTCCCCGGCCTTGCTGCGCTCGGCCACCCCTCCCCCGCCAGCGGGAGAGGGGATTAGCCTGCTATCGGTTGTTGAGCCTGCCCGGCGGGATCCCCTGAATTTCAGGTATCTCCCTGGAAAGCTGACTGTCCCCTCTGCCGCTTGCGGGGGAGGGGTGGCCGAGCGCAGCAAGGCCGGGGAGGGGGTCTCCAACAACCGCTCGACTCCCGCCACCCAGTCCCCCCCTCGCCGCGCCAGGGTCCGCTCGCCGCGCACGTAGGCGCCGGCGGCCTGGCCCAGACGGTCGCGGAGCGGGCGATCGGTGAGCAGCCGCTCCAGCGCTTCCTCCCAGCCGTGTGAGGTGTTGGCGGCCAGCCAGCCGGTCTCGGCATGGCGGACGCTGGCCTGGTAGGCCGGCACCTGGCTGAAGATGCCGGCGGCGCCCATCGCCCCGTAGTCCAGCAGCTTGATGTCGCTCTTGGTGCGGGTGAAGGGCGTGTCGATGAGCGGCGCGATTCCGATGTCCCAGCCGAGCGCGCAGGCGAACCACGGCAGGAACCGGGGATAGTCCATCTGCGCGGGGCTCGGCGTCAGGACGCGCAGCGGCAGCTCGGCCAGGCCCGGCAAGCCGGCGGGATCCGCCAGAACGCCGAGGAGCTGGAGCTCGAAGCGGCCGGGGTGGCGGGCGTGCAGTGCGTGGAGCGCCGGGAGGACCAGGGCCAGGTCGGCGGCGTGGGTGTAGGTGCCCATGTAGCCGATCACCAGGCGGTCCGCGGCGCGCGGTGGGACCAGCGCGGCCATGTCGGGCGCGACCAGGCGTGGATCGAGCAGCCGCTCGTCGAGCGCGTTGGGCACCACGGCGATGTTGGGGTTGAGGCCCGCCAGGCGCGCGCGCAGGGCTTCGGTGCTGACCAGGAGGCCGTCCGCCGCGCGCACCAAGTAGTGGAAGGCCGCGACCTCCGCCCGACTGCCCCAGCCCTGCCGGTCCAGCCCGAGGTCCAGCAGGTTGTCGTCGAGCGCATGGATCAGGCGGGCGCCGGCGGCACGGACCCGCGCGACGAGCCGCTTGGCCGCATCCACGTCGACGAAGGGCCGCCACAGGCGGTCCAGGATCACCGCGTCGACCGGCTCGCCGAAGTAGCCGCGCCCGAAGGTCACGTCCAGGCCCGCGCGAACCGTGGGATGGGTCAGCGGCCGGATCAGGCGGATCTGGGCCGTGCTGAAGGGCCGCAAGTCCGCGCCGTGCTCGTAGATCACGTGGAGCCGCGGTCGGTTCGAGAGCCCGCCGGGCTTCGGGCTCACGAGCCGATCGCCTCGCTGGCCGTCGACGCTTGGAGGACAGGCTCCGCCAGCGCCGCCTCGTGCCGGGCGGCTCCCCCCGCGGCCGCCGCGCGCTCGGCCGCCGCGCGGTTGGCCGCGTCGATCTCCGGGCCGAACAAGCTGTTCAGCATGTTAAAGGCCGCGCGCTCGGGGTAGAAGTGGCAGATGTCCTGGATGCCCTGGACCTGGAGCCGGCGCCGCAGGTCTTCGTCGACCACCAGCCGTTCGAGCGCGGCCAGGCAGGCCTCGGCGTCGTGGGCGTCGACCAGCAGGCAGTTCTCGCCGTCGCGCGCGAAGACGCCCGGGCCGCCGTGGCGGGTGATCACGACCGCGGTGCCCATCGCCATCGCCTCCATCGCGGTCATGCCCATCGCCTGCCAGGTCGAGAAGTCGACGAAGATGTCGGCGCCGCCCAGCAGGGTCGGCATCTGGCGCGGCCCGATCCGCCCGGCCAGCTTGAACGGGAAGTCGCGCGGCAGGTCGTCCCAGCCCGCGTCGTGCGGCTCGACGCCGAAGAGGTGGAATTCCACCTTCGGCCCGTGGCGGCGGGCGATCTCGCCGAGCACCTGCATCGTCAGGCGCGGCGAGCGGAAGGGCGTGGCGGGGCGGATCATCGCGGCGATCACCAGCGGCCGCGCCGGCCAGGTGGAGCCCGGTAGGGGGCGCGGGCGGAAAAGCGCCGCGTCGTAGCCCGGCATGACCGGCGTGCTGGCCACGCCGAGCAAGCGCTCGAGCTCGTCGGCGTTCCACGGTGTCATCGTGAAGCAGCGCAATCCCGGCATCAGCGTGTAGGAGCGCAGCGCGGCGTGGAAGCGCTCGCTGCCCGGCGGGTAGAAGTAGGCTTCGAGGTCCTGGATGAAGTAGCCGAAGACCGTGCCGGCGCCCTGCGGCCCGCGCGCGGCCAGCGCCAGCCATTCGACCGAGCTGTAGGCGGTGGCGACCACCGCGTCCCAGTCGCGGGCGATCACCACCAGGTCTTGCGGCTGGCCGAAGATCACCGGCAGGTCCAGCTCCGGGTAGGCCGCCTCGAAGTCGGTCCGATGCGCCGCCAGGTTGAACAACGCCACCTCGGCGCCCATGTCGCGCATCGCGCGCATCTCGAACATCGCGATGCTGGCCCCGCCGCCGGCCGCCGCGACCGGCAGCACCACCAGCACCCGCTTGCCGGCGAAGCGATCGCGCCCGCCGCGGACGATCCGGTCGCGCTCCGCCAGCACCCGTGCCCGCGCGCGGATGCCGAGCAACAGCGGGTCCGCCCGCAGCGCTGTCACCCCCGCCGCGATGATTTCCGCGCCATGCTTGTGGACCAGCGCCTGGTCGGCGCGCGGGACCAGCGCGCGGCGGCGGTGCTCGGAGTAGCTTTGCGACCCCGCGTGGTAGACGTAGGCGTCGTCGGCCAGGGCGAGCTGCCAGCCCGCGGCCCGCGCGCGCAGGGCGTAGTCGTTCTCCTCGCCATAGCCGGCCCCGAAGGCGTCCTCGTCGAACAGTCCCACCTGCTCCAAGACGGCGCGGCGGACCAGGAGGCAAAAGCCGTTGAGGAAGGGCAGGCGCGGGTAGAGACGGCCGCTATCGCGCGCGACCAGCTCGGCGAAGTCGTCCACCGACAACCCTTCGGGCAGCGCGTTCACGGCCCACTGACCGGCCGATCTGCCGTCCTGTGCGCCACCCGGCGCGCCATCCTGCTCGCTACCCGGCTCGACCTCCGGAGGCGACTCGAGCTCGGGGATGGACTGCCAGGTCGCCGCGTTCGACAGCGGCCCGGCCAGCCCGATCCGCGCATCCGACCGCGCGCAGGCGACCAGGCGGTCCAGCCAGCCCGGCGTGACCATCGTGTCGCTGTTGAGCAGGACGACGAAGTCGGCGCGCGGATCCTCCGCCGTCCCCGCGCTGGCCAGCACGCGCGCCAGGCCGCGGTTGGCGGCGCGGGTATAGCCGCCGGCCGCCTCGCTGCGCAGGAGGAGCGTGTCCGGGCGCCGGTCCGCGAAGTCCCGGAGCCAGGCGGCGGTCTCGGCGTCGCTGCCGTCGTCGACCAGGATCAGACGGAAGGGGGGGGGCGTGTGCCGGCTGACGCTGGCGAGGCAGCGTTGTACGTCGATGAGCGCATTGTGGACGCAGACGACGATGTCGACCGCCTCGGCGTGGTCCGGTACCGGCGCGAGGTGCGGGATCGCCGGGACGGCCAGGCGCTCGATGCGGTCCGGATGCCGCCGCCGGCGCCACTCGCGCAGCCGATAGGCGGCGGTGGCGCGTGACTCGCGCAGCAGGTGGCCAGCGAAGAAGACCGGGCCGCGGGCCTGGATCAGGTGCTTCCAGCGGATCGCGGTGAAGAGCGCGCGCTCGCCACGGCTGCCGGGCGGCAGGAAGCGCGCCCGCGCGTGTTGCAGGCGCTGCAAGACCGCCCAGCCGGGCGACGCTTCGAGCACGTACCAGCGCGCGCGCCAACTGTCGACCTGGTGGCCCAGGTTGGCGTTGGCCTGGGCGAGCGCGTGCAGGCGGACTTCGAGATCGACCCGATCGGCTTCCATGCCTTCCAGGCGCCGGCGCAGGCCCTCGATCTCGAGATCGCGCCGCATCAGCCCGTCGCGAAGCTCCAAGGCGACGTCGCGCCGGGCGCCGTTCTCCTCGACCAGGTGCCATAGCCGGCGCTCGTAGGCGGCGGCGACGCGCGCGAAGAGCGGGCGGGGATCGGGTTTGTCGGCGACGCCGCGGCGGAAGCGCACCGCCCAGGCGGTCAGGACCGAGGCGTCGAAGTCCACGTCGCGGTAGAAGCCGTGCTGGGCGAAGATCTCGGTCCAGTACTCCGGCGGTTGGACGTTGAGGTGGGTCAACTCGCGGCGGTCCAGCGGCGAGGATGAGAACAAGATGTCGTCGGCATGGGCGCAGAGGTTGGCGATGGCGGCCGGCGCCTCGGCCGGCGGCATGTGCTCCAGCACCTCGATGCAGGTGATCAGGTCGTAGCGCCGGCCGAAGGGCGTAGTGATCGATCCGACCTGGACGAAGGGTAGGACGGACGGATGCGCCTGGGCGATCGCGTAGTCCGAGATGTCCACGCCCCAGGCCTCGACGCCGCGCCCGCGCAGCGTCTCGACCAGGAAGCCCATCGCGCAGCCCGCGTCCAGCACCGTGCGCGGGCCGATACCCTCGACGATGCGATCGGCCACGGCTTGGAAGAAGGCGAGCCACTCGGCGTCGCGCCGGTAAGGCCGCTCGCCGCAGTTGTGGGCATAGTAGTCGGCGTCGTACGCGTCGGCGTAGGGCGCGGGGGACATCGGCGTGCCGGGGATCTCTCTGCCCTGACCGGCGCGATCCGACGTCACGGCTTGAACTGGCTGAGCGCGAGCATCGCCGCGACAAGCGAGCAGAAGATCACCAAGGTCCCCAGAGTCCAGCGCGTTTGAGAGGTGATCTGCCGTTGAAGCTGGTCGAAGCGGGTGTTGATATCGGCGTTTTGGCGCTCGAAGCGGGCATTGAACTCGGCGTTCTGGTGCTCGAAGCGGGCGTTGAACTCGGCGTTCTGGCGCTCGAAACGTGCGTTGATCTCGGTGTTCTGGTGCTCGAAGCGAGCGTTGATCTCGGCGCTCTGTCGGTCGAAGCGCTCGTTGAACTGGGCGATGACCCCGTCGATCCGCTCGGCGAGCCGGTCGAAGCGCTCGTTGACCTCGCGCCTGAACTCTCGCATCTCGGTCTTTAGCTCTGCCAAGTCGTGCTCAACGTCGGTCTTGACCTTACCCAGCTCGGTCTTGACCTCCCGCCAATCGTCGCGGGGGACGGTTTCGTCTGCCATCACTCCCTCCAGCCAGAGGGTGAAGTCGTGCGCGACGACTTCGCCCCAGGCCTGCTGAACGGTATCCGGAATGCGTGCCCGCATGATCTACTGCCCCTTTCGTGTTCCGTCGGCCTTCGGCGTGGTTGGTGGATGTGCCACACCAGTGTATCCACTGGAGACCGCCGCCGTAAAGGGGTTAGGCGCCACGATTGTGACACGATTGCGACAGGAATCGCAACTGCGATCATGTGTTCCGACACGCGGCGCCCGCACGCTTCGGGATAAGATAGCTCCCGGCCGTAGCCGTGGCAAGGATCGGCGGCGTCCGGGGATGATCTCCGGTCACGGCTCTGGCCATCCTGGCGTTAGTGTGCTATTAATCGCTTTCGACCCCCACACGGTCACCCAGCATCGAAGGAGATGGCCATGTTTCCCAAGATCGGGTTGTTCGCGTTATTGCTCCTGGTCGCCGGCGCCGGGTCGCCGGCTGACCATGTGGCCGCGCGTGTCACGAGCCTGCATCCGGCGGCTACAGCTTCCCCACGCCCGTCCGCCATATCGTCCACCTCGTCGCCCGCTTCGCCTGCCGCGCAACCTCCATCCCACCGCCTGATCGTCCAGCTCGCCTCGCCCGCGCTCGCCGAATGGATTCATGGCGGGGACGATGCCACCAACCACGCCGCCGGTCTAGTCGGCGTCGCCGGGCGGCTGGACGTCGAGGTGCCGGCGGCGCGGGACTACCTGGCGCGTCTGGACGCCGAGCAGCGCGCCTTCGTCAAGACGATGCGTCTGGCGCTGCCGCAAGCCCAGGTCGCGACCTACATCGACGAGCACGGGCAGACGCGCGAGCACTTCTACCGCATCGTGTTCAACGGGCTGGCGGTCGACGCCGGCCTGGGCGCCGACTTCGGCGCGATCCGCGCCGAGCTGCTGCGCCTGCCCGGGGTAGCGGCGGTCTACCGCGACCTGGCGCATGCGCCGGCGCTGTACGCCAGCCTGCCCCTGATCAACGCCGCCGCGGCGTGGAACCACCCGACCGCCGGCGGGCCGGGCCACGCGGGCGAGGGCATCCGCCTGGCCTCGATGGACGGCGGGCTGCACCACGGGGCGCCGATGTTCAGCGGTGCGGGCTACACCTATCCACCCGGCTATCCCAAGGGCTACACCGGCAACACCAACGGCAAGATCATCGTCAGCCGCGCCTACTTCCGCTCCTTCGACCCGCCCGCGCCGGGCGACGAGAAGCCCTGGCCGGGCGTCGCCGGCACGCCGCACGGCGTCCACACCGGCTCGACCGCCGCCGGCAACGCGGTCGCGGCGTCCTTCTGGGGGGTGCCGCTCAGCCTCTCGGGCGTCGCGCCGCGGGCCTACGTGATGAGCTACCGCGTGTTCTACGCCAGCGTGCAGGACGACGGCACCTTCCACAACGCCGAGGGAATCGCTTGTCTTGAGGACGTCGTCCGCGACGGGGCACAGGTGCTCAACAACTCCTGGGGCGGCGGGCCCTCGTCCAGCGGCGGCGAGTACGACGCGCTGGACCTGGCGCTCGTCAACGCCTCGCGCGCCGGAGTCTTCGTCAGCATGTCGGCCGGCAACGCGGGACCGGGCAAGGGCACCACCGACCACCCCTCGGCGGACTACATCGACGTGGCCGCGACGACCACCAGCGGCACCTATGCCTCGGGCAAGCTCGGCGCGGACGGTCCCAAGCCGGTGCCCGAGGCGCTGGTCGACCTGGCTTACTCCGTGCCGGATTGGGGCGACCTGCTGCCGATCGGCAAGAACAGCTATGCCTACAGGACCTCGACCTCCGTCGTCACCGAACCGCCCAACGTCAACGGCTGCGACCCGTGGCCGGTGGGCGCTTTCGACGACCGCCTGGCCTTGATCAGTCGTGGCGGCTGCGAGTTCGGCCTGAAAGCGCTCAACGCCGAGAAGGCCGGCGCCTCCTTCGTGATCATCTACAACCATGCGGTCGGCGGGGACTCGCCCCCCGGGATGGCGGCCGGCGCGGTCGGGTCTCAGGTGACGATCCCGGTGATCTCGATCGGTCATTCGGATGGGCAGGCCTTGGTCGATTGGTATGCCCAGCACCCCGACGCCGCCAGCGTCGAGATGGATACCATCGGCTACCCGATCGGCAACACGCCGGACCGCGTGGCGGATTTCAGCAGCCGCGGGCCGGGCGTCGGCGGCGTGCTCAAGCCCGACATCGCCGCGCCGGGTGTCAACATCATGGCCCAGGGCTATGACAGCGCGGTGCGCGGCGAGGCGCGCCACCTGGGCTACGGGCAGGCCAGCGGCACCAGCATGGCCAGCCCGCACGTCGCCGGCGCCGCGGCGATGCTGCGCCAGATCCACCCGGACTGGACCAACGCGATGATCAAGAGCGCGCTGATGAGCACGTCCAAGTTCACGGACATCTACACCGGCGACGGCGCGCCCGCCCAGCCGCTGGACATCGGCGCGGGGCGGCTGGACCTGACGCGCGCCGCGGACCCCGGCGTGATCCTGGACCCGCCGAGCCTCAGCTTCGGCGAGGTGCTGACCCGGACCGAGAAGACCTTGACCATCCGCGTAACCAGCGTCACCCGCGACATCGAGATGTACACGCTCGGCACGGTCGACACCACCGCCGGCTTCACACGCACCACTAGCGTGCCGGGGATGACCCTCAGCCGGCGCAGCCTGACCTTGCTGCCGGGCGAGACCAAGACCTTCGAGGTCACCTGGGACGCCCGCCAGTCCGGCGGCTACCACGACCGGCAGGGCTACGTCGTGCTGCGCGGCATCCGGCACGAGGCGCACCTGCCCGCCTGGATGCGCGTGACCTACGCCAAGCCCGACGAGAGCGTCCTGATCATCGACAACGACGGCAGCAGCCTGCCGCCCGAGGTGCTGGACGCCGTCCAGACCGGCCTGCGCTTCAAGAACTACCGCAACGACTACACCCGCGCGCTGCGCGAGCTCGGCGTGGCCTACGAGACCTACGACGCCGACGCGCAGTACGATCCCACCGGCGCGCGGCAGACCACGCTGCCCGAGCCGGGCTGGCTGGGCCGCTACGACACGATCATCTACCAGACCGGCGACTACGCGCTCACCGACGCGTCCAACGTCGTGCCCGGCACCTCCGCGCCGACCGGGCTGGACATGGACCGGCTGGTCGAGTACGTCAACGGCGGCGGCCGGCTGATCGCCTTCGGGCAGGACTTCGCGGCGACCTTCGGCGCAACCGCGGCCACCGCAACCGCGGACGCCTCGGGGCCCTTCCTGTACGATGAAACCATCGGCGCGGAGCTGGTGCAGGACAGCGTCACCGGCGGGACGGTCTACACCCGCACCCAACAGCTCGTCACCGGATTGCCGGGCACGCCCTTCGCGGACCTGACCTTCGACCTGAGCGGCGACGGCGACGGCGCGGGCAACCAGGGCTCGATCGACGAGATCAGCGCCAAGGACGGGCGGCTCGGCGTCCTCAAGTACTCGGGGACGCCGACTGAGACCCAGCAGCTCGGCCTGGTCGCGCTGACCAACCGGGACGAGCCCTCGCTCGAACGGCCGGGGACGGTCTTCGCCGGCCGCGCGCTGTACTTCGCCTTCGGGCTGGAGGGCGTCAACAACGACACCGGGCGCAACCGGCAGACCGAGCTGCTGCGGCGGGCGCTGGACTGGTCGAGCGACCACGTGACCGCGGTGATCACGCCGACGCTCTATGCCGCTGGCGAGGTCAGCTACTTCGAGGTCGGCGCGGTCTCCGGCCAGGGCAGCGACATGGTCGGCTACCGCATGGACTTCGGCGACGGCGGCCCGATCACGCCGGTGAGCGAGAACGCGATCTTCGGCCACACCTATGCCCGACCCGGGACCTACGTCGTCCGCGCCGAGGCGACGGACGCGCTGGGGACGGTGGGGCTGGCGGAGTTCGAGGTCTACGTTCCGGGCGATGGCGGGCCGCCGCGGGGGCCGATCTACTTGCCGAAGGCGTTCAACAAGGAGTAGCGCCGCCTGTTCGCGGGGAGCGGGATCGCGTCAAGCGCCGGGGTCCTGCTCCCCGCCGGAGGCGCCCTGGTCCTGCGCGGCTTGGGGTGGAGCCATGCCAAGAATCTCAAACACGATGCGCATCGGGTTGAGCGTCGCCGCCTGCCAAAGCCAGTCCGGCTTGATCCAAAAGCCAGGCACCACGTGGGAGTCGACGCGGGGATCGTCCTCGGTGGCGAAGAGTACGTACTCACTGCCCGAGTCGAGCTTGTAGAAGTCCGCACGCAACTTGCCGGGGCGCGGATCGATGATCCAATACTCCGGCACGCCCGCCTCCCGGTACTCGCGGAACTTCTCGACACGATCACGCCGGACGCTGTCATCGGAGACGATCTCGACGATGAGATCGGCCGGGCCGACCAGGCGATCGGCGGTCAAGCGAGCCAAATGGTCGTTGGCGACGAACAGAATGTCCGGTTCGCGAGCGGGGCCGTCCGCCCGCGCCCGCATCTCGAAGGGGGCCGACAGGACTTGGCCCAGCTTGTGCCAGCCAAGAAAGTCGTTCAGCAGACCAGACAAGAATCGCTGGACAATCTGGTGCACCATCTTCGCAGGCATAAATTCAATCACCTCCCCATCGACCCATTCGACCTGGCGGCTCTCCGGCGCCCAGCGCAGGAATTCCTCGTAGCTCATGCGCAGCCGAGGGGTGGCGGTCTTGGTTTGGCGGTCAACGTCCGGTGCGACTTGGATCATGGTATGAACCCTCCCGTGTCGCCCCAAGGATAGCATGGCCGCGCCCACGCAACCGTGCTCACCCGGCTCATCGCCCGCCCCACTCCGCGCCGCCCGGGCAGGGCAGCGCCGCCGCCAGGCCTTCGTAGATCGCCCGGAGCGCCGCCGCGTCGGGCGCCTCGAAGTAGTCCTCCGGTCGCGAGGCGATCCGGCGCAGGAGGTCCGCGTCGACGTCGTCGCCGAGGCCGATGGCAAACAGCGCCGCGCCGCGCGCCTTGGCCGCATCCGCCGCCGCCAGCGTCGCGCCCGCCATCCCGCCGTCCGGCCGGCCATCGGTCAGGAGGACGATCACCCGTTGCGCGGTCGGGCTGCCCTCCGCCGCCAGCAAGACCTCCGCCGCCGCTTCGATCGCCCGGTCGATCCGCGTGCCGGTCGCGATCGACAGCCCGTCGATCGCCCGCCCCAGGTGCGCCCGGTCGTGCGTCAAGGGTGCCTCGAGCGTGGCCTCGCTGTTGAAGGCGACCACCGCCGCCCGGTCCGCCCCCGGCCCGAGGCGCATGATCTCGACGAAGCGCCGCGCGGCGGCCTGGGCGGCGGCGAGCTTGGTCGCCCCGCCGAGCGCCTCGCCCATGCTGCTCGATGCGTCGATCACCAGGACGACGTCGCTCGGCCGCTCGGCCGGCTTGCACACCCGTTGCAGCGCGAGGGGCAGGAAGGCGATGCCGGGCTCGGAGCTCGGCGCGGGCGGCGCGGTGGGTATCGGGCTTGGCGGCGGACGTGTCGCCGTCGCGGGCGGTGCATCCGGCGTGGCGGTCGCGGTCGGCGGGGGCGATGTCGATGTGGCCGTCGGCTCCGGCGTGTCGGTGGGGCTGGGCGTCGGAGTGGGGATCGCGCAGGGGACGACATCGAGCGCACGCGGGGGAACCGGCACGGGTTCGGAGACCCGATCGAGCTTGTCGGTGACGATCGCCCGGCTGTCCCGGGTGCGCAGCGGCGCCCGCCCGAGCGCGCTCGGCCGCACGCGATAGGTCGCGGTCACGGTCGTGCCCGGCGAGACGTCCGCCCACGCGAAGTCGAGCCGCTGGTCGCGCAGCTCCGGCGCCGGCGCGGCCGATCCCGGCACCAGCGCCAGGCCGGGCGCCAACCATTCGGTCAGCGCGATCGTCTTTGCCATCAGGTTGTCGCCGCTGGCTTGCAGCTCGACCAGCGCTTCGTTGACCCGCGAGCCCTGCTGCAGGTCGAAGTAGTAGCCGTCGGAGGCCATCTGCTGGATGTAGCGGCAGTGGTTGTTGGGCAGGGGGATGCCGAAGGGTCGCGCGTTCGGGTTGCAGATGCCGATCACCGTGATCCCCTGGCTCTTGAGGCCCGCGGCGGCGGCGATCTGGCGGTTGCAGTAGCTGTCGAAGCCGGTTGGGCAGCCGGTGGAGTAGAGGAGCACCGCCTCGATCGGCGGCGCGGGCGCGTCGGCGCGCGCTTTCTCCAACATCCGCCCGGCCTGGCCCAGCCAATCGTAGTAGTTGGCGGTCGGGTTGACGCTGTCCAGCCGGATCCGGCTGATCGCGCCCAGGACGCTGCCTTCCTTGTTGGTCAGGTCCTGCTCGACCCGCTCCTGCACGCTGAGCGAGACCACGCCGACCTGCGTGTCGGGGAAGAAGGCGATCTCGTCGGCCGCGCCGCGCGCGGCGGACTTGGCGTCGTCGAGGTGATCCTCCATCAACAGGTGCCGCGCGACGACGAAGACCGCGTGGAAGGGCAGCCGCGCCGGGCAGGTCAGGCCCAGCGTCACGGTGACCTCGGCGGTATCGCAGAGCGGGGCCGGGTCGCGGGCAGCTTCACCGATGGCCACCGTGCAGGCGCTCGGCAGCCGCGAGCTCTGCGCGAGGGTCGGATGAGACCGCGCCAGGGGAAGGGGGGCAAGGATCGCCAGAATCAGTGCCGGGCCAAGGATCAAGGCGGGGCCAAGGATCAGGGCAAGACGCGCGTTCACGGGCTTCTCCTCCCAGGAGGCGGATTCGATCGGCGGGCGGGCATGGATGTTCAGCCTGAACCGGCCCCTATTCTGGCGCGGATGGCGCGGTCTGACAAGCCCGCTCGCGCGGTGCCTGGCTGGTGGCCGAAACGATGATCATGGTCCACGACATGACCATGCCCGAACCATGGGTCTCGGCCTCCCGTCGTGCTTGAACTTTGCGCCTTAGAACTTCCGTGCTAAAGTGGCGTTCCCCGCGGCGATGACCGCGACCCACTTTCACCCACTGCAAGGAGCACCATCATGGGACGCGTGATCCACTTCGAGATCCATGCCGACGACCCCGAGCGGGCGACCCAGTTCTACAGCGAGGTCTTCGGCTGGCGGTTCGACAAATGGGAGGGCCCGGTCGACTACTGGCTGGCGACCACCGGGCCGGACGACCAGCCCGGCATCAACGGCGCGGTGATGCGCCGCCGGGACCCGGCCGGCAGCGTCTACAACACCATCCAGGTCGACGACGTCGACGCCGCCATCGCCAGCGTCACCGCGCACGGCGGCACGGTGGTGCTGCCGAAGATGGCGGTGCCGGGCGTCGGCTACCTGTTCTACTTCAAGGACACCGAGGGCAACATCTTCGGCGCGATGCACGACGATCCTTCGGCGATGTGATCCGCCTCGGGCAGGGTGCGATTCCCCTCGGGCGGGATCGCATCCCACCGGCGGGCTATACTTGCGGCCCGATGCAGGCCCACGACTCGCCCCCCCCGCCGCGACTGGTCATGCTCTTGGCCGGCGCGGCGGTGCTGTTTCTCGCTTTGCCGCTCGTCGGGCTGGCCGCGCGCGCGCCGTGGTCGCGCATGGCGGAGATCCTGGCCGCGGAGCAGGCGACCGAAGCGCTCAAGGTCTCGCTCGTCGTCTCGATCGCGGCGCTGGCCGGCGCCGTGGTGCTGGGCTTCCCGCTGGCCTGGGTGCTGGCGCGCACGCGCTTCCGCGGCCAGGCGCTGGTCCGCGCGCTGGTCGTCCTGCCGCTGGTGCTGCCGCCGGTCGTCGGCGGGGTGGGCCTGCTCGCGGCGCTGGGTCGGCGGGGCGTCTTGGGGAGCTGGCTCGCGCCGGTCGGGATCTCGCTGCCGTTCACCCTGCAGGGCGCGATGCTGGCGGCGCTCTTCGTCAGCTTCCCGCTGTTCACCCTGACGGTCGAGGCGGGCCTGCGCCAGCTTGACCCGCGCTACGAGCTGGCGGCGCAGACCCTGGGCGCCTCGCGCGGCTATGCCTTCCGGCGGGTGATGCTGCCCCTCTTGCGCCCGCAGCTCGTCGCCGGCGCGGTGCTGACCTGGGCGCGCGCGCTGGGCGAGTTCGGCGCGACCATCACCTTCGCCGGCAACCTGCCGGGTCGGACGCAAACCCTGCCCCTGGCGGTGTTCGAGATCTACCAGAGCGACCTCGAAGCCGCGATCATGGTCTCGCTGCTGCTGGTCGGCCTGTCGCTCGGCGTGCTGGCGCTGCTGCGCGGGCGCGCGCTGGCGGCGGGCTAGGGGGGCGAAGCCTGGATGGCGCTGTCCGTCGACGTCCACGTCCGCCGCGGCACCTTCGATGTCGGCGCCACCTTCGAGGCGCAGGCCGGCGAGGTCGTCGCGCTGGTCGGCCCCAACGGCGCCGGGAAGTCCACCCTGCTCGCCGCCCTGGCCGGCCTGATCCCGCCGGCGCAGGGGCGGATCGCGCTGGACGGCGAGGTCTGGGACGACGCCGGCGCGCGGGTCCACCTCGCCCCTCCGGCGCGGCGGGTGGGGATGGTGTTCCAGGATCGGCTGCTCTTCCCGCACCTCACGGCGGTGGACAACGTCGCCTTCCCCTTGCGCGCCCGCGGCCGCCCGCGCCGCGAGGCCGACGCGCAGGCGCGGGACTGGCTGGAGCGCCTGGGGCTGGGCGCCCGGATGGCCGCCCGGCCGGCCGAGCTTTCCGGCGGCGAAGCGCAGCGGGTGGCGCTGGCGCGGGCGCTGGTCGCCGCGCCGCGGCTGCTGCTCTTCGACGAGCCGCTGACCGCGCTGGACACCCGCGCCCGCGGGGAGATCCGCGCGCTGCTCGGGCGGGTGCTGGCGGAATTCTCGGGTGTCAGCGTCCTGGTCTCGCACGACCCGGTCGACGCGCTGACCCTGGCGCGGCGGCTGGTGATCCTGGCC
>CAZCJG010000054.1:0-17440 GCA_964498575.1 uncultured Anaerolineales bacterium | reverse complement strand
CGCGTCGGTCAGGCCGAGCACTTCGACCAGGTTGACGCTGACCGACTGGCCCATGATGCTCATCACCTCGCGATCGACCCAAGGCTCCATCGTCGCGGTCAGGCTGGCGACCAGCCATTTGGCGACCAGAACCAGGATCATGCTGGGCACGATGCCGAGCAAGGTGCCGACGACCAGGCCGAAGACCATCGTCGGGCCGTACTCGACGTGTACGATCGCCGCCTGATGCGGTTGGGGAACGGGTAGCAGGGCGGTCGTCCCCGAGAGCGCGCTGCTGGCGGTTGTCGAGGGGGACAGCAGCGAGGTCGGAGCGTCAGGACGCGCGGGGGGCGCGTCGGGCGCGGGCTGCCCGATCGGGGTGTCTGAGGATGGCATGATGGTTCTCCCAGCGCGATGCGGATTCCGTGCCCAGATTGTGGCTCATCGGGCGCCGTGTTGCCAGTTTACGCAGGTGTTCCGTTCCCACGGGGATCGACCTATACTATGCAGCCCGACTTGCCGCCCTGGTTCGCCTGCTCCCTGGGGGTTCGCCTGATCTCCCGCAAGCATGCAAGGAGGCCGCCCGATGTCCGCAACGCCCGACTCGTCCCACACCTCCCCACCGATCGCCCTGGTCACCGGCGCCAGCCGCGGGGCGGGCCTCGGCATCGCCCAGGTGCTCGGCGAAGCGGGGATGACCGTCTACGTCACCGGCCGCAGCAGCCGCGGCGGCGCGAGGACCGAGGATTTGCCCGGCACGGTGGAGGACGCCGCCGAAGCGGTGACGGCGCGCGGCGGCAGGGGCATCCCGGCGCGCTGCGACCACACCGACGACGCGCAGGTCGCCGCGCTGTTCAAGCGCATCCGTGCCGAGCAGGGACGGCTGGACCTGCTGGTCAACAACGCCTGGGGCGGCTACGAGCACTACGACGGCGCCGGCTTCTCCGCCCCGTTCTGGGAGCAGCCGCTGGCCGAGCGCTGGCGGGGGATGTTCGAGGCGGGCCTGCGCACGCACCTGGTGGCCAGCCGGCTCGCGGCGCCGCTGATGATCGCGCAAAAGTCCGGCCTGATCGTCAGCACCATCGCCTGGGACCACGGCAAGTACCTCGGGGCGCTGTACTACGACGTCGCCAAGCACGCCATCGTCCGCGCGGTGGCCGGGATGGCGCGCGAGCTGCGCCCGCACGGCGTGTCGGTGATCGCCCTGGCGCCGGGCTTCATGCGCACCGAGCGCGTGGTCGCCGCGCTGACCGCCGGCGCGCCGGACGGCCAGGCCGACCTCAGCATGACCGAGTCGCCGGAATACGCCGGCCGAGCGGTCGTCGCCCTGTGGCGCGATCCGGACATCGCCCGCCGCTCCGGCCGTGCCTACCGCGTGGGGGACCTGGCGCCGGAATACGGCTTCACCGACATCGACGGCCGCCAGGTGCCGGGCTTCGACCTGCCGGACGAGCTGAGGTTTGACGCGGAGGTGGGGGTGTGAGCGTCATGTCGCCTGACCTCTCCGGTGCTTCGCCGACCCTTGCCGAGGATGCCCATCTCGCCCCGCCGAAAACCTCTGCTAACGCAGGCGATCACCATCTGATCCCGCTGTACGCGATCTGCCTGGCCTTGCCCGAAGCGGCGCGCGAGGATCTCGGCCGGCACGCCAAGTTCACCGTCCGCCGCCGCACCTTCGCCTACTACCTCGACGACCACCACGGCGACGGCATCGTCGCCCTCTGCTGCAAGGCGCCGGCGGGCGAGAACGAGGCGCTGATCGCCGCGGATCCCGTGGCCAACTACCGTCCGGCCTACCTCGGTCCGAAGGGCTGGCTGGGGCTGCGGCTCGATGTCGGGGCTATCGACTGGGACCGGGTGGAGCGGTTGGTGGGGACGAGCTATGGGTTGGTGGCGCCGAAGCGGCTGGTGGCAAATTGGGTGGGAGGCAGTGTTGGGGCTATCATAGCTCGAAACCTTCCTTGGTACGCTATCGGCCCATCGGGACAGGAGAATCATGACCACGCTTACCCTGGACACATTGCTGAAAGAGGCCAGAGCGCTGACGTCGGGCGAGCGGCGGCAACTGCGCGATGCAATCGATCTGTCTCTCACCGATTCGTCCATTGAGGACGAGGTGGAACAAGATTTGCTCGACGCTGGCTTGCTGAGCGAGTTGAAGCCAGCTCCGGATCGATCATCGGAATATCGTGAGTGTGAGCTGATTTCGGTCCGTGGTCGCCCGGTATCGGAGACAATTATTGAGGATCGTCGATAGGTGGCCGGCTATTTCATCGACAGCAGTGCGTTGGTAAAGCGCTATGTCACCGAGCGAGGATCCGCGTGGGTGAAGCAATCCGTCGCTCCACCATCGGGCAATCGAATCTACATCTCGCGGGCTACGTCGGTGGAAGTCGTGGCCGCTATTGCGAGGCGTGCAAAAGGTGGGAGCATCGCTCCTCAAGATGCGATAGCAACCATTGCACAGTTTCTTCGACATGTCCAAACCGAGTATCGCGTAGTTGAGCTTTCATCCGTTGTTATCGATGACGCGATCCGCCTGGCCGAGGTACACGCACTGCGGGCATACGATGCCATACAGTTGGCAACGGCATTGGCTGTTCGAAACGTCCGCGCTAGGCGTGGTGCGCCGGCACTGGTTCTCGTCTCAGCAGATTTCGAGTTGAATGCGGCAGCAGCGCTTGAAGGACTGACAGTGATCGATCCTCAGTAACGAGCCTTAGCCGAAGGCTCATGCCTGCACCGCTCCCGCCACCTGCTATCCTTTTCGACGAAGGGCGAGGGCATAGGCAATCAATGGCACATAGACCGAGTTCTCGACGTGATCCCGGTACCACGCTGCATAAGCGTCAACTCCCATAGCAAGCTTGGCCTCAATTGCGTTCGCTTCCTCAAGTAGGGTCCACAGGTTGTGCGTCGCGCGGTGGCAGAACCCTACGAGACGACTCTTCTTCAATCCAGCGATACCATCGCGTCGACAAGCTGGGCACCCACAATCCTGCAATGAGGTCCATTCTTCACGGCTCGGCTCTCGTCCACGCCAGTTCCCCAGATTCGCCACCGTGCGATCGCCGCGACCGGGAAGCTGAACTATCCCCCTGGCCGCACGGTTGCGCCAACCGGAAGAGTCGGCCGAGTCGATCGCGATGAGTGCTGCAAGATGTAGCGTCGCAGTACCGCCGACTCCGAACAAATGCAACTCTTTCCCTGTGAGTGCTTTCCGCGCCCGGTACAGTGCATCGAGCACCTCACGATATGGAAGGGCCTTCGGTGAGCGGAGGAGACTGGGCACAATCCCTCCTAGCGCAACTCTTGACTTGGCCCACAAGGTTGCGTCGGATTTCAGGTCGGCAATATACTCATCGAGGTAGCGCCCGACGTGGAGAACAGGGACAAACCCCTCACCACTATAGCGTACGTTCTCAGCCATGGTTAACCGACGTAGGTTCGCCTGTTCTTCTTGTTCCATCGTCGGGGTAGGGATGTAGTCTCGTGGAGGCGGGTACCAGTCTGGCTGGGCAGAGATCACGAACTCCTCGTACTCCTCGCGCGGCGGCTCGTGCCCACGTCGCCAGAATGCAAATGCCCCGTTGTCTAGAAACACACGAACACCATCTGGTACAGCCAAGTAAGCGCGCAGGCCCAGTAGTTCACGGAAAGCCCGTGTAGGGGCAGAGCTGAAGCACGGATCTCGGTGATGGGGCGTCGCCGCCGTTCGATGGCACGCCGGAGGAAATCTTTGAATCGATCAAGTCGGAGTCGGGCCTCATCAATGAGCCGCCCTGCACGGCCTCGACGGGGAACTTGGCAGAAGAGGTAGCGCGTAATCACCCAGGCATTCTCAAGAACCAGTGCCAGACCGAGGTAAAGGAACCGTAGTGCCGGGTTTCGTGTGGTCGTAGTCGCCCTAAGCTGGTTGAGACAGCGGTAGCTGGACTCAATCCCAAACCGACGTCGATACTCGTCGCGAACACGACGGGGTGGCCAGCGGACGCCAAGCTGAATGTAGATCAACCATTGATGGCACTTCGCCCCCTCTTTCTCAGGGTGCAGTTCGTGAACGATGGCGACCTGCACGGTCTTGGAACCATGCTTCGCGTTGTTGAACGTGTGACTGGCGTTACGACTTCGCCACTGACCGCAGAGCGATTTCGTGCCGCCCGTCTTGCCACGAATGGGGCAAGCGATGATGGCTGATAAAGCGGCGCGATCGAGCAGATTCATGACCTCGACTGAAGCGAACGCCTTGTCTAGAAAGACCATCTGGATGTCCTTCAGGTGCAGCCGTGCTCTCTCCAGGAGACCTTCCAGGACGCTTGGCAGCTCATCTCCGGGGCGCAGGAATCGGATGGCCAGGGTAGCGCACACCCTCGGACATTACGTAGCAGGTGGCGATGCGGAAGAACCAGGTCGTGCCATCCCGGGCCTCGCCACGACAAGCCCAAGCACGCAGCTCGGGCGACTTGCCGTAGAAGGGTTGATCATGCGTATCACAGGCCACTTTCCATCGACCCCGCCGCACCTTGCGTGGCAGGTGCGAGACAAGCATGCGGTTGATCACCGTTTCAAGCCACGTGATCTCATCGGTTGTGACGTGGGCGTTGATGTATTCACGAATTGTATTGCCGTCTGCGAAGTCCAACAGTGCCTCACAAGCGCTGTGGACCGACTTGCCCGTGGTCGCTGCATAGATCAGAACTTCAGCCACCATCGTCGGGTTCACGAGCCGACCACAGTTAACCATGTTCAGGTACCTGGCCAGTTCCTCAACCAACGCGATTCGCAGATCCTCGTCGATTAGGCTAGAATTGGCCGTGGTGGGTTCTGGGAGCATCTTCTACCTCTCTTGGTCGAGATTTCAGGTAGATTATGCCCATCAGAACCCATCAATTCAACTTAGCGCCAACTCCAATCCGTGAACTACTGATCCTTCCTACAACCACTCAATCGCCACCTCACCCTGAACCCGCTGGAACTCCCGGTCGCCCGTCACCCGCGTCGCCCCGCGCTGACCGCCGGTGCGCCGGACGGCCAGGCCGACCTCAGCATGACCGAGTCGCCGGAATACGCCGGCCGTGCGGTCCTCGCCCTGTGGCGCGATCCCGACATCGCCCGCCGCTCCGGCCGCGCCTAACGCGCCGCCCCCAACCAGGCCAGCGCATCGGCAAGCTTCACGTCCGCGATCCAGCCTCGAGAACCATCGTCATTCCCAGACCAAGTGCCCTTCCAATTGCCCAGCCGCCGCGGCTTTCCGTCTGGCAGGCTGACCAAGTAGAGGTTGCCGGCGTCGTTTAGGAAGGCCAAGTGAGCGGCGTCGGGCGCGAATAGGATGGAAGGCGAGTAATCATGGCGCCAAACATGGGGCGACACTGGCAGATTCTCCCATCCACCCACCGGCCGCGGCTCATCGCCATACACCTTGCAGTCCTCCGCGCCGCAAGCGACCCGCCATCGCCCATCCGGGGAAACCGCGACCAGAGGCGTGCGCGGAAGCTCTTCAATGTGCAGGCGCCGGCCGCCGGGACCACCGTCGGGCTGCCTTCGCCCCGGCAGTCGATGTGCAGCGCGTGGCCGCCGACATCCACCCGCTGCCCCGGCGGCGGGAAGCGCGCCGCGTCGCCGCGCGCCGCGAGCTGCTCGTAGAGCGCGCCGCCGGCCAGCGCGAGCGCGCAAACCACGAGCACGGCGAGCACCGCGCTCCCGATCCGATACATACATCCCCGACGGACTGAGCGAGGTAGGTCTGATGGGGTCGTCATCGAGGAGCACTCTAGACGCCATCATGTCCGTTGTCAACGATGCGGGCCAGCGACCGAGGCTGTTCGAGCCATGGACCGTCAGGGAACGGTACCCGCAACGCGAGATGAATCGTCGAAGCATGGGAATGCTCCCCTCCCCAACCACCCCTGTATAATTCCCGCTACCACCCCACGGCAACACCCATGACCGACCCCAGCCCCAGCTCCTCCAACGACCACCCCTCCCCCGATCCGCCCCCCCGCGGCCGGTCGGACGGCCAGCGCGCGGACAGCCCGCGTGTGGACGGCCGGCGCGCGGACGAGCGCCGCGGCGGTGCCCGGCCCTCGGCGGATGTCGGCCGCAACGGCGGGGACGTCGCGGGCGCCGTTGCCGATATCGCCACGGCCGAAGCCGCGGTCGGCGAGGCCGCGGATGTCGAGACGGCGCGGCGGCAGCGGCCGACGCTGGACGAGATCTTCGACAGCGAGCAGGCCAGCCAGCGCTTCCGGTCCTTCGACGCCGAGCTGTTCCGGCGGCTGATGGCCTATGTCCGACCCTACCGGAACCAGCTCTTGGTCGCCGTCGTGCTGATGAGCCTGACCAGCGCCGCGGCGGTCGCGACGCCCAACCTGGTCGGGGCGGCGATCGACACGGTGACCGGCGGCTCCGAGATGGGCGGCGACGTGGCGGCGGCGCAGGCGCGGCTGATGCAGATCGCCGGGGTGATGCTGGTGGTGCTGATCGTCGAATGGGTGACCAACCGGGCGCGGCTGTTCATCCTGGCCGAGGTCGGCACGCGCATCGTGGTAGACATCCGCGGCGCCTTCTTCGCGCATTTGCAGACCCTGTCGATGCGCTTCTACGACGGCTACAAGGTAGGCCGGCTGATGAGCCGCATCACCGGCGACGTGTCGGTGCTGCAGGAGTTCGTCACCTGGTCGATCGTCGGCACCGCGCGCAGCGTCTTCCTGCTCACCTTCATCCTGCTCTCGATGGCCTGGCGCGACCTGCGCCTGACGCTGCTGGTGATGCTGGTCCTGCCGCCGATGATCCTGCTCACCCGCGCCTGGAGCGCGCGGGCGCGGGATTCCTGGCGCGAGGTGCGGCGGCGCATCGCGATCATCAACGGCTACCTCAACGAGACCGTTACCGGCATGCGGGTGATCCAAAGCTATACCCGCGAGCCGACCAACGCCGGCATCTTCGACGCGCTCAACCGCCGCCACCTGGACGCCAACCTGCACGCCGCGCGGCTCTCGGCGCTGTTCTTCCCCACGGTGGACGTGCTGGGCGCGGTCGCCGTCGCCCTGGTGCTGGTCTACGGCGCGCTCGCGCCCGAGCAGACGCTGACGGCGGGCGACCTGACCGCCTTCGCCTTGCTCACCGACCGCTTCTTCGACCCGATCCGCGAGCTCTCGCGGCGCTACAACCAGCTCCTGGCGACGATGGCCGCCAGCGAGCGCGTCTTCGAGCTGATGGACCTCGAGCCGGAGGTCCACGATGCGCCGGGCGCCCACCCGCTGCCCGAGATCGCGGGCCACGTGGTGTTCAAGGACGTCTGGTTCGGCTACGGCGAGGCGCCGGTGCTCAAGGGGATCGACCTGGACGTGCCGGCCGGCACCACGGTCGCCTTCGTCGGCGAGACCGGGGCGGGCAAGAGCAGCATGATCAACCTGATCGCCCGCTTCTACGACATCCAGTCCGGCAGCTTGACCATCGACGGCCATCCCCTAGGCGGCGTCACCCAGGAGAGCCTGCGCGCGCAGATGGGCATCGTGCTGCAGGAGACCTTCCTGTTCAGCGGCACGATCGGCGAGAACATCCGCTACGGGCGGCTGGACGCATCCGACGACGCGGTGGCGGACGCGGCGCGCGCCGTCGGGGCGCACGACTTTATCGCCCAGCTTCCCGAGGGCTACGCCACCGAGGTCGGCGAGCGCGGCGTCAGCCTGTCGGTCGGGCAGCGCCAGCTCCTCGCCTTCGCGCGGGCGCTCTTGGCCGACCCGCGCATCCTGATCCTGGACGAGGCGACCGCCAGCATCGACACCGAGACCGAGCAGGTGATCCAGACGGCGCTCGAACGCCTGCTCGCCGGCCGCACCGCCTTCATCATCGCCCACCGGCTGTCCACCGTCACCCGCGCGGACCTGATCGTGGTGGTCGACGACGGCCGCATCGTCGAGCGGGGGACGCACGACGACCTCTTGGCCGCCCGCGGGCCGTACTACCGGCTGTACACACTCCAGTGGGCGTCGGGGCAGCGGGCGAACGGGAGCGCTGGATCGAGCGCCCATCGACAGTGACCACGCGATGGCGCTTGACCCTTATACGCTCGGTGCGGAGCGCTCGTAGACGGAAACGTGCCTATCGCTGGCAGCGTTGAAAGGCTCTCGGTTCCAGCCGCCCCAACGGTGCCGCAGGCGCAACCCGGCGATGCGCGCCATGAGGTCGAGCTCGCTAGGCCATGCGTAGCGCTGTACCACGGGGCTCAGGCGCACCCCTGCGGAGGAGAGGGACACGTGACTCTCCTCGATCGTCTGCGTCGCGATGTCGTGGCGAAGGACATCGAGCCGGACTTCATCGACCTGGATGGCTTCCGCGTCCACGTACTGATCGTGGCGCAACCGGTACAGGAAGGTGGGCACAAAGGTCTCCACCACGAAGGTCCCGTCCGCGGTGAGGTGGGCGGCGACGTTTTCGAAGCAGCGCACTTGCTCGTCCTGGGTCAGCAGGTTGAACAAGGTGTTCCACACGACGAAGATCAACCGGTAGGTGCCCGACATCGGGACATCGGCGAAGTTGCCGACCGTCACGGCGATCGCCTCGCCGCCGGGCTTGGCTCGCAACTGGGCGATCATCGCCGGCGAGATGTCGACGCCGTCGACGCGGATCCCCCGAGCGGCGAGGGGCAATGCGATCCGCCCGGCGCCGATGGCGAGCTCCAACGCGGGGCCCGACCCCGCGAGCTGCTCCAGGCACGCGACGGCCGCCCCCTCATCGCCGCGTTGGACGTCGCGATAGGTCTCGGCAACGTCTTCGCCAAAGCTCATGATCGGGTCGTAGCCCTTCATAATAGGTCCCCTCCCTGCGGCGGCGCATCCGATTCCCCCTCGTCCCCGCTGTACCGCGTCCCGATGTACTCTCCCGCGCTCGGAGACGGATGGACGACTCCTTCTTGCCTCGCCACCCGATAGCGCAGCTCGACGAAGGCCGAGCCGAACTGCCGCACCGACAGCAATTGCAGGGAGTGGGTGACCGATCGGCGCGGGAACAGCGGCTTGCCCCTGCCCAAGGTGGCCGAGCCTACCTGGACGATGATGTCGTCGAGCAATCCGGCGTCGTAGAACTGGCCGGCCAGGTCTCCCCCGCCCGCGATCCAGATGTTCTTCCCGCCCGCCGCCTCGCGCATCGCGGCGTGGACCGGCCGCACATCGCCGCGGACGAAGCGGATGTCCGCCCCTTCAACCGCCGGCAGCACCCGGCTGGAGAACACCCAGGTCGGCTGGGTGTAGGGCCAGGCCGATCCCAGCTCGGCGACCACCTCGTCGGCGTGACGCAGGATCCACTCGTAGGTCGCCGAGCCCATCGCCAGTGCCCCGACCTCGGCGATGTAGGCCGGATAGCTCGACTCGCTGACATCGCCCAACGCGAACAACCAGTCCAACGCGTCGTCTTCGGTGGCGATGAAGCCGTCGAGGCTGGTCGCCGTGTAGTACTGGGTCTTCGTCGAGGCCGGCTTTTCATCGGGGGCCGGAGGCCCGTGGATTTGCGCGGTCATGGTGCGTTTCCTTTGCGCCGCACGGATGCGCCTCAGCCCGCCTGCCCGTTCCCCCCGCCCCGCCGCACCAATCCCATCACCGCCTCGGCCAGCCGCGCGGGGTCGTGGTGGGTGGGGATTGCCGGGTTGACCAGGTCCGCCGTCACCAGCACCGGGCCGGCGGACTTGCCGTTGGAGCCCAGCACCGGCGGGACGATGCTGGACGGCGCATCCGGCGGCGGGGGCCGGCTGACGTCGGCGTTGGCCAGGACGTAATCGATCAACCCCTCGCCGATGTGCCGGCGCAGCGCGTTCACATGATCCGCCAGGCCGTAGCCGTCGGTCTCGCCGGGTTGGGTGGCGACGTTGGCGACGTAGACCACCGGCGCGGCGGTCGCGGCCACCGCGGCGGCGATCTCGGGCACCAGCAGGTTCGGCAGGACGCTGGTGTAGAGGCTGCCGGGGCCGAGCACCACCAGATCGGCGTCGAGGATCGCCGCCACCGCCTCGGGGTAGGCCGGCGGGGCATGCGGCTCCAGGAAGACGCGCCGGATCGGCGACTCGCCGTGCGGCACCTTGGACTCGCCGGCCATCACCCGGTCGTCCTCGAGCTCGGCGAAGAGCGTGACATGCGCCAGGGTCGAGGGCACGATCCGCCCGGCCACCGCCAGCACCCGGCTGGCCGCCTGCAGCGCGCTCTCGAAGCTGCCGGTGATGCCGACCATCGCGACGATGAACAGGTTGCCGAAGGCGTGGCCGCCCAGCTCGCCCTGGCCGAAGCGGTACTGGAAGAGGCGCTCCATCAGCGGCTCGGTCTCGGCCAGCGCGGCGATGCACTGGCGGAAGTCGCCCGGCGGATGCACGCCCAGGCTGCGCCGCAAGCGGCCGCTGGACCCGCCGTCGTCGGCGACGGTGACGACCGCGGTGATGTTGGAGGTGTGGTGCTTCAGGCCGCGCAGCATCGTCGACAGGCCGGTGCCGCCGCCGATCGCCACGATCTTGGCGCTGGAGCGCTGCCGCCGCCGCCGGTCGACCAGATCCACCAGCCGCCCGCCGCCGCGCGTGCGCGCCGCGCCGATCAGCGAGCTGTTCAGACCGACTAGCCCGATGGTCGCCAAGGTGATCCCCGCCAACCCGAACAAGAGCGCCCGCGCGTATTGCGGCAGGAACTGGAGCGTCAGCACGTTCACCGCCGCCTGGAGCGTCGTGGGCACCTGGACGGTGCGATACAGCTCGATCAGCACGTAGGCCAGGCCCAGCGCCAGGAAGGTCACGCCGAAGAGCAGCAAGCCGAGCCAACGCTTGACCTGCATGCCGGGAATCAGCCACTTGCGCGAGAACATCGGCGGCAACTCTACCGCCGCGGGGGCGGGGGGTCAAGCCGGCGGAAGTCGTGGACGTCTGTGCTAGCATTGCCGCCACGATGCCCCGCGCCGACTCCCCGCTCGCCCACGCCGATCTCGGCCGGCTCTTCGGCCCCCACGGACCGCTCGCGGCCGCGCTGCCCGGCTACGAAGCGCGCCAAAGCCAGCTCCAGATGGCCGAGACCGTGCGCGCCGCCCTGCTGTCCGGCGGGGTCGCGCTGATCGAGGCGCCGACCGGCACCGGCAAGTCGCTGGCCTACCTGATCCCGGCGCTGCTCGCCGGCGAGACGGTCATCGTCGCCACCGCCAACAAGTCGCTGCAGCACCAGCTCGCCACCAAGGATGTGCCGCTGGCCGGCCGCATCCTCGGGCGCGAGATCGACGCCGTCGTGGTCAAAGGCCGCAGCAACTACGCCTGCAACTGGAAGTGGGACCGCGAGCTGCGCGATCGCAGCCTCTTGCCGGAGCTCGGACCGGACCAGGACCAGGTCCAGGCGGTTCGCCAGTGGCTGCGGCGGACCGATACCGGCGACGTCGACGAGCTGCCGTTCATCCCGGCCGGCGACCTGCGCCAGCACCTGGTCAGCTTCCCGGACGACTGCCTGCACCAGGACTGCGAACACTTTGCCGACAACTGCTGGGTGAACTTCATGCGCGACCGCGCCAGCCGCGCCGAGCTCTTGATCACCAACCACCACCTGCTGCTCACCGCCCTACAGCTCGACGAGGTCGGCGAGCGCATCCTGCCGCCCGCGCCGATCTACGTCATCGACGAGGCGCACCACCTGGTCGACACCGCGACCGCGGTCTTCGAGGTCGAGGTCACCGACGCCGCCCTGCCGCTGCTCCTCGCGCGCAAGGTCTACGGCGACCACCTGGACGAAGCGCTGATCGACGAGCTCAAGTTCGACAACCGCGTGGCCTTTGACGCGATCGCCCGGCTCGGCGACCCCGGCGGCCGGCCCACGGCAGCCTTCCGCATCGAGACGGACATCCCCGCGCTGACCGCGCTCTCCCGGCGCCTGAAGCAGGCCGCCCAGACGTTGGAGGACCGCAACCCCTTCGCTGCCCGCGCCGGCAAGCCGGGCGACGCTGGAGGTCCGAGCGGACCAGACAAGGTCCGCGCACGGATATACGAGCAGGCTGTCTCGAACCTCAGCAGCTTGGCCGACAAGCTGCTGACGGTCGCCTCCAGCCGCCGCGACGACCGGATGGTGCGCTTCGCCGAGCCGGTCTTCGGCCGGCGCCACGTGCGCCTGGCGGTCCACGCCGCGCCGATCGAGCCGGCGGGGATGCTGGCCGACTGCCTCTTCGACGCGCCCGGCCGCAGCGTGATCCTGACCAGCGCCACTCTGGCCGCCGGCGGCGGCTTCGCGCACTTCAAGGCGCGCGCCGGCATCGAGGCCAGCAGCGCCGAGCTGGTCGCCCCGCCGGTCTTCGACTATCCCCGCCAGGCCCTGCTCTACCAGCCGGAGCTGCCGGCCTTCGACTGGCAAGCCCGCGACGCCTATTACGCCGCCGTCGCCGAGGAGATCGGCCGGCTGCTCGAGGTCAGCCGCGGCCGCGCGCTGTGCCTCTTCACAAGCTGGTCCGGCCTGGCCCAGGCCCAGGCACGGCTGGCGGAGCAGGGCGGGAGCGTTTGGCCCCTGCGCGCCCAGGGCGACGCGCCGCGCGAGGCGCTGCTCGAATGGTTCCGCGACACGCCCAGCAGCGTGCTCCTCGCCACGCGCTCCTTCTGGGAGGGGGTGGACCTGCCCGGCGACGAGCTCAGCCTGGTGGTGCTGGACAAGCTGCCCTTCCCGACGCCGAGCGACCCGCTGCACGCGGCGCGGATGCGCGCGATCGACGCGGGCGGCGAGGCGAACAGCTTCGGCGCCTACATGCTGCCCTTGATGTCCCTCGCCCTCAAGCAAGGCTTCGGCCGCCTGATCCGCCGCGCCGACGACCGCGGCGTCGTCGCGATCCTCGACGAGCGCCTCAGCCGCAAGACCTACGGCCGCGAGGTGCGCCGCGACCTGCCGCCCGCCCGCTTCACCCGCCATTTCGCCGAGGTCCACCGCTTCTTCCGCGCCGCGCTGAGCAGCCCGGCGGACTTCGCGCTGAACGTGCGGGCGTGGCAGGGCGAGTCGGCGGACGACGTGATCGACATGCTGGACGACGAGGCGGATGATCGCGCGGCCCGGCCGCCGCGCCCCGGCCGGGGCGCTCCGATCGACTGGCAGTGGCAGCTCGTCCGCTTGCAGGACGGCAAGGCGGATGTCGGCGCGGGCGTGGCGGCGCTGCCGGACCTGCCGGCCGCCGAGATCCACGCGGCGGTCGCCGGGCTGGAGAACCTGCGCGAACGGATCGAGCGGGCCGGGCGCGCGCCCGCCGACTTCCACGTCGAGCTGCGCTGCGGCCCGGCGACGCGGGCGGTGCTGGAGGGAACCGGCAAGCGCGGCTTCGCCTCGCGCGAGCAGCGGGCGGCGTGGCGGGCGGCGGCGGGGGCGTGGGGCGGTGTTCGGACTATCGCGCTGGTGCCTCCCGCTCCACCAGCAGGGTCACCGGACCGTCGTTGACCAGCTCGATCGCCATCATCGCGCCGAAGACGCCGGTCTGCACCGGGTAGCCCGCTTCGCGCAGGCAGGCGACGAAGTGCTCGTAGAGCGCCTCGGCCGTCGCCGGCTCCGCCGCCGCGGTAAAGTCCGGCCGCCGGCCGCGCCGCGCGTCGCCGTAGAGCGTGAACTGGCTGATCACGAGCACGCCACCGCCGACCTCCGCCAGCCCGCGCTCGAATTTGCCGCGCTTGCCCGCGTCCTCGGGCTCCTCGGCCAAGTCCCCGGCCGACAGGCCCTCGAAGATCCGCAAGCCGGCGACCTTGCGCGCCAGCCACTCGGCTTCGGCGCGCGTGTCGCCCTGGCGCACGCCGAGGAAGACCAGCAGCCCCCGGCCGATCGCCCCCACCCGCCGCCCGTCTACCCGCACCGACGCGCTGGTCACCCGCTGCACCAAGGCGCGCATCAGCCGGCCCCCGGCGTCATCCCGATCCGGACCGGGGTCGCGATTCGGACCATCATCTCAAGCCAGGCCAATCGTCCCCGCCCAACGATCAGCTCGAATAGCCGAGCAGCCGGCGCAGGAGGGCCTGGTCTCGCGGATGATCGGTCTCCTCCCACAGCCGGGTGAGCTCCGCCTCGACGGCCGGCGCCTTGGACAGCGGGGCGAGGGTCGCCAGCGCGGCACGCGCCGCCTCCGATCCCGGGCCGCGCGAGCCGGTGTACAGCAGCCACAGGAAGTCCAGCGCCCGCGGATCCTCGGCCGCGAGCTGACCGGCCAGGCGGGCCGCGTGCTCCGGCACGGACCGGGGCGGCTCGATCAGGCGCCGGCAGATCGAGAGCAGGTCTCCCTCCGGGGCGGCGCGCGCGAGGATCACCGCGTCGATCGCCGCGATCGCTTGCCGCAGCCACGCATCCGGCGTGTCGGCCGGGATCTCGCGCAGGAGCGCGACGAGGAGATCCAGCACCCAGCTCGACGTGAGCAGCCCGACGCGATCGAGCACCGGCAGCCACGCCGGGCGCGCGGCGCCGGCCTCCGTGAGGCCGCCGAACAGGATGTCGACGTCCTGGACCGTATCGATGGCCTGCTCCAGCGCCGCCGGGTCGCCGGCCTGGCGCAGGATCGGCAGGATTCCGCGCCGCACGCCGGGGTCGGCATCCAGCGCGAGCTGGCCGGCGATGCTGGCCGCGCTGGGGTAGCGCTGGCCGAGCATGGCCCGCGCCGTGTCCAGGCGCAGGCTGGGCTCGGGGTCGCGCAGGTGCTCGACCAGGAGCCTGAGCAAGTCATCGCGCACGGCGACGCGGACGCGCTCGGGCGGCTGGTCGGCGAGATGGCGCAGCGCGGCCTGGCGCACCACGGGGTCGGCGTGGCGCAGCAGGATCTCGATGGCCTCGGTGGCGACCTCCGCCGTCGCCTCCTCGTGGATGTGCAGCCACAGTCGGGCGACGGCCGCGCGGCTGTCCTCCGGCCCGTCGAGCGCGGCGCGGATCATGCGCAGGATCTCGGCGTCGGCGCGCGGGTCGGCGGGATCCCCGTCCCCGCCCGCCCCGCCGGCATGCGCCGCGATCACGTCGACCGCGGTCCGCACCAGGCGCGGATCGTCGGTCCCGAGCAGCGATACAAGGATGCGGTGGCGCACCGGCGCGGGCTCGGTGCCGAGCTGCGCCGCCAGCACCGCCAGGGCCGCTTCGCGCACCGCCGCGTCGGGGTCGCCGGTCGCGTCCAGCACCTTGGGCAGGAAGGCGTCGAGCGGCTGGTCGAGCTCGATCACCAGGCGCCGCAGGGCGGCCAGGCGCCGCTCGCCCCCGGCGTCGAGATCGGCCGCGATGGCGGCGGTGTCGCTTCCGCCGCTGATCCGGAGCTGCACTTCCCCGGCCAGGCGGCGCACCTCGGGGTCCGGCGCGGCCAGCGCGGCCAGGACCAAGGGGGCGATCGTCGGCGTCACGGCCTCGAAGGCCGGCGGCGGCAGCTCGGCCAGCGCCGCCAGCGCGGCGGCTTGCACGTCGGCATGGGGAACGGTGAAGAGCACGTTGAGGCTGCGCAAGGGATTGCCCGGCCCGGCTGGTCCCAGCCCGGCCGCCATTCGCACCAAGCCGAGCGCCGCCGCCGCGCGCACCGCCGGCGCGCGATCGCCCAGGCCGTGCTCGAAGCCGGCCTTGAGCCGCGCCGCGGCCTCGTTCCAGCCGTCCACCGGACGCATCGCCTCGGCCAGCATCCACAAGATGGTCGCGCGCCCCGTGGCGCTGCTGCGCTCGGCGGCCATCAGCAGCTCGGCGACCATCCGCGGCACCAACGGGCCGCTCTGGTCGGCCGGCGGCACGCCGCCGAGGAAGCCGACGACCGCGGCCGGCCGCAGGCGATCGACCAGCACGCCGAGATCGAGGTCGGCATCGACCAGGGCTTCGAGCCGCGGCGCCAGCTCGGGATCGCCGGACAGGCTGAGCACCCGGCCCTGCGGCAAGAGGTAGTCGCGCAGGCCGGACCGATCCTGCACCCAGAAGCCGCGCTCAGGATAGATGCCGCCGCCCGGCAGAGCGATCTCCTCGGGATAGGCCAGCCAGTCGTCCAGCCGCAGCGACAGCGCCAGGCGCTCGCGCGTGCCGCCGATCTGGGCCACCCGGTCCAGCAGGTCGAAGGTGCTTTGCAGGAGCTGCGCGCTGGACGCAGCGCCGGTCGATCGGTCGGGCACTGGGCACTCCCTGGCTCCGGCTTGAGCGCCGCGAATTGTATCGCCCGTCACGGTCGTGGGTCAACCTGCGTGCCGCGGTCGTTGGACGGGTGGCCGGCCTCGGGATATAATCGTGCCGTGCGTTGGGCGTTACCCATGCTGCGCCAACGTCATCTCGTCGAACCGTCGTCCAAGCGCCCGCCATGCGGCGGCGCTTCGAAATGCGCCGAAACCCAGGAGCATGCCCAGGTGGACCACTTCACGTTCCCGAACACCGACTCGCCCGAAGTCATGCAGGCGGCCATCAGCGCCTGGATGACCTCGCTGATCTGGAAGCAGGTCTCCCGCGGCGTCCACGACGACGACGCGGAGGAGATGCTGGTGGGCATCTACGCCCGCATCTATCGCGCCGTCAAGACCGCGCACACCGAGCACGAAGGAGGGTAACCTCACCCGCGCGTGTTCATCGACTCCCTGACCGCCGCCGCCCTCGCCGACGAGCTCGCCGCGAGCCTCGTCGGCAGCCGGGCCCAAGACGTCGTGCAGCTCGATCGCCATAGCCTGGCGATCGAGCTGTATCTTGACCGGCGGCGTTACCTCAGCCTGAGCGCCGACCCGGGGCGCGAGGGCCTGGGTCTGTCGGAGGACCGGGTCCGGCGCGGCGAAGGCGCCGCTTCCCCGCTGGCGCTCGCGCTGGCCGCGCGGATCGAGGGCACGCGGCTGCTCGCGGTCACCCAGCCGGCTTACGAGCGCTGCCTCGTCTTCAGCTTCGGCGCCGGCGGGGATCGCGCCGGCCGTGCCGAAGCAGAACGCGGCCGGGTCGACGATCCTGACGCGGATCACGCCGCCCCCGGCCAGGTCCGGCTGATCGCCGAGCTGATGGGCCGGCTGGCCAACCTGATCCTCGTCGATGGCGCGGGGCTGATCCTCGCCGCCGCCCGCCCCGTCACCGAGGCGATGTCGCGGGCGCGGGTGGTGTTGCCAGGTCGACCCTACCAGGCGCCTCCCCCACCGGCGTCCAAGCGGCTTCCCGCCCAGGTCACCGCCACCGAGCTCGCCGCCTGGCTGGCGTCCGCGCCCGCCGCGCCGGCCTGGCAAACCCTCGTCCGCCACGTCCGCGGCGCCAGCCCGCTCGCCGCGCGCGAGGTCGTCGCCCGCGCCGCTCAGAATCGCGAGGCTGCCGGGGCAGCGATGGATCCCGCTGCCCTGATCAAGGAGCTGCACGACCTGTTCGAGCTTGTCGCCAGTCGCGCCTGGGCACCGTCCGTGGCCAGGGACGGGTCGAGCCCGGACGGGTCGGACGAGATCGTGGCTTACGCACCGTACCCGCTGACCCAGCACGCGCGCTGGACCGCCGTCCCGACGATCGCCGCGGCGATCGAGGCCTTCGAGGCGTCC